>NZ_JAWMPX010000026.1:0-72447 GCF_033101155.1 Tropicimonas sp. TH_r6
CCTCCAAGGTGGATTGTGACAAACCCACCGTGGCACATCAGACGCCGTCGGGGGCGGCTACAGCATCAAAGTCCTTTCGCAGAAACAGCACAAGGGTCCATTGTAGTGTTCCTGTTTGATCTCGAAAATACCAACCGCTGGCTATCAACAAGATGCCGGTATTGTTGCAACTATCCTGAAATCGCGAGCCCTAAACGTCGACAATTTCAAAGCTTTGCTAACAGTCTGCAACCAACAAAAAACGCCCACTTGGGAAAGTGGGCGTTCGATTTTGGTGAGGTTATTGCTTGTTCTGCGTTAGCGCTTGGAGAACTGGAAGCTCCGGCGAGCCTTGCGGCGGCCAAACTTCTTCCGTTCAACCACACGCGCGTCGCGGGTCAGGAACCCGGCAGCCTTAAGCGGGGCGCGCAGGGCCGGATCATAGAGCTGCAACGCCTTGGAAATTCCGTGCTTGACCGCGCCGGCCTGACCGGAAAGTCCGCCGCCCTTGACGGTGGCGACAACGTCGAATTCACCTTCGACGCCAGCAACCTGGAAGGGCTGGTTCAGGATCAGCTGCTGCACGGGACGCGCGAAATAAACCGTGATGTCACGACCATTGACGGTGACCTTGCCGGAGCCCGGCTTGATCCAGACACGGGCAACCGCGTCCTTCCGCTTGCCAGTGGCATAGGAACGGCCAAGCTCGTCGCGAACAGGGTCACGTGAGATGGCGATTTCTTCGACCGGAACAGTGCCTTCGGCGACTTCGTTCAGCTCGGCGAGGGATTTGATTTCTTCGACCATTGTCCTCAGCTCCGGGTGTTTTTCTTGTTCATTGCTTTGACGTCGAGCACTTCGGGCTGTTGGGCCTCATGCGGATGCTCGGTGCCGGCATAGACGCGCAGATTGGTCATCTGCTGGCGGCTCAGGCGGTTGCCCGGCAGCATGCGCTTGACGGCCTGGGTCACGACGCGCTCGGGGTACTTGCCCTCGAGAATCTGCCCCGTGGTGCGGGACTTGATGCCGCCCGGGTAGCCGGTGTGCCAGTAGTTGGGCTTGTTGCGCTTGTTGCCCGAGATCTGCACCTTCTCGGCATTGATCACGATAACATTGTCGCCCATGTCCATATGCGGGGTGAAGGTCGGCTTGTGCTTGCCGCGCAGGCGGTTGGCGACAATCGAGGCGAGACGGCCAAGCACGACGCCTTCGGCGTCGATGATGATCCATTTCTTTTCGATATCCGCCGGAGTTGCGGTATATGTTTTCATCTTCTTGCTCTTTTTCGGAACTTTCGGGGGCGCCCGGAGACGCCTTGAACCTTTGGATGCGCCGGTTCTAAAGACTCTGACCGGCCAGTCAAGTGACAAATGTCCATAATACACCTGTAAATTCAATGGGTTAAAATTATGGTACTATTTTACCCCACATTATCCTTCATCTCCCCTGCCCTCCGGGCGATCCAGGCATCAAGCCGCCACATTCCCCAGGCCAGCGGCACAGCTGCCAACCCACCAATGACCCAAGCCAACGGCTCGTCGCCAAAACTCTCGAAAAGCTGGGTATAGAAATGGATCGCCGCGAAAGTCAGCGCCGCGTTGAACAAACCGCGGCGACTGCCGAGCGCAGCCCAGACGAGCGTCGCCGCAAGGGCAATCGCCCAAAGGATCGCGTAGAGATCCGCCGAGATCGTGACCGCCCGGTCGCGGAAAGCTTCCCGCGCGGCCTCATAAGCGGTCGCGTTGTAGCCTCCCTCACCGTCGAAGTCCTGCCAGTGCGGTCCCAGGACCGTCTCTCCGACGACATCGCCCCAGAGCGCGCCGACCAACGCACAGAGATTGGCCACGACAAAGGCCAGCATCACGAGAACCATGGCGTGACGGGCCGTCCGCGCGTCGCTCTGTCTTGCCACGGTCAGCATCATCGCGATGAGAAGACACATCTGCAGAATCGAGAGGGTCGGCTCTGGTGAGAAGAAGACATAAGCGGCATGGAAGTAGCCGGTGCCCGTGTCGAGCATTTGCGCAAAGGGCACAATTGCCAGCGCCGTGACGAGACGGACATCGACAAGCCAGCCTGCCCCGGCAATCGCCACCGCGGCATAGAAGTAGAACACCACCCGCGACGCGCCGGCAATCTCATGCTCCTCCAGCCAGAGGGCCGTTCCCGAGAGATGCACCGCGAGCCCCATAAGGAAGATCGCGCCGAGCACGAAGCGGCCCCGCGCCAACGGTCGCAGCAATAGCACGCCGCTTGCCAAAAGCAGCGTTGCGCCGCCGAGAAGCATGAAAACCGCCGCGATGGCCGCGTGGTTCTGCACCAGCTCGACACAGGCCCCGCCAACGAGCATCCCCGCTCCGATCAGCGCCATCGCATGCCCGAACATCGCAAAGAGGTCTCCCCCCCGCCACAGGATCGCTGCACCACCGGCCAGCGACAGAAGCCCCCAGATGGCCACCGCCAGCGGATCGGCAAGCCAGAAGATCAGCCCACCCGTCGCCGCGAGAATTCCAAGACAAAGAATGCAGTTCACGCCAAGTGCGACCATCTCCCGCCGCGCCCGCCGTTCGATTTCCTGCGCCTGGTGCGCATCGATGATTCCATCGGCCACAAGCCGGTCCGTATCCGCAATCGCTCGCATTCCAGATCTCCCGAAACGAGAATGGCCCGACCGCAAACCGGCCGGGCCATCCATGACTCAACTGGCCGACAGCTCGGTCAGCGGCCGACAGACCACCATCCGCGCCGCTTCGGCTTTGCCGGCTGGTCGGGTTCCGGCGCGACCTCGACCTCAGCCATCACGGCTTCAGCTTCCTCCACCTCGTTGGCCTCTACCGGCTCTTCCTCGGCGACAGTCTCTTCCGAGACGGTCTCTTCGGCTGCCGCTTCTTCCGCGGGGGCGGCGTCCGGCTGGACGTCATCCGCCGTTGCCGGGGTCTCTTCCGCAGCAGCCGCAGTTTCCGGCGCACTCTCTTCCGCGACCGGGTCCTGCGCCTCGGTCACCGCTTCCTGAGGCGGCTCCTCCGCAGCAGGCGATTCATTGCCGCCATCAGCGCTTGGAGCCTCGGTCGAGACCTCGACCGGCTCAGCGGTGTCGGCCTCGGGCAGCGTTTCGGCCGCTTCAGCCTTGACCGTTGCCTCGGGGTTCGCCTCGTTCTCGGTCTCGCCTGTTTCCGAAGTCTCCTCGGCGGATTTCCCGGACCGCCGCCGGGAGCGACGACGACGGGACCGCCCCGACTTCTGAGACTCCTCGCCGTTCGCGTCTTCGCTCTCGTCGCTCTCCGCTTCGGCCTGCGTCTCCGCGGACTCGTCGGACTCGGCCCCGTTCTGTGCCTCATCGCCCTGACCGTCCTCGGAGCCACCGTTGCGCCGACGCCGCCGACGCCGCCGCTTCTTCTTCGGCGCGCCATCCTCCTCGTCCGAGGCCTCTGGCTCCGGTTCAGCCGTTACGGCTTCCTCGACAACCGGCTCTTCTTCGAGATCAGGCATGTCCGAAGTGTCGATGGAGATCACCGGCGCAGACACCTCCGGCACCCAGCGGGTCGCCGTCTTGAATTTCTCGATGGAGAAATCGGGCGGCACCAGGCTTGGATCGGCCTCGATCCGGACCGAAAGCCCATAGGTCGCCTCGATAAGCGCAATATGCTCGCGCTTCTGATTCATCAGGAAGTTGCAGATGCCCACGGGTGCCTTGACCAACACCTCCTTCGAGCGCCGACGCCCACCTTCCTCTTCCAGCTGGCGCAGGATTTGCAGGCCAATGCTGTCATCGGAGCGCAGAAGGCCGGTGCCGTGACAGGACGGGCAAGGCTGCGTGGTTGCTTCCAGCATACCCGGCCGCAGCCGCTGCCGGCTCATCTCCATCAGGCCGAAACCGGAGATCCGCCCGACCTGGATCCGCGCGCGGTCGGTCTTCAGCTTGTCCTTGAAGCGTTTCTCGACCGCGTTGTTGTTCTTGCGCTCTTCCATGTCGATGAAATCGATCACGATCAGACCCGCAAGGTCACGCAGGCGCAGCTGGCGCGCGACCTCCTCAGCCGCCTCCAGGTTCGTCTTGACCGCGGTGTCCTCGATCGAGCCTTCCTTGGTCGCCCGACCGGAGTTGACGTCGATGGCCACCAGAGCCTCGGTCACGCCAATGACGATATATCCGCCGGACTTGAGCTGAACGACCGGGTTGAACATGCCCCCGAGATAGCTCTCGACCTGATAGCGCGCGAAGAGCGGCATCGGCTCGCCATAGGGTTTCACGTTCTTGGCGTGGGACGGCATGATCATCTTCATGAAGTCCTTGGCCACGCGATAGCCCTCGTCGCCCGCGACGATCACCTCGTCGATCTCGCGGTTGTAGAGGTCGCGGATCGAACGCTTGATGAGGTTGCCCTCTTCATAGATCGGCGCCGGCGCGATGCTCTTGAGCGTCAGCTCGCGGATCTGTTCCCAGAGCCGCTTGAGATATTCGTAGTCGCGCTTGATCTCGGCCTTGGTGCGCTTGGCCCCAGCCGTGCGCACGATCAGACCCGCGCCCTCGGGCACGTCGATCTCGCTGGCGATCTCCTTGAGCTTCTTGCGGTCCGACGCATTGGTGATCTTGCGCGAGATCCCACCGCCCCGGGCCGTATTCGGCATCAGCACGCAATAGCGTCCGGCGAGGCTGAGATAGGTCGTCAGCGCCGCGCCCTTGTTGCCGCGCTCTTCCTTGACCACCTGGACCAGCATGATCTGGCGGACCTTGATGACCTCCTGGATCTTATAGCGCCGCATCCGCGGCTTGCGCGGACGGCGGATCTCTTCCTGCACGTCTTCCTCGGCGACCGACTCGATGTCGTGGCCGGGATGATCCTCGTCCTCGTCATCATCGTCGGAGCCGGTCTCCTCCTCCGAGGACTCGCTCTCATCGGCAGGTTTCGCGGAGGCGTCGGCCGGCGTGTCATCCCCTGAAGCCTCAGGAGCGGTTTCTTCCGCAGCCACCTCTTCGGTCGCGGCTTCCTCAGCCTTGCCTTCGGAAGGTGCATCTTCCGCTACCTCAGGCGATGCAGCTTCTTCAACCGGGGCATCGGCAGCAGCCTCTTGCTCAACAGCCTCGTCCGAGCCGGTCTCGGCGTCGGCTTCAGTCGCTTCTACAACAGGTTCTTCAGCAGACGGCTCCTGCTCCGGCTCAGCACTGTCTTCAACGGAAGTGTCGGCCTCGTCACGCGCGGCGGCCTCGTCCGCCTCGTCGCCCTCGACAACTTCGCCGGAGACAACGTCAGCCGGATCATCCTCAAGCCGGGCCGCGATCGGACGCACCGGCGCTTCTTCTTCGGACGTTTCACCCTCTTCCGGCGCCGCTTCGGACGTATCGGTTTCGGTGTCGGCAACCTCTTCGGCGTCAACCGCCGTTACGGCTTCAGGCTGCTCGGCCTCTGCGGGCGCTTCGGCCGTCTCTTCAACCGCGACAGGCTCTTCGGAGGGAGCGTCCGCCTCGGTTTCGGCGGCCTCAGCCTCGACAACCTGTTCGGATGCCTCAGCCTCGGCACTCTCCGTCTCTGAGACAGCGTCTTCTGCCGGTGCAGCTTCGACAGGTTCCTCGGTCTGGGACGGTTCCTCGGATGTCTCGGCCCCGGCGTCATCCGTCGTGATCTCAGCAGCAGGCTCCTTGCCATCCTCGATCACGTCGATCGGGCTCGCCAGCGCGTCCGGATCAACAGCTTCTTCGCCAAAATCGACGACATCCATGCCCTCGATTGCCGGTACAACGGGCGCCGCGGCGACCTCCGTCTCCTGTGTCTCCGAGCCTTCATCCTTGCGATCACGTTTACGCGAGCGCGACCGGGAACGGCGCGACCGGGAGCGGGACTTCTTCGACTCTTCGCCGTCGTCCTCTTCCTCGTCGCGATTCATCTCCTTCTCTTCGGCCAGAAGGGCTTCACGATCCGCGACCGGGATCTGATAATAATCCGGATGGATTTCCGAGAAAGCGAGGAAACCGTGCCGGTTCCCGCCGTAATCGACAAAGGCCGCCTGGAGCGAGGGCTCCACACGCGTCACCTTTGCGAGATAGATATTGCCAGCTAGCTGGCGCTTGTTGACGGTCTCGAAATCGAACTCGTCAACCTTGTTGCCGTCCACCACGACAACGCGGGTCTCTTCCGCGTGTGTGGCGTCGATGAGCATCTTCTTTGCCATTGATGTCTTTCGCATCCCGGCGGGGCCAGCGTCCGGTCAGGTGCTGGTGGAGGTCCGGGATGATATGCTGGGGCGGGAACGGCGGGCAGCACAATAGCGGCAGCGGCGCGGTCTCGCGCCCTGCCTGCTCTGTCAAAATCCAACGCGCGTTCCATCGCGATTCATGTTCTCCGATGCGGCCATCGCGTCTGCGCGGCGCACCAATTTATATGGTTCTGCCCGGGAAATGCCTCGGGCCTTGGTCCAAACCGACCGGTTACGCTGTCCCGACCATGGGCGGCAAGTGGCCTGCCCTGCCCGGTCCAGTGAAATTTGCAATCGGCCCCTGAAAACGCGCCATGCGTCCGAAAAGGCCGGTAATACTGACCATATCGGCAGGTCAGGGGATATTACAATCGGAAAGTGCAGCCGTGGCAAAAGGAGCGCGGGGAGTCTGTGGAGGATTGGCCCTGAGATCGGTATGCAGGCGCGCGCCTTTCGCAAAGGCGTCTTGCAGGATGGTATGCGCGCGGACGTCAGATCGGTGGGTTAAAGTCCGCCTGCAGACCGTGCCAATACCTCCCCAAAAGGGGCAGCACCGCCCCTGCCCTCCGGCGCTCAAAGCAACCCGGCCGCCTCCATCGCCGTCCCCAGATCCGCAGCGACATGCTGGCCCAGTTCCGGCAAGTCCTGCCCCTCGGGGCGCAGATCCGGCACCTGCCACACGCGGCAGCCCGCCGCCACTGCCGCCGTGACTCCCTTGTCGCTATCTTCGAAGGCGAAACAGGAGGTCGCCGCGACCCCGGCCCGCTCGGCGCCGAGATAATAGGGCGCCGGATCCGGCTTGTGGGCGGTGACGTCATTGCCACCGACAAGGTCCCGGAAATGCGGCCAGAGCCCGGCCCGGCCGAGCTGCCTGCGCGCTTTCTGCCCATCGGTCGAGGTCACCACGACCATTGGATACCCGCGCGCCGAAAGCGCTTCGAGCACGTCGCGGACGCCGGGTTTGACCGGCACCTCCGCCGCGATCCGCGCCTCGAAGCCCGCGCTCCAATCCGCCTTGAACCGCGACAGGTCCGCGTCCGGTGCCAGTGCCGCACCAATCCGGGCGCTGGTCTGTGCCCCGCTCGACCCGATCAGTTCGAGGAAGAACCGCTCCGCGCCCGCTAGCCCGAAAGCATCGGCCACCTCGACGAAGCTGTCCCGTGCCACCGTTTCGGTGTCGAGCAGCAGCCCGTCCATGTCGAAGAGCAGAGCGCCGGGCCCGTCCTCCACCCCGGAGACCGCTTTAGAGATAGTCCGACCGTTGGAGACCATATTTCGCCATCTTCTCGTTGAGTGTTCGCCGCGGCAGGCAGAGCTCGTCCATCACAGCCACGATCGACCCCTTGTGGCGCCGCATCGTGTTGTCGATGAGCATCCGCTCGAACGCTTCGACATATTCCTTCAACGGCTTGCCTTCCGTCGTCATCACCGGCTCGACGGTCTCGCTCTCCGCCATCAGCAGCGAGGCGATTGTTCCCGATCCGCGCCGTGATTGCAGCACCGCGCGCTCGGCCACGTTGATCAGCTGGCGCACATTGCCCGGCCAGGGCGCCTGCAGCAACTGCGCAGCCTCCTGAGCGCCGACTTCGGGCGCTTCGCAGCCATACTCGTCCGAGAACCCTTCCGCAAAACGGTTGAAAAGCTGCAAGATATCTTCGCCGCGCTGTCGCAGCGGCGGCAGCGTGATCCGCATCGCCGCCAGCCGATAGAAGAGATCGGGGCGCAACGCGTCTTCGCTCGTCTTGCCCTGCTCCTGCAGGTTCGACACCGCGACGATCCGTGTCTCCGCCGGCGCGCCCTGGTCATTGATGAAGGTCAGCAGCCGCGCCTGAAGTGCCGCGCTCAGCGCCTCGACATCCTCCAGGCAAAGCGTTCCCCCGCGGGCCTGCTCGACCAGCGGCAGAAGGCTGGCATCCGGGTCGCCCTCGAAGAGCTTGCTGCCCATTTCCTCCTCGGCATAGGCGCCGCATTGCACCAGAACGAAGGGTTTCGAAGCCCGGCTGCCCACCGCGTGCAGCGCATGCGCCGCCAGGGTCTTGCCGGTCCCTGTCTCGCCATCGATCAGCACATGGCCATCAGCCTGTCCGAGATCCAGAATGTCTTCCCGCAACCGTTCCATTGCCGGGCTCGCGCCGATCAGCTTGTCCATGATCTGCGTGCCGCCCGAGAGGTCGCGCCGCAGCGCGCGGGCATCCAGCGCCAGCCGCCGCTTCTGCGTCGCCTTCTTGGCCAGCTCGGTCATCTGGTCGGGGTTGAAGGGCTTCTCCAGGAAATCGAACGCGCCCACGCGCATCGCCTCCACGGCCATCGGTACATCACCATGGCCAGTGATGATGATCACGGGCAGAGCCGAATCCTGGCTCATCAGCCGCTTGAGGAACGCCATCCCGTCCATGCCCGGCATACGCACATCGGAGACCACGACGCCCGGGTAATCCGGCCCGATCCGCTTGAGCGCCTCTTCGGCAGTGGCAAAGCTTTCCGTGTCGAACCCGGACAACGCGAGCCACTGGCTGATCGACTGCCGCATGTCCTGCTCGTCATCGACAATCGCGATCTTCATTGCCTTGGCCATCGTGAACCCTCCTTGAGCCCTGCTCTCTGACTCATTCCGCCGCCTCCCTGTTCTCCGACAGGATCGGAAGCTGCACTTCAAAAACCGCGCCACCTTCAGGTGCATTGCGCGCCGTCAGGCGCCCCCCGAAATCGCTCACGATACCGGAGGAGATTGCCAGGCCCAGCCCAACACCGTCGCCCGGCTGCTTTGTGGTGTAGAAAGGCTCGAAAAGCGAGTCGAGATCGGCGATTCCATGCCCATTGTCCCGCACGCTCAACGTCGCTGTCTGCCCGGAGGACAGGATCAGTTCGATCTGTGGCTCCCGCGATTTCTTCGTTGCATCGATGGCGTTGCGGAAGAGGTTGATGAAGACCTGCTCCAGGCGCAGCCTGTCGGCGAGCACCATCACCGGCTCGGCCGGCATGGTCCGCGAGATGGCCACGCGCCGGCTCTTGAGTTGCGGCTCCATCATCGACAGCGCCCCCGAGACGGCTTCGCGCACATCGAGCGGCTCAAAGGCTTCTTCGCCCTTGCGCGCATAGGATTTGAGCTGCCGCGTGATCGCGCCCATCCGCCCGATCAGGTCGTCGATCCGCTGGAATGAACTGAGCGCCTCTTCGCTCCGGCGTCGCTGTAGCAGCAGACGCGCGCCGGCCAGATAGGTCCTCATCGCCGCCAGCGGCTGGTTCAACTCGTGACTCACCGAGGCCGACATCTCGCCGAGCGCCGCCAGCTTGGAGCTCTGCGCCAGGGTCTGCTCGGCCACTTCCAGGTTCTTTTCCGCCCGTTCCCGCTCGGCGATTTCACGCTGCAACCTCTGATTGAGGATACGCAGTTCCTGAGATTCTCGCTGGAAAAGGCGCGAGCGCGACTGCGCCTTGCGCGACATGAAGTAGAAAGCGGCGGCAAGGAGCAGCGCGAACCCCATGATCTCCATCGCCAGCACACCGTTCACGCTTGCGCGCACCGAGGAATAGGTGGTGAAACCGACAATTCTCCAGCCCTGAAACGGAATCCGCGCCTCCGAGCGCATCACCGCCTCGCCGAGGATATAGGCGTCGGGCATGGTCAGTGACCAATCGGTCGTGGCGTGCAGGGCGCGGGCAATGGCCGAAGGCGCCGATTGCGCCGCCAGCGCCTCCTCGACCGTCCGTCCGCGCCAGCGCGGCTCGGTCGCCAGGATAATCTCACCCTCGCTGTCGGTCACCAGGACAGCATCAGCGATCCCCGCCCAGGCATCCTCGAACTTGCGCAGATCGACCTCGACAACGATGACCCCGATCGGCTCGCGCTCGGAGGTTATCTTGCGCGAATAGGTGAATTCCTTGGCCCCCGTGTCCAGTTCGACGACAGAAAAGACCGTGTCATTGGCCCGGATCGCGTCAATGAAATAGGCGCTCGCCCGATGTGGCGAGCCGATCAGGCTGCGATCCGTGGCCGCCACGACCCGCCCATCCGCGTCCAGAAGCATCAGGGAGGCCGCGCCGATCTCGTCCTTGAAGGAAATCAGGCGCTGAGAGCTCTGGGTAAAATCCGCCGCATTCAACGCCCCGATCAGCGCCGGGTCCTGCGCCAGCAGGAGCGGCACCACGGACGTGCGCTGCAACTCGCTGATAACGTTTCCGGAATACAGCGTCAGCCGCAGCTCTGCACGGTTGCGCGTGGTCTCGGTGAAGCGATCCGAGAGCCAGAGATTTGTGACATAGAGCGTCACCGCCGACGCCAGAAGGATCAGCGCCACCACGACGCGCAAGCGCCAGGGCGGGCGCTCCTCGACCGGCTGGGCTGGGGACGGGGTCACGGACATGCGCCAAATCTATGCGATACGCGGCGGAAACCCAAGAGGGAGCGGTTTGGAGGCGTAGCGCGCGGCGCCCCCAGTTTACCGCGATCGCAGGCGTCGCACCGGCCCGCAGGCTCTGACCCGTGCCGTGCCAACATGCGCTCCGGTCCAATACCAGCCATCACCGCGCCTCGACCCGGAGCATCCAAGCCCAGTGTCTAGTTCGCGGCAGCTTCCGCAATCGCCGGTCGGATGGTTTTCTCCAGCACCGAGCTGGTGATCGGGCCGGCAAACCGCGTCACGATCTTGCCATTGCCATCGATGACAAAGGTCTCGGGAACGCCATAGACGCCCCAGTCGAGCCCGGTACGCCCGCTTTGGTCAGCCCCGGCCAGCGTATAGGGATCGCCGAGCCCGGAGAGAAAGGCCATGCCCTTGGCCTCCTGGTCCTTGTAGTTGATGCCGTGGATCGCCACGCCCTCTGCGGCCAGTTCCATGAGCTGCGGATGCTCGGCCCGGCAGGGCGCGCACCAGCTCGCCCAGAAATTCACCAGCTTCACACCGTCCTCTCGCAGCGCCGCTTCTGTCAGCATCTCCTTGCTGGCAAAGCTCTCAAGCTGCATCGACGGCGCCGGCTGCCCCTTGAGCGCGGTGGGCAATGCATCCGGGTTCTCCCGCTGCATGCCGAAAAAGAACAACGCCGCCACGCCAAGAAAGATCAGCGGCGGCAGAATCATCATGAAGGAAACGCGTTTGCCCGCCTGTTCAGCCATTCGTCTCTTGCCCTCCGGCCTTTTTCGCCTGCCGGGCCGCTTCGATAACCCGCAACGCGGCCTTGGTTTTCGCAGATTGCCGCAACGAAATCACCAGCAAAACAACCATCAACACAATCGTGACCGCATAGGCCGAGAGCACTTCGGCTGCGTATTTTCCAAGATCCGGCATCATGCCATCCGCTCCCGTGCCTGCAGAGCCCGTATCCGCCGCGCCCGCACTTCGGTCCGGGTGCGGATCAGGATGAGCAGGACGAAGAACCCCGCGAACCCGATCATCGACAGCATCAAGGGATAGAAAAAGACGTTGGAGACCTTCTCCTCGGTATCGGTGCCGGTGACGGCCCCCGCCCGCAGGACCGACGAGCCCTGGTGCAGCCCCTGGTTCCAGAAATGCAGCGCGTAGCGGCTGAGGACTGCGAATACGGAGCCCACGATGCAGAGCACGGAGGTCAGCTCCGCCGCCGTGTCGTCATTCTCGATCGCGGTCCAGAGCGCCATGTATCCGAGATAGAACAGGAACAGCACGAGGAAGGAGGTCAGGCGCGGATCCCAGGCCCACCATGTCCCCCACATCGGTTGCCCCCAGATCGCGCCGGTGGCCAGGGCAATCAGCGTCATCGCAGCGCCCACGGGGGCCGCCGCCTTGGCGGCCAGCGCCGAGACGTGGTGCCGCCGGATCAGCCAGATCAGCGAAGCGACCAGCATCATCAGCCAGGCATTGATCGCGATCATCGCCGAGGGCACGTGGATATAGATGATCTTCACCGTCGACCCCTGTCGGTAATCGTCCGGCGTGAAGAAGAATCCCCAGATCAGCCCGATCGCCAGTGTCGCGACCGTCCCGACCGCAACGAAGGGCAGCAGGAAGCCGGAAAAGGCCATGAAGCGGCGGGGATTGGCGTATTCCCAAAGCGATTTGGGTTTTGGCAAACGTTCAGACATGGCGCGGAGCCTATTGCTTCCTTGGGAACGGCTCAACAGCCGCTGGTTGCTCATTTTCAACGCAGGTTGATGCGGATTGCCGCAGCCGAGGCGAAAGGCAGCAGCGCCACCGTCGCCAGAGTGATCCCGGCCAGCAGCGCCAGCGGCGTCTGGAAGGCCATGCCTTCTGCACCGCGCCGCGCCACTTCGGCGCCGAAAATCAACGTCGGCACATAGAGTGGCAGCACGATCAGCGAGAGCAACAGCCCGCCCCGCTTCAGCCCGACTGTCAGCGCGGCCCCAAAGGTCCCCACGACGGACAGCGCGGGAGTCCCGACGGCCAGCGAGATCGTCATCCAGAGGAACCCTTCCGGCGGCAGGTTCAGCAACACGCCGAACGCCGGCGCGGCCAGTGTCAGCGGCAGGCCCGTGGTCAACCAATGCGCCAGCGCCTTGATGCTCGCGACCCCCTCCATCGGGATCGGCGCGGTGGCCAGCAGTTCCAGCGCGCCATCCTCGTAATCCAGCGCAAGGATCCGGTCGAGCGAGAGCAGGCAGGAGAGCAGCGCGCCGAGCCAGAGAATGCCGGCCGCGATGGTCGACAGCGTCGCGGAGTTCGGCCCGACGGCAAACGGCGTCAGCGTCACCACGATCAGGAAGAAAGCGAGCGCCAGCCCGAAGCCCCCACCCGCGCGCACCGACAGCGCAAGGTCACGTTTCAACAGCGCGATCACAGGAAAGCCTCGTGAAAATCGTCCTGGGTCTCTTCGGGCGGAATCGCCTTGAAGGGCCCGAGCTGCAGCATGTCGCCCTCAAGCCCGAGATCGATATGCGTCGCGACCACCGCAAGCCCCCCCTGCCCCAGATGCCGCCGCACGGCATCGGCAAAGAGCGCCACCGAGTCGACATCAAGCGACACGGTCGGCTCGTCGAAAAGCCAGATCCGACGCCCCGTCACGGCCATCCGCGCCAGCCCCAGCCGCCGCTTCTGCCCGGCAGAGAGCGAGCCCGCCGGCCGCGCCGCGAGCGCCTCAAGGTTGAAGTCCCGCAAGGCCGGGGAAATATCTGTCACACCATGCAGGTTGGCCCAGAATTCAAGATTTTCGGAGACACTCAGCGTGCCCTTGTTTCCATCGGCATGGCTGGCATAGGCCATCTCCTGCGGCCCGGGCGTGACCTCGCCCTCATCGGCCAGCTGCAACCCTGCGAGTGTGCGCAAAAGCGTCGTCTTGCCGATCCCGTTCGGCCCACGCAACACCAGCGCCGTGCCGGACGCGACCCGAAAGTTCACCCCTTCCAGCACCCGCATACCACCGCGAATGACGGCCAGATCCGAAACGATCAGCTCCATCGACCGTCCCGCATTGCTTCAGGTTTTCTTCTGTTCATGAATATCCCCGCCGGAGGCTTGAAGCTTACCGCTCTCCACTCCCCATTCTCCCATCCGCAAGAGCTATTTGCCCGCGCAAGGAGAGTCAAAGCGCCAGAACGGCCGCGCCCACGCGCCGCCCCTCTCCAAGAAGCACATTGAACGTCCGGCACGCCGTCGCCGTCGCCATCGGCTCCACGCCGATCCCGGCCCCTTCCAGAGCCGCGCGCAAACGCGCCGGCACGGGCAGCATAGCCTCGCCCGTCCCCAGAAGAACAAAGTCGATATCGGTCCCTATCGACAGGATGGTCTCCGAATCCTCGAGCCCGCCCCAGGGTTTCAGCCCCACGGGCGACAGGACCAGATTGCCCTCGTAGATCTTGCCATCGAGCCGGAAAAAGCCGGGGCCGTAGCTGTCAAAGGGCGTGCCTCGCTCGTAGCTGACTTCGCTGAAATCCATGATCCCCCTCACCCGTAGACCGGCAGCGCAACAAGCGCCGAACCGGTGATGATGCCATAGGCCACGAAGCGATACAGCCTCGCGCGCGCCGGGTCAAAGATCCAGGCCCCAAGCTGGTTGCCCAACCCGTAAGGCAGCATCAGGATCAGCCCCACCGTCAAGGCCTGCGCGTCCAGCACGCCCTGCGTCGCAAAGGTGATGAAGAGCAGGACTTCCAACAGCGAAAAGAAGAGTAGCGTGTTCGCCCGGACCCGCGCCGGTGCGTAGGGTCCCGAGACATAGGCCAGGATGACCGGCGGGCCGGCGATGCCGGAAAACCCGCCGAAAAAGCCGCTCGCCGCCCCGATCCCCGCCAATTCCGGACGGCTGAAGCGGCGCGCATGGCGCCAGCCGGACGCGAGCATGGCCACCATCGTCAGGGACAACGCGGCAACCGCCCATCGGAAGATCGCGGGGTCGGAATGGCGCAGCGCATAGACGCCCAGAGGCAGACCAATGGCTGTGCCAAGCGCAAGCAAGGGCACATGGCGGCGGTCGCCGTCGCGCAGGGCGCGGGGCAAAAGCGGCAACGTCCCGAAAAACTCGCCCGGCATCATGGCGACAATGCACCAGATCGGCGGGATATGGATCGAGGCAAGGGGAATGAAGATCAGCGCGCCGCCGAAGCCGGCGAAGCCGCGAACGGTTCCGGCAACGAAGATGATGAGGCAAAGCCAACCGAGGCCCGGGGTTCCCAGGGCCTCGGCAAACGCCTCAGGCATCGACATCGGCGAATTGTGTTCCGCCGCCCTGCGAGGGCTTGGACCAGTCGCGCTTCACGCCGAGTCGCAGCAGGATCGGCGCGGCAACGAAGATCGAGGAATAGGTGCCGACCACCACGCCCCAGATCATCGCGAAGACGAAGCCGCGGATCACGTCGCCGCCCAGCACATAGAGCGAGACCAGCGCGATCAGTGTCGTTACCGAGGTCATGACCGTCCGGCTCAGCGTCTCGTTGATCGAGAGGTTCAGCACTTCTTTGAGGTCGAGCTTCTTGTAGCGGCGCAGGTTCTCGCGCACCCGATCGAAAACGACCACCGTATCGTTGAGCGAATAGCCGACAATGGTCAGAAGCGCTGCGATGATCGTCAGGTCGAAACGGATCTGCAGCAGGCAGAAGATGCCGATGGTCAGGGTCACGTCATGCACCAGCGCCGCGACGGCACCGAGCGAAAACTGCCACTCGAAGCGCAGCCAGATATAGAAGAGCACTGCCGCGATGGCCAGGATCACGGCTTCGATCGCGGTCCAGACAAGCTCGCCCGAAACCTTCGGCCCGACCGATTCGATCGACGGAAATTCGATCTCGGAATCAACCCCTTGCAGGGCCGTCTTGATCTGTTCGATCACCTCGGGCGTGATCGCCTCATGGCCTTCCTGCTGCTGGATGCGGATCTGCGCGACATGCTCATCCTCATCGAAGCTCGCATCGAAGACCTGCGTGATCGTCACGTCACCGAGATCGAGCGGCGCGATGGCGCCACGATAGGCCGCGACATCCACCGCCTGACTGCTCTCGGTCCGGATCGTCGTGCCGCCGAGAAAGTCGATGCCGAAATTCAGCCCGACAGCGAAGAACATCACGATCGAAAGCACCATGGCCAGCGCCGAGGCGCCGAAGGTCAGCTGCCAGCGCTTGAAGAAATCCCACTTGGTATCCGGGGGAACCAGTTTCAGACGCATCTCAGACCTCGATTGTTTTCGGCCGGCGGCGTTCGAACCACATCACGATCAGCAACCGCGTGATGAAGATCGCGGTGAAGACCGATGTGAGAATGCCAAGACCAAGCGTTATGGCGAAGCCGCGCACCGGGCCGGAGCCGAGCGCGTAGAGGATCGCGGCAGTGATGAAGGTGGTGACATTGGCGTCAAGAATCGCCGAAAGCGCCTTCTCGTAGCCAAGCTCGATGGCCCGGGATGGCCCGCGCGCCGTCTTGAGCTCCTCGCGGATCCGCTCGAAGACCAGCACATTGGCGTCCACCGCCATGCCGACCGTGAGCACAATGCCGGCGATGCCGGGAAGCGTGAGCGTCGCGCCGATGATCGACAGGAGGCCGAAAATCAGCCCGACATTGACGATCAGGGCGATGTTGGCGAAGACCCCGAACAGCCCGTAGCTCAGCCCCATGAACGCCAGAACCGCAACAAATGCCACAATGGTGGCGATGCGGCCGGCCTCGACGCTATCGGCGCCAAGCTCTGGTCCGATCGTCCGTTCCTGCAGGAAAATCATCTCTGCGGGCAGAGCGCCCGCGCGCAGCAGCACCGCGAGATTGGTCGATTCCTCGATGGTGAAATTGCCGGTGATGATGCCGGACCCGCCGGGGATATGGTCCTGGATGGTCGGCGCCGAGATCACCTCGTTGTCGAGCACGATGGCGAAGGGCGAGCCGATATTGTCCCGCGTATAGTCGCCAAACTTGCGCGCGCCGGTCGGGTTGAACCGGAAGGAGACCGCAGGACGGCCATTCTGGTCGAAGCTGGGCTGGGCGTCGGTCAGCTCCTCGCCGGAGACGACGGCAGCCTCTTCGAGGATGTAATAGGTGCCCTCCTCGTCCATGGATGGCACGACGATATTGCGCGCACCGGCGGTGGCGTCGGGATCGGAGGTGCGGGAGACGACCGGCTGGAAGGTCAGCTTCGCGGTCTGCCCGATCAGGTCCTTGAGTTCCTGCGCCGAGCCGACGCCGGGCACCTGGATGATGATCCGGGTTTCGCCCTGTCGCTGGATCGACGGTTCGCGCGTGCCGGCCTCGTCGACGCGGCGGCGCACGATCTCAAGCGACTGCTTGACCGTGCGGTCATCGGTGGCGATCTTCTCATGCTCGGAAAGCTGGACGACCAGCGTGTCGCCGGAGCCCGAGACCTCAATATCGTTGGAGCCGACACCGGTCAGACTCAGAATCGGCCGTGACAGGTTGGAGACGACGGCGATGGCCGTCTCCATTCCGTCCGGATTGGCGATCTTGACATGCAACTCGCCATCCGGCCCGTCGACGCGGCGGATGGCGCCGACCGTGTCGCGCTCCTCGCGCAGCGCGTCGCGAACTTCCGGCCAGTAGCCGGTCATCCGTTCCGCATAGACATCCGCGACCTGCACATCCGCGAGCAGATAGGCGCCGCCGCGCAGATCGAGGCCGAGATTGACCAGCCCCGACGGCATCCAGGACGGCCAGCCTACGGCGGCCTCCTCGCGCTCCGGCGTGGCGCCGGCTGCTTCGATCTGCTTGACCGCGTCGTTATGCGTTTCGACGCGCGGGTAGAAGAGGTTCGGCACGGCCATGAAAAGAACCAGTACCGTCACGCCCCAGATAAGGACGCGTTTCCAAGTGGGTATCTGCAACATCGCAGCGACGCCCCTTCATCTGTGGAGACGGGCCTCAGCCCTCGGAAGCAGGCTCGGTCTTGGAGATCACCTGGGCGACGGTCGAGCGAACGATACGGACCTTGGTGCCGTCGGCGATCTCGACTTCCAGCTCGTTGTCGTCCTTGACCTTCGCGACCTTGGCGATGATTCCGCCCTGGGTCACGATCTGGTCGCCCCGACGCAGTTCGGAGACCATCTTCTGATGCGTTTTCATCTTCTTTTGCTGCGGACGGATCAGCAGCAGGTACATGATGACGAAGATCAGGATCAGCGGCACGAACTGCATGATCGGATTGCCACCGGCACCGGCGGCCTGCGCGTAGGCTGGCGTTGCGAACATTTCGGATTACCCCTCGAGTCGGTCAGGGGCCAGTGCGGCCCCGAGAATTGCGCGGAACCTATGTGCGCGGACGGGCAATGACAAGGCGAAGACCGTGAGATTGCACGTCATCGACACCACGCCCGGCCCGCGCCTAGCCAAGCCAGACAGCTTGCGCCGCCTTGTCCCAGCCCAAAGTGCGCTGCTCGCCATCCTGCAGGACCGGGCGTTTCATCAATGTCGGATGCGCGGCCAGCAACGCGTCGGGAGCGGCGGCCCGGGCGTCCTCCGAGAGCTGACGCCAGCTTGTCGAGCGCTTGTTGATCAGCGCCTCGCCGAAGCTGTCAAGGAAGGTGGCGCGCTCCGCCCCGGTGAGCGGCGCGGCGCGGACATCCCGGAATTCGACCATCTTTCCAGCCGCTTCCAGTGTCTTGCGGGCCTTACGGCAGGTGTCACAGGTGGGAATGCCAAAGAGGATCATGGCGGACTCCGTTTGCATCTTGTTCGGCAATTGAGTGGCACGAGCGGGGACGGGCGGCAAGCCCCGGGGCGTCGAAGGACCTTTGCCAGGCAACCAATCGACGCGGGATACGGCGCTCCGGCAAGAGCCGTGCCCGACGGCACTTGTTCCCGGTTTGCCGGTTTGCCGGTTTGCCGGTTTGCCGGTTTGCCGGGATCAGACCCCGCGCGTACAATCCGCACAGCGCGCAATCGCGGGATCCGCCGCCAGCCGTCCCGCCGCGATCTCCTCGCCGCAATCGGTACAATAGCCGTATTCCCCTTCCTCCAGCCGGGCCAGCGCCGCCTTCAGCCGAAGTCGTTCCCCTGCCCGCCGCCGCTGCTGCGCCTGCGCCATCGCCTGGTGCTGCATCGCATCCATCCGCGAAAGACGCCCGGTCGAGCTCTGGTCCAGCTCGACGACCGCGCGCGCCCCGGCACTGGCCACGTCTTCTTCCTCCAGCGCCGCCAGGCGCTGCCGCAGCTCCGTGCGGATCCGTTCTTCATCCATGCTCCATTGGTGACAGAGCGCCCTCGCCGGATCAAGCCGAGCGCACGGCGCAACACCCCGGCGCGCAACACCGCCCCGCCCCGTGCCATTCTCCTCGTGCAGCGGGGCGCGGCGAGATGCAGCTGGCTCCTGACCGAAACCGCGTCCCGTCCTGCAACCTCCCCCCCCTCCTCTGCCAACCGCCCTTGCGGGCGCGCGCGACCGGCCCTAGTTTCGGGGACGAGATATGTCATACAGGAATTTGCCCATGGCCATCGAGGCCCAGGAAATCGAGACCCTCCTCCGCGCGGCCTTCCCGGACGCGACCATCATCGTCACCGACATGGCCGGCGATGGCGCCCATTTCGCCGCCGAAGTGATCGACGAAAGCTTCCGGGGCCTGAACCGTGTGCAGCAGCAACGCTCAGTCTATGCCGCGCTGAAAGGCAAGATGGACGGCTCGGCTGCCGATCTGCATGCGCTGGCGCTGACCACCAAGGCTCCGGACTGAAGACCCGGGCGTGCCGGGATGGCTGACCTGGCTCTTCGGGACATTGGCGGGAATTGTAATTGCCGCCGCAGCCTGCGAAGCCTATCTGAAGCGTAATCACCGCCGTCCGCTTGCCCGGATGAAACCCGAGAGCCGGAGAACGGCCGGAGAGCTGGGCCTTGAGGTGCAGCGGAACCGAAATGAACAGGGCGCCCCGGCGTCAGAGAAGGAAACGAAAGATGAGCGACGCGAAAACCCGCATCGATGAAACCGTTAAGGCCAATGACGTTGTGCTCTACATGAAGGGCACGAAGATGGCGCCGCAATGTGGCTTTTCCCAGCGTGTGGCCGGTGTGCTGAACTACATGCAGGTGGATTTCGCCGATGTGAATGTGCTGGCCGATGAAGAGATCCGCCAAGGCATCAAGGACTATTCGGACTGGCCGACCATCCCGCAGCTCTACGTCAAGGGCGAGTTCGTCGGCGGCTGCGATATCATCACCGAAATGACCCTCTCGGGCGAGTTGGACACGCTCTTCACCGAAAGCGGCGTCACCTTCGACAAGGATGCCGCCGACAAGATCCGCGAAGCCAACGGCTGACCGGATCCTGCGGAAAAACCAGATGTGAGGGCGCAGTCGCCGGGCTGCGCCCTTTTTTCGTCGGAGGTTCGGCGGATCTGCCGCGCGGACTATGCGTGCCGGCGTCCAGATGCGCCATGACAGGATCAGCAGACGGATCTGCCGCGTCCTGTTTTTCTCTGCTATGCCTTCCGGAGGGAATGTGTTCAGGGCCGCAGAGATGACAGCACCACTCGGGCGAATAGTGATTTACACCAAGAAAATCGAGCAAATGGCCGCGTTTTACGCCCGGCATTTCGGCTTTTCAGTTGCGCGGGCCGAAGGCGACCGCATCCTCGAGTTGAGGCCGCAAACCGCTGGTGCCGCACTTCTATTGCATCCCGTGTCGGCCGGGCAAAAGGAAGGGCAAGCCCTTGTGAAGCTCGTGTTCGATGTCGAGGATGTCGCCGCCTTTTGCGAAGCCTCCGGCAAGAACGGGTTGAAATTCGGCAAGGTTCATCAGGCGGACGGCTATGTGTTTTCCAACGCCAAGGACCCTTCAGGAAACTCGGTTCAGGTGTCCAGCAGAGCGTTTGTTCGACGATAACCGGAGCTCATCGCCTCCTTCGAAATGTGACGCTCCATCAGAACACGACGCACCGACGATCAAACAGATCATCGATTGAAAGGGGCCCGACGGCCCTCCAATTCGATCCCCGTATCTACACATGCGCGCAGCGTTTCCCCCGAATGAGAAGGGTGCATAGACGCTTTGAATGACGGTTGTCCCTGACTGCTCAGCCGGCCGCTTTCTCTTCCGCCTGCGCCGCCAGGGCCTCGGCCTGGGCTGCAAGCTCGGCCAGGGTTTCCTTCACCTCGCGCGGGATCACCGCCACCTCGACCCGCTCGGGCGCGGGAGCCGGCATCGCTTCCATCTCCTCGATCAGACGCTCCTGCCGGGCGAGTTTCTCCTCCGCCGAGGCCGCTTTCTGCTCATAGGCCGCCGTCCGGTCCGCAAGCATGAGCCCCGCCATCAGCAGCATCCGCGATTCCGGCATCCGGCCAATCTGGCTGACAAGCCCGCGCGCCTCGCGGTCCAGCATTGCCGCCGCATCGCGCAGGTATTGTTCCTCGCCCTCCTGACAGGCGACCGAAAACTCCTTGCCACCGATCTCGATATTGACTTCAGGCATCCGCTTGCTCCTGCACCAGCGGCTCCAGTGCCGCTATCAGACCATCCAGCTCCGCGCGATCGGCCCCGCGCTGCTCCGCCTCGGCTTCGAGTTCGGTCTCGAGTTCGGCGATCCGCTCCTGCTGGCGCTCCTTCATCGACTTCAGCGAGCCCACCCGTTCACGCAACTGCGCACCGGCCATGGTCTCAGTCTCCAGCGCCTGCTGAAGCCGCAGGACTTCTGCCTCCGCTGCCTCCGCTCGTTCGGCCGACGCCTGCGCCTCGGCTCGAGCCGCGTCCGCGACGCCCTGCGCCTCGGCCAGGTCCTCGGTGGAAATGCCGGTCCCGGTTCCAATTGTTTCGACGGCCTGCCCGATGCGTACCATGGCGGCGGCGATCCGGCCCTCAAGCTCGGAAATATCGCTCATCCTGCCCTCCTCGTTCGACTGCTCTACGCCCTATTCAAAACCCGCCGGACAGCCTGTCCCGGCCTTCGGATGACCGAATCACCCTTCCGACGGTTGGATACAAGTTTACGCAACTGTCCAACAAAATGCGCCCCCTATTGTGCTCAGTCACTTACGCGTCTTTCTTCATGTCTGACCGCGGAACTTCGCAAGCCTCAATCACAATATAACAATCACGATGTGACGTTTGGGCCGCTTGACCCCTGCGCCCCCCCTGTTACACCGCGTTCAACGCCAGAATTCGTCGGTCAGGGCCCACAAAGCCGCCCAAAGCCGCAACATCGAAAGGACCAAGTCTTGGACATTGCAGCCCTCAGAGAGGCCAATCCCGATCATTGGCAGAAAGCCAGCGCCATCCGTGCGCTGACCCTCGACGCGGTCGCCGCGGCGAATTCCGGCCATTCCGGCATGCCGATGGGCATGGCTGACATCGCCACGGTGCTCTTCGAGAAACACCTCAAGTTCGACGCCTCCAACCCCGAATGGCCTGACCGCGACCGCTTCGTGCTCTCCGGTGGTCATGGCTCGATGCTGCTCTACTCCCTGCTCTATCTCACCGGCTCGCCGGACATGACCCATGAGCAGATCGTCAATTTCCGCCAGATGGACTCCCTGACCCCCGGCCACCCTGAATATGGCCACACGCGCGGCGTCGAGACCACGACCGGGCCGCTCGGACAGGGCATCGCCAACGCGGTCGGCATGGCGATTGCCGAGGAACATCTGCGCGCGGTCTGGGGCAAGCCGGTCTATGACCACCACACCTATTGCTTTGCGGGCGATGGTTGCCTGATGGAAGGCATCAGCCATGAAGCCATCGCGCTGGCTGGCAAGCAGAAGCTCGGCCGGCTCATCCTGTTCTGGGACGACAATGGCATCACCATCGACGGCAAGGTCGAGATCGCCGACATCACCGACCAGAAGAAGCGTTTCAGCGCTGCCGGCTGGCAGGTGCTCGAATGCGACGGCCATGACCCCGCCGCGATCGACGCCGCCATCGTCAAGGCCAAGACATCGCGCAAGCCGTCGATGATCGCCTGCAAGACCCATATCGCCCTCGGCTCTTCCGCGCAGGACACGCCCAAGGGCCATGGCGCGCTGACCGATCCGCAGCTCGTCGCCGACACCAAGGCCGCCTATGGCTGGCCCCACGGCGCGTTCGAGGTGCCGCAGGAGATCAAATCGGCCTGGGAAGCCATTGGATCGCGCGGCCAGTCCGAGCGAGTCGCCTGGGAAGCCCGCCTCGCCGGTCTCTCCGACGCCCGCCGCGAGCGCTTCTTCCGCGAGCTGTCCGGAGAGCTGCCCGAGAAGCTCACCCGGCAGATGAAGTCCTACCGCAAGAGCCTCGTCGCCGACGCCCCGAAGGTCGCCACCCGCAAGGCCTCCGAGATGGCGCTCAACGTCATCAACAAGGTGCTGCCCGAGACCATTGGCGGCTCGGCGGACCTGACCGGCTCGAACAACACCAAATCGGCCGATATGACGGTGTTCGACCCCTCCAACCGTCGCGGACGCTTCATCCATTACGGCATCCGCGAGCATGGCATGGCCGCGGCGATGAACGGCATGGCGCTGCATGGCGGTGTCCGGCCCTATAGCGGCACCTTCATGTGCTTCACCGACTATGCCCGCCCGTCGATGCGCCTTTCCGCGCTGATGAGGCTGCCGGTCGTCTATGTGATGACGCATGATTCCATCGGTCTGGGCGAAGACGGCCCGACCCACCAGCCCGTTGAGCATCTCGCGATCTCGCGCGCGACGCCCAACACGCTGGTCTTCCGGCCCGCCGACGTGGTCGAGACCGCAGAGGCCTGGGAGCTGGCGCTTGAGCAGAAAGAGACGCCGTCTGTCCTCGCGCTGTCGCGTCAAAACCTCCCCTGCCTACGCGAAAAGCACAAGGCAGAGAACCAGTCTGCCAAAGGCGCGTATGTGCTCGCCGAAGCAGAAGGCAAGCGCCAGGCCATCCTGATCGCCACCGGCTCCGAGGTCGAGGTTGCGCTGGCCGCGCGCGAACTTCTGCAAGCTGAAGGCATCGGAACCCGCGTCGTCTCCATGCCCTGCATGGAGCTCTTCGCGCAGACCGATCCGGAGTACCGCTCCAAGGTTCTGCCGGGCGGCGCTGTTCGGGTCGCGCTCGAGGCCGGCGTGCGGCAAGGCTGGGATCGCTGGCTGCTCGGCGCGGGCGGCAAGGAAGAGAAGGCCGATTTCGTCGGCATGTCCGATTTCGGTGCCTCCGCGCCGGCGGAAGAGTTGTTCGAGAAGTTCGGCATCACCGCCGAGGCGACTGCCGCGAAGGTCCGTGCCCTGCTCTGATCCGGGCATAGGCACCTTTCAATAAGATTGAGCCGGCCGTTTCCAAATGGGAGCGGCCGGTTTTCTATTGAACGCGCCTGTTCGCTATCTGCATTGGCCTCCCTGCAGACAAGAGCCCGACGCAAGAGGATTCGCCTGGACGATCATCAAGAGATGAACTCGCTGGCCATAGGGGCGGCCCCCCGATGAGCACGGGCTCAAGGCCGAAAACCGCCGTGCCAGCGCCAGCCCGTCCAACCTGATGTGACGGCCTCTCGCCTAACCGTACAGAACCTTCGCGCGCTTCTCGAAGGCACCCATGATTTGCCGCTGCGCTTCGTTGAAGAACACGCCCGCCGTCTTCTGCAGGATCCGGTTCTTGAACTCGAACTCGATATTGTAATCGACCTCGCAGCCACCCTCGACATCCTTGAAGGCCCATTTCGAGATCAGGAACTTGAACGGCCCGTCAATGTATTCCGACACGATGGTCCGATCCGCTGGCCGCATCGTTACCTTGGTGCCGAATTTCTCGCGGAACACCTTGAAGGAGACCATCATGTCAGCGATCTCGATCACTGCATCGCCTTCCTCATGGCGGCCGCGAATCCGAGTCGCCGCCGTCCAGGGCAGGAATTTCGGATAGGACTCGATATCGGTAACCAGAGTGAACATCTGGTCTGCCGAATACGGCATGACGCGATTGTCGGAGAAGGTATGCATCGTGCGGCGATTGGCCCCCGGGTTCAATTGTCGGATCGGCGTCACATGTCGTAGAGTTGCCCGGCAAATTCAAGGGAAGCCAATGTCCTCGCGACCGTATGTCATCGATCAGCTGATCTCCGCCAAGTCCATCGCCGCCCGTATCGAGGAACTCGCCCGCGAGATCGAGACCGAATTCGACGGCACCGACAAGCTCGTTGTCGTCGGCCTGCTGCGTGGCTCCTTTATCTTCATCGCGGATCTCGTGCGAGAGCTGGACCTGCCGGTCGAGGTCGATTTCCTGGAGGCCTCCTCCTATGGAAATGCGATGAAATCCAGCCGGGAAGTTCGTATTCTCAAAGACTTGCGGGGCGAGATTGAAGGGCGCGATGTGCTCGTGGTCGAGGACATCATCGACACCGGCCACACCATGGACCGGGTCGCCGCCTTTCTCGGCGCACGCAGCCCGGCGCGGCTGCGCACCATCTGCCTGCTCGACAAACCCGCGCGCCGCGAGGTCGAATACAAGGCCACCTGGACCGGTTTCGAGATTCCGGACAAGTTTGTCGTCGGCTATGGCATCGATTTCGCACAGCGCAACCGGAACCTCCCCCATATTGGCACGGTCCGTTTCATCGACGAACCCGCCGAAGCGCAGGACTGACAGGAGGCCGCCATGCTCGGTCCGCATTGGTTTCTGCGCATGAAACGCTGGGTCCAGCATCCCCCCTCGCCACGCCGTGCGATCCTTGTCCTTGCCGTCGTCGCGGCCTGTCTCGCGCTCTACGGGATTGAACAGGCAGGATTTTTGCCCGATTGGATGCAGGCCGAAAAGGTCGGACGCCGTCCGGGCCTGCCGCGGTTCTGACAGTGACCTGCGGCGAAATCCCGCCCAGGGATCACGGTTTGGTGCGCCTGGCGCCTTTGCGCCTGCCCGTGTTTCTCCCTACTGTGTCGCGCGAACGAGACAGTGCATCCGGGAAGGACGAACCGGCATGAAACGACTGCTGAGCATTTTCATTCTCCTGCTGGCAGCACTGGCTGGCGGTGCCATCTGGCTGACGCGGCCGCAACCGCTGTCGCCCGAGGCCCTCCCTGCGCTGACGGGCGAGGCGGAAGCGGGCCGGCAGGTCTTTCTCGCCGCGGGCTGCGCCTCCTGCCATGCCGATCGCGGCGCAGAGGCGCAAGAGCGCCCGATCCTCTCCGGCGGTCGCCGTATCGAGAGCCCGTTCGGGACCTTTCTCAGCCCCAATATCTCGCCAGATCCGGTGCATGGCATCGGCCAGTATGACCTCGCCGGGCTGACCTCCGTGTTGACGCGTGGCGTGACCCCGGACGGGCGGCATCTCTACCCCGGCATGCCCTATACGAGCTATGTTCGCATGGAGTTACAGGACATTGCCGACCTGAAGGCCTATCTCGACACCCTGCCCGCCTCGGAGACCCCGCGACAGTCGCATGATCTCGCCCTGCCCTGGTCGATCCGCAGCGGCATCGGCCTCTGGAAGGCGCGCTATTTCGACAGCGCCTTTGTCGGTGCCGCCCCGAGTCGCCAGATCGAGCGCGGACGCTACCTCGTCGAAGCGCTCGGCCATTGCGCCGAATGCCATACGCCGCGCGACGGTTATGGCGGGCTCGACCGCGACCGCTGGATGGCGGGCGCCCTGGAGGGGCCGGGCCAGCCCGCGGCTCCGAATATCACGCCCGCCGTGCTGGATTGGGACAAGGGCCAGATCGTCTGGTATCTGGAAAGCGGCCACTCGCCACGCAACGAGACCGCCAGCCACGAGATGGAATCTGTCGTGGCCGGGATCGGGCAATTGCCGCGCGAGGATATCGAGGCGATTGCGGCCTATCTCAAGGGGCTTGCGCCGATCCAATGACACGCAAGCGGATTATCGCGCCGCCGGGACTCGTTTCGCACGCATTATCATGCCCGTCGCCCCGGTCGAAGGCGTCCCGTATTGCGCGCCCTTCAACAGGCAGAACGCGATGACATTGCTGTATTTTCCTTCACTCGGATTCGGATCGATCAGCACGCCCGTACCCTGCATCCAGGCGACGACCGTGACCGAAGCTCCCGTCCCGCGCGTGTAAGCGGCGCTGCCGAAAAGCACATAGCCATCAAGCATCGCCGAGGTGAATGGGCGTTTCGTTCCGGGCATCGCGAAGACCGTGCCGATGCCCCAGGACGGCAAGTGCTCCGGGGCGATCTCAAGGGTGACCGGGAAGGGGCTGACCCCGATCGAGCCGCCTGCGCCGTAGCCGCTGATCGAGAAGTTTTCGCCGGTGCTGTCATGTTTCATCGGGATCACGAGCCAGCCGACATTGAGGCCGATCCCTCCAATATCCAGACCGACCGTTCTGCCAACGCTGCCCAAGGCGCGAAAGCCGGTCCAGAACGGTTTGATCATATTTCGGGTGGTAAGATTCAATGCGACGGCCATACTGCCCTCCGAAGCAACAAATATGCTTCGGGCGATAGCATCGCCGTGGCGTAAGGCGCCATGGTTCAGGTCATTTCAAACCTTGGCGAGTTTCGCCGCCCGCGCCACCCTGAGTCGTTCGAAATCATCGCCGGCATGGAAGCTGGAACGGGTCAGCGGTGTCGCCGAGACCATCAGGAATCCCTTGCCATAGGCGGCCTTCTCGTAGGACTTGAACTCGTCGGGTTCGACGAAACGTTCGACCGCGTGGTGCTTGGGCGACGGCTGGAGGTACTGGCCAATGGTCAGGAAGTCGATATCGGCCGACCGCATGTCATCCATAGCCTGCAAGACGCCCTGCCGATCCTCGCCCAGACCGACCATGATGCCCGATTTGGTGAACATCGACGGGTCCAGTTCCTTGACACGTTGCAGGAGCCGCAGCGAGTGGAAGTAGCGCGCGCCGGGACGCACCGTCGGGTAGAGCCCAGGCACGGTTTCGAGATTGTGGTTGAAGACGTCCGGCCTCGCTTCTACAACAACTTCAAGGACTTCCGGGGCGCACTTGAGGAAATCCGGGGTCAGTATCTCGATCGTACTCTCGGGCGAACGGTGGCGGATGGCCCGGATCGTTTGCGCGAAATGCTCCGCCCCGCCATCTTCGAGATCGTCGCGGTCCACCGAGGTGATGACGACATGTTTCAGCCCCAGCTTCTGCACCGCATGGGCGACGCGGCCGGGCTCGAACGCGTCAAGCGCATCCGGACGACCGGTGGCGACATTGCAGAAGGTGCAGCCCCGCGTACAGATCTCGCCCATGATCATCATCGTGGCATGACCGCGCGTCCAGCATTCGCCGACATTCGGACAGCCCGCTTCTTCGCAAACCGTCGGCAGCCCGTGCTCGCGCATGATCTTGTGCGTCGCGTTGTAGCCCTCGCCGCCGGGCGCGCGGACCCGGATCCAGGACGGCTTCTTCGGCTGGGCATTGTCCGGGCGATGGGCCTTCTCGGGATGCCGTTCGCCGGGGATCTTCAGATCGCGCATTTTCATTCCTCGCTCTGCCCGGCCCGGATCGGCCGCTGCATCCTGCAGTAACACCAAATTTCGGCACAATGCGCAACGCATGGCCGCGCTGCCCATGCCGCATTTCACCGTCTTTCTTGCGCCCACGCTGACGGCAAGACAGGGTATCTACCCTTTCCCTCATATGGGCAGCGATCTACGCAATGCATAGGAATAGTGTTCCAAGCTTTTCGCCAAGGCCGGATCAGACCTTGAAACAGCCGGTTTATCCCGTCGGGTCTTCCTGGCACGGCAGTGTTTCCCCGGCCACGGTGCTGAGCATCGCTTCATCCCCCTTCAACCAGAAGACAATCGGTGCGCTTCCCCAGTTCGCTGACTCGTAGCGACTTCCGGACGCCGAGGGTACACGCGGCAGCACCACCGCCCTGTCGCGCCACCGCAACACGACCGATGGAGCGGATGTCGCCATGAAACTCGCGCTGATCAGCGCGCCGAGCCCGTCGCAAGCATAGGCGTAGGGCCCGGTCGACGCGCCTTCGCCGCCGCGGGCATCCGCAAACTCCCGACGAATCTCATCAATCCGAAATGCATATTCACTGGCCACGCAAGGCTCCAGGCCGAGATCCGACTTCCAGCAATCGTCGCGTCCCTTGATCCAGCCGCGCTGCGTCTCCTTCAACCATTGCCGAGACTCCGCATCCGCTCCACCCTCTTGCGCGAGCCCATAGACCCGCGCCAGTTCCCGGTCCAGCTCAGCGAGCGCGGGTGAGGAACAGACCGTCATCTCCGCCTCGCTTTCGACCTTTGCACAGTCGAAACTCGGAGTTTCAGCTGACTCAGCGTTCGCACTGACGGCACAGGCAATTGCTCCAAGAGCCATCGAAACCTTTTGCAGCATTCCCGTTCCCTCCCGATGATCGCCCACCACATCTTCGCCGCAGGATCAGTCCAGTTCGGCTCCAGCGTCGCGCAGGCGCCAGAAAACTTCAACCTTGGCGTTACTCTGGCGCCCCCGACACACGTCACACGAACAAAAAACGGGCGCCCCTGGAAGGACGCCCGACTGCTCGTTTCTGCCTTGTTTTTGATGGAACTCAGCCAATCATACCGCGACCTGGCCCGTAAACTTCTTCATAATGGCGCGCGAGACGCTGTAGCGCGATGCGGAGCACGATCTTGCCCGAACGGGCTGACCAACCAAGCCGCTTCTCGGTCGCCTCCAGACCTTCGAGATAGCAGCAACAGCGCAGAACCATGTCACCAAGGCCCGGCCCCAATTCTTCCAGCGCCTTTGCCACGCGATCACGCGCACCCTCGGTCCCGGAGACCGGATCGCTGGCGCCAAACCCGCCACGCGCGCCGGCCGTCAGGAAACGCTCCCAGTTCTGCGCCACACGCGGCCCCATCTGGGCCAGCTCGAAATCCTCGCGAAGACGCTCGGCCGCGACAACCATCTCCGGTTCCAGAAAGGGCGAACCGTCTTTCTCGCGCCGTCGCGAAAGCGCCACAACCGGGCTCTCCGCCATGTTGTACCGCACACGGCGCGGCTTGGACGGCTCCTCGTCGTCCAGAACGACCTTGTGGCCCCATTCGCGATGCTGGTCCCCAAATGGCATGGGGGCTTCTGCGAAACCGCCTGCCTCACTGCGATCCTCGCTCAGCATCCGCTTCAGCGCGCTGCGGCCGGCCGAGGTGATCATGTAGCTGGCCACCCTTCCCGCAGATTTGCAGGTGATCCACTCCTTGAGCGCGAAGGCATGAGCGACATTGCGGTCGACCACAGCGGTTCTGTTCGTGTTTCCATCCGGCATTTCGCGCAGGACGGCGGCTTTTTCCATATCGGTGGCGACGGCGAGCACGGCTCCGCTTTCGGCCAGCCGACGCAGCACGCGGCGGGCCTCGCGGTTCACGGTCGCCTCGTCACAGATCTTGCGGCTGGGCATGTCTACCGGAGAGAAATGAGCGGTCATCGGGGCGGTCTCCTCAGGTCCTTGATTGCAGTCATAGGTCCTGAAATGAGCTCGGCCCAGATGCGCCAGCGCCTCGTCCACCAGCGGATCGTCCCGCCGTTGTTCGAAGCGCCGGATGCGGCGTAGGATCGTCGAAGCATGACAGCCTTCGGCACGGGCGACCTCTCGGATCGACTGCCCCTGCTCGGTATGCCGAAGGTAATGCATGGCGGCCTGCGGGACCCATCCGGGCATCTCGCCCGTCCGTTCATTTTTTTTATATCCCGACATAAAGCCCCCTTGACGTCCTTTTTCCTTTTTTGCGTTGGGCATCCAACATCTAGTGCCGGATTGGTTACTCACAGGTTAATTTCAGAACCTCCATCCAAAATTGTTTAAAAATCGCAAACAATTCTAACGAACCCGTGCGGTCTTATCCACAGAATCGCAACACGCGCCAGAGTTGTGCCACGGTTTGGCCACATTCACGGAGACCTGACATGACTGATTTTTCTCAAGCTCTCGCCAATCTGCGCCGCCCTGGTCTTCTGATCCGTGCGGCCCGCCACGGGCAACAAGGATATGACCGCAAACGCGACCTCAAACGCATCACCCGGGGCGACGAAGTCCCTGCACCAGAGCGGGCCGTCCGGCGGTTGATGGACCTGGAGGCGGAGCTCGAATACAGCCGCCGCACTCGTGACGCCGCCTATTCGCCGACGCGCCATGTCGAAACCCTCATCGCATTGATGGCGGAAGCCCGGGCGCTCTTCAGTCGCGGCCCGGTGGCCGTCTGACACCAGCGTTGCGGCCTGCCAACCGCAACAGATTTCTTTCGTGTATCCCTCGACTTGCGCGGCCTCCAAATGGAGCGCCGCGTCTTTTTCGTATCTTCCCAGAGCGCGCGATGATGTTGGAGGTCCACGAAAATATCTGAAAGCGGGACGCAAAAGCTCCGTCGATGCTGAGCACCGGATCAATGTCGAAGAGGATGTACGGTTTTCGCACGTTTTGAGGGTGTGTCGATCGCCTATAATGACGGCCTTCGTCCTGGAGCCCCAGCCAAGAAACCTGTTCCAAGCGGCGAAAACCAGACAGTTTCGACCACACCGATCCCCGCCAAGCAAAACCTCTGGCCTTCCGCGAATCATGAGTCGTTCACCGTCTGATTCGCTCCGAATCCCTAACCTTGGAAGGCTAACCCCCTGACAAATGGCCGTTAACCTTTCGTTTACGAATGTGAAACAATCCTGTTTCAACAATAGCTTGTTTCACACAGACCCAGATGGACGAAAGATTATTCCGCAGCGCAGCATGAATCGGATAAACTGCTCCGAGGCTGCCAGCGAATGATTTTCAGAAACGAACAGGAGGAGGAACGCGATGACTTGGGGGGATCTTTTTCGGGACTGGCATGGCCAGATCGACACCCTTTCAAACCTGTTTCCACATGCCGACCCGTCGGCCTTGGCCCGTTTTCGAGGCAACCGCGGTCTATTGGCGCAATACATCGCCGACACCCATGAACTGACCCTGGAAGAAGGCACCGAAGCGGTTGAACTCCGCCTCTTGCCGAGCGCCCGGAGCGTCGCGCAGCAGTTGGTCGCGGCGGAGTAATTTCCCGACAACTGGATCGTCAGTCAGCCCAGCGAGGTGACCCACAGGATGGTCGCGTCTTCCTGACTGACCGAGACAACGTTGTGACCCATCGTGGCGTCATAATAAGCACTGTCACCCCGGCGCATTTCCACCGGCGCATAGAATTCCGTGTAAAGCCGGACCACGCCAGTCAGCACCAGAAGAAATTCCTCGCCATCATGGCGTACCCAGCCATCGAATTCCTCCATCGACCGGGCACGAATGCGGGCGCGATAGGGCAACATCTTCTTGCTCGTCAGCCGCTCGGCCAGAAGCTCGTGCTCATAGGTCGTGGTCGCGTGGGCAGCGCCCTCGCCCGCAACCGTCACCACCATTCGCCCGTTCGCCTCGACCTGCGCCGGCGGCGTGAAAAGCTGCGGCACAGAAATACTCAACCCCTCTGCGAGTTTCTTGAGCGCCTCATATGTCGGCGACATCTGTCCGTTCTCGATCTTCGACAGGGTCGACCGCGCCAGCCCCGCCTGCCCTGCCGCCTGTTCCAGCGTCCAGCCACGCGCCTTGCGCAGCTCGCGCACACGCTCGCCCAGATCCAGCGGCTCGCCATCGAGCGTTTCGCCGCTCTCGCGGGCGATACGGATAAGGGATTTCGGGTCGGTGTGCAGCTTATCAAGATCGGACATGGCGTGTTTCTAGGCATCCCGCGCCCGTGGCGCAATGGTGGAGCCCCGTCATCCGGCAGGAGTGGACAGAGAGCCGAGATCCCTCAGGGCGTGTAGCAGGGCCGCGCAACCATGCCCGGCACGCCAAATGCGGGGCTTGCCCGCGCCCGCACGCTTTCGTAGGGCTCGGACATGGTTTCGCTCCACCACGATACACCCCCGCCGCCACCACCGGCCGAGTTCAACATGGCGGCCTATGTCCTCGCCCGCGCCGAGGCGCAGCCAGACAAGCTTGCTCTGTCGATCCTGTCACCCACAGGTGCCGCGCGCTGGCGCTACGGCGCACTCGCACAGGCCGTGGCCGGGATCGCGGCCGGCCTGCGCGCGACAGGGCTGGAACCGGGCGACCGGTTGCTGATGCGGTTGGGCAATGAGGTCGAATTTCCGCTGGCCTTTCTCGGTGCGATCCGGGCCGGCATCGTGCCGATCCCGGCCTCCTCGGCGCTGACTGTGCCGGAGATCACGCGGATCGCGGCCGAAACGAAGCCGGCCGCGATCGTGGCCGCGGCCGGCGCCTCCCTGCCCGAACGTTGCGCCTGCCCGATCCTGTCCGCGGAACGCCTGCGCGAGATGGAGGCATTGCCACCGGAGCCGCCCCAATTGGGCGACCCGAACCGCCTGGCCTATATCGTCTACACCTCCGGCACCTCGGGCCGGCCGCGCGGCGTGATGCATGCCCATCGCGCGGTCTGGGCGCGGCGAATGATGTGGGACGATTGGTACGGGCTGCGTGACAACGACCGGATGCTGCATGCCGGGGCCTTCAACTGGACCTTCACGCTGGGCACGGGCCTGCTCGACCCCTGGGCTATTGGCGCGACGGCGTTGATCCCGGCAGCGGGCACGAAGCCAGCTCAGCTCCCCTTGCTTCTGAAGCGCCACGACGCAACGCTTTTTGCAGCTGCACCAGGCATTTACCGGCAGATCCTGAAGCAACACCCGACCTTGGACCTGCCGCGCCTGCGCCACGGTCTCTCGGCCGGAGAGAAACTGCCGGACACGCTCCGCACGGGCTGGGAAGCTGCATCGGGGACGCCAGTCCACGAGGCGCTCGGCATGTCCGAATGCTCGACCTTCCTCTCCGGCAGCCCCGCGCGCCCGGCCCCGCCGGGAAGCTCCGGCTATCCCCAGGACGGACGGCGGCTTGCCGTGCTCGACCCGGCGGGCAGCCCGGTTGCACGCGGCGTTCCGGGCGTCCTGGCGATCCACCGCAGCGATCCGGGCCTGATGCTGGGCTATCTCGACGCGCCCGAGGAGACCGAAGCACGGTTTCGTGGCCCATGGTTCCTGACCGGAGATGTTGCACGGATGGAGCCGGATGGCGCGGTTCGATATCTCGGGCGGGATGACGACATGATGAATGCGGGCGGTTTCCGGGTCTCGCCGCTGGAGATCGAGGCCGCTCTGGCCGCGCATCCGGGGATCACGGAAATCGCCTGTGCCGAGGTCGAGGTGAAGGCGGATGTGCGCGTGATCGGCGCATTTTATACCGGCCCGGAGGACCTGCCGGAGGCCCTGCTCGCCAGCTTTGCCGCCGAACGACTGGCCGGTTACAAATGCCCCCGCCTCTATCGCCATGTCGAAAGCCTTCCCCGAACGGGGAACAACAAGATCAACCGCCGAGCCTTGTCGGCCCGCCACTGACAGGTATCTCTCGCGTTTCGATCCAGGAACGCACGTCACTGCGTCACATGTCGAATGAACCCACGGCCCGTTTGCGACATTGGCCGTCGCCTTTGACCATGCCAGCGCCCCGATGCCCCGCGACCCTGTCTGCACATATTGGCGGAGGGCTCCATGAAAACCACATCCCAGGTTTGTGTCATCGGCGGAGGCGTCGTGGGCGTTTCGGTGCTCTATCACCTGACCAAGCTCGGCTGGAGCGATGTCCTGCTCATCGAACGTTCGGAACTGACCAGCGGCTCGACCTGGCATGCCGCTGGTGGCTTTCACACGCTCAACGGCGACACCAACATGGCCGCCCTGCAAGGTTACACGATCCGGCTCTACAAGGAGCTGGAACAGATCACCGGCATGTCCTGCGGCCTGCACCATGTCGGCGGCATCACCCTCGCGGACAGCCAGGAGCGCTTCGACATGCTCAAGGCCGAGCGCGCCAAGCACCGCTATATGGGGCTCGAGACAGAAATCCTGTCCCCAAGCGAAATCAAACAGATGGCAGAGCTTGTGAATGTGGACGGGATCGTCGGCGGACTCTACGATCCGCTTGACGGCCATCTCGACCCCTCCGGCACAACCCATGCCTATGCCAAGGCCGCGCGCATGGCCGGGGCGGAGATCGAGACCCATTGCATGGTGCGCGAGACCAATCCCCGGCCCGACGGCACATGGGATGTCGTCACCGACAAGGGCACAATCCATGCCGAGCATGTCGTCAATGCCGGCGGTCTCTGGGCGCGCGAGATCGCGGCAATGGCGGGTAACTACCTGCCGCTTCTGCCGATGGCGCATCAATACATCGTCACCGATGACATCCCGGAAATCGTCGCCCGCGAGACCGAGTTCCCGCATATCATGGATCCGGGAGGCGAAAGCTACATGCGCCAGGAGGGGCGCGGGCTCTGCATCGGGTTTTATGAGAAGCCCTGCGAGGCCTGGTCGGTGGACGGCACACCCTGGGATTTCGGCCATGAACTGCTCAATGACCAGTTCGAGAAGATCGAGGAGTCCATTGCCTTTGCCTATCGCCGCGTGCCCGTTCTGGAAACCGCAGGCGTAAAATCCGTCATTCACGGCCCCTTCACCTTCGCCCCCGACGGCAATCCGTTGGTCGGGCCGGTTCCCGGCTTGCGCAACTACTGGGCCGCAGCCGCGGTCATGGCCGGGTTCAGCCAGGGCGGCGGGGTCGGCCTGACCTTGGCGCAATGGATCGTCAACGGCCAGCCAGAGCAAAACAGCTTCGCGTTGGACGTGGCACGGTACGGAAAATGGACGACGCCGGGCTACACGATCCCCAAGGTGATCGAGAATTACCAGAACCGGTTCTCCGTCAGCTTCCCCAATGAAGAATTGCCCGCCGCCCGTCCCTTCCGGACGACGCAGATGTACGACCTCTTCAAGGGGATGAACGCCGTCTTCGGCCAGCAATACGGGCTCGAAGTGGTCAACTACTTCGCACTGCCGGGCGATGAGCCCTACGAGACCCCGAGCTTCCGCCGGTCCAATGCCTGGGAGGCGGTACGACAGGAGGTCTTGGCGGTTCGCGAAGGCGTCGGCATCAACGAGGTGCAGAATTTCGGCAAGTTCCGCGTGACCGGCCCAAATGCCCTCGCCTGGCTCGATCGGATCATGGCAGGGCGGATCCCCAAACCAGGTCGCATCGCGCTGACACCGATGCTGGACCCGGCCGGCCGCCTGATCGGCGATTTCACGATTTCCTGCCTCGCGGAAGGCGATTTCCAGCTCACCGCCTCCTATGGCGCGCAGGATTACCACCTGCGCTGGTTCGAGCAGCATCTCGACAGCGGCAGCGGCGTGCGGCTGCGCAATGTTTCCGACCGACGCACGGGGTTCCAGATCGCGGGCCCGAAAGCGCGGGATCTGCTGTCGCGCGTCACCCGCGCGGACGTCTCCAACGAGAGCTTCCGTTTCCTCGATGTGAAACGAATGACTGTCGGCATGGCGGAGGCCATTGTCCAACGGGTCTCCTATACCGGCGACCTCGGCTACGAGATCTTCGTTTCGCCCGAAAGCCAGCGCCACCTGTGGCATGTTCTCAGCGCGGCCGGCTCCGATCTCGGCCTGCGGCCTTTCGGAATGCGGGCGATGATGTCACTCCGGCTCGACAAGGGCTTCGGGTCCTGGCTAAGCGAATACTCCCCCGATTACACACCAGCCGAAACCGGGCTGGACCGGTTCATTGCATGGAAGAAGGAGACCGATTTCATCGGACGCGCAGCGGCGGAAGCCGAACGTAAATCGGGGCCGGCGCGCAAGCTCTGCAGCTTTATCGTCGCGGCGGGGGAGGCGGATGTCGTTGGCTATGAACCGATCTGGCTCGAGGGCGCGGTGGTCGGGTTCTGCACCTCGGGTGGCTATTCACATTATGCCGGGAAATCCGTTGCCATCGGTTTCCTGCCGGTGGACCGGATCGCCGAGGGGCTCGACGTCGAGATCGAGATATTAGGTGAGATGTGCGCGGCAACGCTCTGCACAACGCCGCTCTTCGACGCCGACGGCGTCCGCATGCGCGGCTGAAATTCGGGACGGAAAAAAACGGGGATGGACGGCGAGCAGCGCGCCCACCCCCAGAGAAACGCCGTCCTTGGGGGATCAATGCAGCCGTGCTGCCGCCCCGTCCTGCGGCGCGAATCCGCGTTCAAACTCCAGTTTTCCTGTCTGGGAAGAGATCCTGCCGGCCAGGGGCAGTGCCTGAGGCGCGTCGCGCCGGCTCCCCTCCTTGCCCAACATCACCCGTATCGTCGCCCGTTTGTCGGGCCCGCTTCGGCTCATCGCCATCCACAGGACCGAAAGTACACCACTTTCGACCAACACCCTGTCACCGGGACGGAGCCCGGCGACAGGTCTTGGTCCGGAAGGTGTCTCCACCCTGTCCCCCGGCCGATGGACGCGCAGCACTTGTCGTGCGGACACACCGTCGGCCGACGGCATCGCTGCCAGCTTTTGTTCTGCCATATCTGCCTCTTCGGCGGCGTTTCTTAGTGAGCCGTCCGTTATGGGCTGAAGTTAACATCCGCGTGATTCGCTTGGGCAGCGGGAAATGAAACGGCGCGGAACTCGCTGGAAAGGTGAGTCTTTTGGGGGACACCTGACCAGAGGCGGGGGCGACCCTGGAAGGGCCCGTGCCGGATCGGCGTGCGGTGAAGCCGTTCGCCGCGGTTGGACCGGTCCGGGAGAACAGTCGTGCCAGCACCTGCCCGTACGCTGGCGCGAAAGCAATCGTACTCAGCACGTTTTCTCTACCAAGTCCGAAGAAGACCTCTCCGCTGCGTGTAGGCGACAAAGCGTCAGCTCGCCGGAACGAAACAGCGCTGCGTTCCGGCCATTGCAAGCAATCGCATAGAGAGGGCATGCATCAGAATGCCGGACTGGACGACGCCGTCGGCTTGGTTCCGTGCTCATCACCGGTCTGCTCAGAAGTCCTCACGCTGCTCCGAGACGACATGGATCTAATCCTGAGAGCCAAATGCACAAAGGGGAAGCGAAACCGCTTCCCCCAGGCCCTGTGCCCCCACCCAGAGCCGACTATTGCTGTAGCAGCACCGCCTCGTGCCTCTTCAGCGTCCGGCGCGCGGCGACATAGTCGTCGCGACCATTTTGTCTGCCGAGGTCCGGGAAAAGCTCCAGGATCTCGTCCCGCTGAGCGCTGTCGATCCCGTTCAGCGTGTAGTCACCCGGTTGGAAACTCTCGGTCCAGGCGCCGTCCGCAAGAACCACCTCATGGCAATCGAACATGAAGTGGATATAGGTCGTCTGCAACTGCGGCAGCCGCCTGATGCCGTGTCGTCCGACCAGGTGTTTGGCCGCGACCAGGACCTCGTGTTCGGCGAAGTAGAGCGAGGTACGATCGTCGGCAACCAGCATACGGTGGTTCGGCGAAACAAGCATGTCGCGCTCGGGCAAATCGTCGCCAAGCGAACCGGCCGGGATCAGGATCGGTTGCAGATGCGGCACCTTCGAGAGCTTGCCATAATCCAGCGCCTTCCGACCGGACCAGCGAACCTCCTGCACACCATTGTCGCGGGTGATGATCTCGTCTCCGACGCAGATTTCCTCAACCAGCTTTTCTCCCGACGGCGTTGCGACGCGGGTCCCCGGTGTGAAGCAAGGGATGACATTCTCGATCTCGGAGAAGGTCGCGATTCCGGCGACCGTCGTTCCATCGGCCTCGTAGAAGGTGACGGTGCCGGACTCGGTGGTCGGATCGCCATTGGTCCAGTTCACCGTCAGTGGGTTGGCATAGCCGGTCAGGTCGATCGTGTCATTGTCGTCGCCGGCTTCACCGCCGAAGACGACATCGCCCGGTCCAACCTGGAAGAAGGTATCCGCATCGGCGCCACCGAAAGCGACATCGACATCAGTATCGTCGCCAAGCGACAGACTGTCCGCACCGCCATCGCCATAGAGGACATCCTTGCCCTCGCCCGCGACCAGCGTGTCGGCCGAATTGTCGTTGGTGGTGCTGTCGACCGCATCGGCATCGCCACCCACCAGCACGTCATTGCCGGCACCGCCGATCAACTCGTCCTGTCCGGAACCACCGACGAGAACGTCATTGCCCTCCCCGCCCTCGAGCAGGTCTACGCCCTCGTCGCCGCGCAGCTGGTCATCACCGTCGCCGCCGGCCAACGCGTCATTGCCTTCCTCGCCGCGAATGATGTCATTGCCCGCACCGCCATCGACATCATCATCCCCGGAACCGGCCAGAACATAGTCATTGCCCAGCCCGGATTCGATGACGTCCTGCCCCGCGTAGCCGCGGACCACATCGTCATAGCCGCCAAGCCCGGGGAGCGAGACGCCGTCATCGATCTGGTCGCCCTCGGCATCGACATAGCTGCTGTCCATGATGTCGTCGCCGGAGGTGCCGTCGACGATAAGATCCGAAGTGATATCCGGCAGGTCGGTGACTTCACGGGTCGCGGTCTCCGCGCCGGTGGCCGCAACGGGCTCTGGCTCGGGGATCACATAGCTGATGTTCTCGGTATTTTCGAAGGTCGCTGTCGAAACCGGGGTTTCCGAGCCGAAATCGAGAAAGCTGATCGTGCCGGAGGTCGGGTCCGTCGGGTCGTCATATTCGATGATCGCCGGGCCGGAGAGCACCATCGTGTCCTCGCCATCTCCGCCATCGATATGGTCACCTTCCGCGACACCGACGAAGAGATCGTCGCCCGCATCGCCCGACTGGGTATCCGCGCCCTCGCCGCCGACGATCACATCCGATCCCTCACCGCCGGAGATCACGTCGTCGCCTTTGTCGCCGAAGAGGATATCGCCATCATCGCCGCCATCGATCACGTCATTGCCGTCACCGCCGCCGATAAGGTCGCGCCCCGCGTCGCCGAGGATCCTGTCATCGCCTTCGCCGCCAAGAATCAGGTCGGTATCTGCGCCGCCCTCTATATGATCGTCGCCCTGGCCACCAAGGATGACATCCTCGCCGGTGCCGCCAGAGATGATGTCCTCATCGATACCACCATCGATAAAGTCATTGCCGGCATCGCCGAAGATCGTGTCGTCGTCGTCCTGACCATAAATCGTGTCATTGCCGTCGCCGCCACGGATCACGTCCATGCCGTTATCCTGGACCGGATCCGCGCCGTATGTATCGGTGCCGTCATCCTTGATGTTCAGCGGATCGAACTCGTAACCGAAGCCGAGGCCGCCATAGATCACGTCATCGCCCGCGCCGCCGTCGATATCGTCGGAGCCCTCGCCGCCAATGATCGTGTCGGCCCCCTCGCCGCCCAGGATCGTGTCGGCGTCGAGCCCGCCATCAATCATGTCGTCGCCGTCGCCGCCATCAATGTAGTCTGCATCGTCGCCGGTGGTGATCGTGTCATTGCCGGCGCCGCCAAGGACCGTGTCCATGTCATCCGTCGTGTCGCGGTCGGCCGGAATCACCGGGGTGCGGGGATATTCGAAACCGAGGTCAGGAAACGCATCGCCGGTCGAAGAAGTGTCGATCACATCGTTGCCATCGCCACCATCGACCGTATCGGAGCCGTCTCCGCCAGTGATGGTGTCATTGCCGCCACCGCCGTAGATCTCGTCATCTCCCGCGCCACCGTCGAGGATGTCGTCTCCCTCGGCGCTGTCATCATATCCCACGGCATCAGAGCTGTAGTCGACATGCGCATTGTCGAAACTGGCGCCTGAAGCCCCGAGATCCACGCTCACGACCACATCGTTGAAATCCCCGCCGCATCCCGACTGATCCTCGAAGGCAATGGTCACGGCGCCGGAGGTCGGGTCGATGCCGACAAGCTCGGTATGTTCCCTGCCGTCCGAGTTGAGGTCGACATTGTCGCCATAACCGGAGGACAGGAACGTCCCCTCGGGGCTGATAATGCCGATGCCGACGATATCGCCCGGTGAGACCTCGTACTCGTAGGTGTTCCCGCTCTCATGCAGGGTGTTCGAGCTGAGCATTTCCAGGTTGGTGATCTCACCCGTGTCCGGGTCGATCGTGTAGACGAAGAGCTTGTTGGCGTAGGACACCGTCGTCCCCTCGCCCAGCGTGATCGTCACCGTGTCCTTCTCGACCTGGGCGCGGTCGCCCCAGATCTCGTCATCGTCCGCGCCGCCATAGACCTCGTCATCGCCCGCACCAGCCCAAACGATGTCGTCATCCGCGGCCTCTCCGGGCAGGATGGCGTCGCCACCGTCGATCGTGTCGCCTTCGGGATCGCCGGTATAGCCGAGGCTGATGAAGTCGTCGTTCTCCGTGCCCTCGACAATGCCGTCAGGATCGCCGGGACGGTCGATGGAAAAGGCGAGGTCGTCAATCGCGCCGGAGATAGGGTTCGTGACCTCCATCACGTAGACGCCTTCGCAATCGATATCGACGAGGCAGGAACCGCCATTCGCCGTGCTCGGAAGGTCGATCATCTTGAGAACGTCGCCATTCTCGTCATAGCAGGTGATCGTGCCGCCTTGCTCGAAATCGAGCAGGTTCAACGACTGGACATGGGCCGCGCTGTCGAACTCAAAGGTGATCGTGCCACCCGACGCGTTATCGTCGGGATCGCTTGAATCGCCATCCTCGGAAATGATCAGAACATTCCCCGCCGTGTCCGAAGCGAGATCTGTATCCCCTCCTGTCGGGTTGGCCGTGTCGAAGATCATCGCTGGATTGCAGACGTTCGAAGTCGAGATCGTGACGCCTTTGTCCGCGTATTGATCACTGACGACAGCCCCGGTGGCCAGATCGTTGAAATCCAGAATGATGTTGCTCATTGCCGGCTCCTGTCAAATCCGCCACGGCGCAGCGGCAGTATGGCCCCGGGAGAATTAAAATTTTCATACATACTCAAATCGCGGAGGTTCGTGTCGCCGGCAGCCAACTCCGGGCCGACCGGGTAAGGCTGTCGGCTCCTTTCGGTCGCCATGCCGGTTTCCTCCATCATTCGCATCCGTGTTTCAGGCGACATTCGCAGAAAGGCGACCGCCGCACTGTCAGACCGAGCCGTGAAGAAACGGAAAAGCGATCGGAGGCCCATGGGATGTTGACGACAGCCGTCAGCCGTCGTGACACCCGGTCTTCCCGGATGCCGTCACACCTCATACGTCCACACTTTCCGTTAAATGGCGGCAGCCATAACGCTGTGCGCGGCCGCCCCCGCAGCCTGCAAATATCGCCCCCCAGTTGGGTTGATTGGTGATACCGCGTGGAGTTGCCTCCAAGGAAGCGAAAATTGTCAGGAAAGTGGCAGCGGCCCTCTGCCAAAGTGTCGAAAACACTGGATTTAATAGTTAACGACGGGTCCGTCATGGACCCGGATTGTTTCCACAAGGGGGCTCAGAGACACCAGTTTTCCAACGGTTTCGGCGTGTTTTTCACCGGTTGGAGGTGATCGTTTTTTCAAACCTGCCAGAATGGACAGGTTCCGTCCGTCCAGTCGTTTCCACTTGGGTTACGAAATAAAATTTCGCCACACCTGCGCCACGATCTCGCCACAAATCAGAAAAAATCTCCAACAGGGTTAACCACTGGTTGTCGCATCGTCACCAATCACGCGGATAGCGCGAGACTGTGATGAAAAAGCGGGCCAGCCTGCCGTTTGAAGCCCGAATCAAAGCCCGAAGCAACGCGCCGATCAGACCGGCGACTGGCCGTCGGGCATGTCGATCCCCGGCAGCCAGGGCTTGAGATCGACCAGCGGTGTACCGTCCAGGCAATCGATGGCATCGATCTCGATCACGCCGCTCTGGAGATCCAACGCGCGAATTGTGACGGCGGACATCGCCAGCGGGTTGGGCCGGTTTGGCGATCGCAGGGCAAAGGTGCCACGCGGCGCGTCCGTGTGGCGCGGATTCTGCACGATGAGGTCGCGGCGCGCGCGGTCCATCCAGTAGATCGCCATCAGATGCCGCCCCGGTTCCAGACCGGCCAGCCCCGCCGCGTAGCCCGGCTCCAGCTCGATCCGCGCCCCCTGCCCGCTCTCGCGCGCGGCCGAGATGTTGCGCGGACAGCTCTGCCGGTCGGTCCAGGGGCTGCGAATGCGGCCGATGAAGGCAACCTTGGCCGTGGCGCTGGCTTCGGGGTCGAACCCCAGCACTTCCTCGCCGTCGCGGATCTCCGGTCTGTCACTCATCGGCCCTGTCCTTCGCTTAACCCTGTCCTCGCAGATGACGGGTTCCGGCGGCCGCCGCCATGTGAGCCTCCGTCGCAGCCTCAGGCCGGGTTAAGGGGCGGCAGCTTGCCCGCCCCCGTCCCTTTCGCCCGCCGCCGCGCCCGCTCTGCCCGGAAGGCGCGGCGCATCTCCTGCCAGCCTGAACTGTCCCGCGCCGGTGTAGCTGCGCGGCCATACCGCACCGCGCCCAGACCGGCGAGCGCCGGGTCCAGGGCGTCGCCCCGCCCCGGGCAACGCGTGTCCCAAAGCGACAACGTCGTGACCAGCGCCGACAGGTCCTGCGCCGCGATCGCCGCTTCGACCTGCCGCGCCGCGTAACCTTCACTGGCCAGCCATGCCGCCCGGCGCGCCTCGATCGTCCGGCGCAGGGGCGGCAGCGCATAGCGCGTCAGCCCCCAGCCGAGCAGGCCCAACACCAGCAGCCCGCCGACAATCAACGCCACCTGCTGTTTGCTGAAGCGCGCGGCGACCGGCGGCGGCGGCGCATCCACCGTGAGTGTCGCGGCCTCGAGGCTGGCGGTCTCCACCTTGCCGCTCCCGGTGTTGAACCAGTCGAACGAAATTGCCGGCAGGTTCACCTCCCCGCCATATTGCGCCAGATAGGTCACCTCCTCGATGCGGCTGCCCGAAAGCTTGCCACGATCCGCGCTCTCGGAGACCTCCGCGTCCTTCGGATAGGCACGCACGGCCTCGCTCTCGATCGGTGGCACGAGCGGCGGGATGAAAAGCGCCGAACTGCCGCCGATCTTCGCCGTCACAACCCGGCGGGCGGACTCGCCCTGCCCAAGCGGGGCATCCGCCCCCTCGATGACCTGTTCCAGCGTGAAGCTCTCGGCGAGCAGCAACGGGTCGAGCCCCTCGGCGCCCGGAGGCACGACAGCGTTGAAGGAGATCGGGTCGAGCGTCGCCTCGTAGCTGACAGGCTGGGTCGTCTCCGGATCGGCATAGGTCAACGTGATTGTCTGTGCCGGCAAGGACACAGGGCCCGGCACCATCGGGTAAAGCCGATAGGCGCGGCCCACACCGGACCATGTCTCGCCCTCTACCCTCTCGCTGATCGGCCCAGAGGCACCTTCCGGCAAGCGGGTGATCACGTTCGGCACGTCCATCGAGGGGAATTGCGGCGGTTGCGGCATCCAGGTCGGCACGAGAACCGAGATCCGCAGTACCACCGGCTGGCCGACGACTGCCTCCTCCGGCTCCAGCGAGACTTCGACCAAGGGCTCGGCGGACGGTGCGGGCTCTTCCTGCGCGGCAAGAGAGAGCGGCGCCAGCCAGAGGATCAGGATCAGCAGCAACCTCATTCCGTCCCCTCCGAATTGGCCTCGAAGAGGAAGCGTGTCCGCAGGAAATCTCCCATCTCCGTGTCGACCGAGCGCATCCATTGCTCGGAAGACTGGAACTCCTTGCCGGCCTCCTCCTGCGAATAATCCGTCTGCGTCTCCGCGCCGCGCTCGGCCTCGTTGTCGAAGACCACGTCATCCGCACCAATGCCGCTTTCCTCTCCGGTATCTCCGGCCTCCCGCGCGTCTTCGACATAGTCGAGGATCGCGCGGGTCACGGCGAGGTTCCAGTCGGCTTCGGGGAAGTCCGGTTGCAGCTTCAACGCCTTTTCATAGGCGGCGATAGCGGGGCGATACTCCCGGTTGCGGGTGCGGGCCAGCCCCTCGCCAAACGCCGCCGCGGCGGTATCGAGGCGGGAATAGAGATCGGCGGCCTCCGGGTATTGCCCGGACCGGAACAACGCCAGGCCGCGCCACATCGGGTCCTCAAAAAGCTCGGCGGCCTCGGCGAAAGATTTGTCGCGATAGGCCATCATGCCCTGCTGATCGGGCGTGAAGAACCAGTCGACAGGGTCGGCGCGCGCGGGTCCCGGCGCGCTTGCGCTCAGCGCGATCCCCAGCAGCGCCGCCCACCGCATCGTCCAGCCGCGCCGGAACCACAGCAGCACCAGCGGCATGGCCAGCCAGCCCAGCATCCAGCCGCGATCTTCCCACTCCAACCGCTCATCGCCCAACAGCGCGGCGCGATAAGCCGAGGCCGCGGCCCGCTCGACCTGGCGAATGTCGCTGTCATCGGCGGTCAGCCCGATCACCGTCGCGCCCTCCAGCCGGTCCAGCGCCCCGCGCGGGCTGCCCTCGGGGGCGGCCTGCAGGAAGATCACCGGCGTTGACTCGTCCAGTGCCGCGAATCCCGGCGTGTCGGCTTCACTCAACTCGTCGAGCACGAAGAGGATCGCGCCCGGCGTCTCGGACTTTGCCAGTTCGGCCTGCGCCAGCGCCAGTGCGGCGGTGGCATTGTCGCCGGGTCTGGGCATGATCTCGGGGACAAGCGCGTCGAGCATGGCGCGCAGGATGTTCGGGTCTTCGGTCAACGGGGTCACGCCATGCGCGCTGCCGGCATAGGCGATGAGTGCCGTGCGCGCACCGGCGCGGGCCTCGATCAGGTCGAGGATCTTGAACTTGGCCCGGTCGAGCCGGTTGGGCGCGAGATCAGGGGCGGACATCGACTCCGACACTTCAAGCGCAACGACAAGCGGCGCAGTCTGGCTCAGGAGCGGGTTGGGAACGCGGCTCCAGCTCGGACCGGCGGCAGCGAGGATACAGAGCGCGCAAGCCAGCATGACGCCGTCGATCGGTTGCAGCCGCCGCGCGCCCTCGGCCCCGACGCTGAGCGCCTCCGCGAGATGCGGCGCGACGCCGACGCTGTCCTGACTGTCCTCGTCCCGAACCCGGCGGATCTGCCACCACAGCAGCGCCAGCGGCACCAGCGCCAGAAGCCAGACCGGCCGCAACAGATGGAGAGCGCCAAGCGCGTCGAGAAATCCGGACATCACGCGCGTTTCCCCCGACTTTGGCCCAGACTCTGGACATGCAACCAACCGCTTGCCGACAGCGCGATCGCCGCCGCAAGGGCGAAGGCGATCCATCCCATCGGCTGTTTCGGCTGAAAGCTCACAGTCTCCGTAATGCGCGGGTTCTGCCGGTCGATCTCGGCATAGATCTCCTGCAAGCCCGCACTGTCGGTGGCGTAGTAAAAGGCGCCATTCGCCCGCGCGGCGATGTCTTCCAGCGCCTTGAGATCCACCTTGTCATCGCCCGAACCATTCGGGTCGCCCACGCCGATGGTGAAAATGCTCACCCCCTGCTGCGCCGCAATCTCGGCGGCATTGACCGGCGACATGCGGCTCGACGTATCGGCCCCATCGGACAGGAGAACCAGCAGGCGCTGGTCGACCTCGGAGGTCTCGAAGCTGCGAATGGCCAAGCCGATGGCGTCGCCAATGGCGGTGTCCGGGCCCGCCATGCCGACCTGCGTTGCCTCCAGCAAGGAGCGCACGGAGACCAGATCCTCGGTGAAGGGCGTCTGCACGAAGGCGCGGGTGCCGAAGACGATCAGCGCGATGCGGTCCCCCTCCCGCGCGTCGATAAACTGGCCCACGACATCCTTGACCACCTGGAGCCGCTGTTGGCGTGCGCCCGAGGCGTCTTCCATGTCGCGCGCATCCATCGAACCCGAGATATCGACGGCGAGGACCATATCGCGCGCGGCCTTCTCGACCGTGACCTGCTGGCCGAGAAGCTCGGGGCGCGCGAGGCCGAGCACAAGCAGCACCCAGCACAGGGTGGCGGCGATCATCTGGAGACGGCGGCGGCGCAGGATGGCGGAGCCGGCACGCGGCTCCAGCCCGGCGGCTTCCGTGATCTCGCGGAAGAACGGGATGCGCAGCGCGCGGGTGCGGTCGCGATACGGCGGGGCAAAGCGCCAGACGAGCAGCGGCAACGGCAGCAGCAGGAATGCCCAGGGGAAGGCGAAGGACAGCGTCATGCCGTCGGTCTCCGATGCGTGCGGATCCAGCTGCGGGCAAGCCGGTGCAGCCCGGCCGTCTCCGGCGCGTCCAATTGGCGATAGGGTGCGGTCAGGAGGATCTCGCCGAGATCCGAGGCAAAACCGCTGCCGCCATGGCTGTCATCGAGAAAGGCGAGCCAGTCGTCGCCGCTCAGCCCGGCGACCTGCGCGCGCGGAAAGGCAACAAGTGCTGTGCGGCGCAGGATCTCGGCAATGGCGACCGGGTCTTCCCCGACGCCGTCCAGCTCGGCCAACGCGGCGCGGCGATAGGCATTGGCGCGCCAATGCCGGCGCGCCAGCAACGCCGCCCAGAGCAGGAGGGCGGCCAGCGCCAGCCCGAGCCAGATCCAGCCGCTCGTGGCCGGAAACATCGAGATCGGCTCGGGCTCCGGGATCGGTTTGAGCATGTCGAGCAGTTCGATGAGGTTCTTGCCCTCTGTCTCGGGCAGGTCGGTCATCGCCCTGCCCTCCCCAGCCCCATCAGCGCGGCCAGCTGCGGCAACGTCTCCTGCCCGGCCGAGAGCGGCAGGACCGGGACGCCGTATTTTCGCGTCCATTCGAGCACACGGGCGATGCGGCCGCTCACGACCTCCTCGACCTTGCGCATCGTCTCGCCATGGGTTGCGTCCAGCTCGACCTGCAGCGCACCGTCGGAGGCGGTGATGCGGAACTTCTCCGGCAGGGCGAGGCCCGACGGGTCCGAGATCGGGAAGAGGATGACGTCATTATGCGCGGCCAGCTGGCGTATGAGCTTCTCGGTGCGGTCATCCACCTCGGCGAAATCGGAGAAGACGAGGATCAGGCTGCCGGTGCGGGCAATCCGGACGGCGGCTTCCAGCGGGCGGTTGAGCGGCAGCGCCGCTTTGGTCTCGCGCTCGGCATGGAGCGCGCAATTGGCCTCGGCCAGCGCCGTGAGCATGCGGTTGAGCGCAAGATCGGACGCCTTGGGGCGCAGCTCGGCGACGCTGTCATCGGTGAAGACAATGCCGCCCACGCGGTCGCCCTGCGCGCGGATGCGAAAGGCGGCCAGCGCGGCGGCCTCGGCGGCGGTGACCGATTTCATGTTGAGCACTGAGCCGTAGAACATGCTCATCCGCTGATCGACCAGCAGCAGTGCGGGCCGGTCCCGCTCTTCGGTGTAGACGCGCACGTAAGGCTCGCCGGTCCGCGCAGTCACCTTCCAGTCGATGGTGCGCGGGTCATCCCCGATCTGGTAATTGCGCAGTTCTTCGAAATTCAGCCCCCGGCCCCGCAGCCGCGAGGCGTGCCGCCCGTTCAGCGCCGAGCGCGCGGGCTGGCGCGGCAGGAAGGAGAGCGCGCGTGCCGGCCCGGCGAGCCGACGCAGATGCGCCAGGTCGGTATAGATGCGTGGGTCGCGTGGGGGAGACTGCTCTGCCATGACGGCCTCAGGGCAGAGCCACGAGGGAAATAACTTCGTCGATCACCCGGTCCGTCGAGATTCCCTCGCCCTGCGCCTCGAAAGAGAGCGAGATGCGGTGGCGGAAGGCATCATGCGCTATGGCGCGGACATCCGCCGGATCAACATAATCGCGCCCCTTGAGCCAGGCATGGGCGCGCGAGCACTTGTCCAGCGCGAGGCTGCCGCGCGGGGAGGCGCCGATCTCGATCCAGCGCGCCAGATCCTCGGAGAAAGCGTCCGGCGTGCGGGTGGCTTGCACCAGATCGGCCATGTAGCGGTCCATCGCCTCGGCGACATGGATCGCAGATATCTCGGCCCGGGCGTCAAAGACGGCCTGTTGCGGAATAACCGGGGGCTTGTCGGATGTGCCGCCGGATTGCGCCCCCTGCTCCTCGCCGCGCACCAGCCGGATCACATCGACCTCGTCCTCGACCGGCGGGTAGAGCACCTGCACATGCATCAGGAAGCGGTCCATCTGCGCCTCGGGCAGCGGATAGGTGCCCTCCTGCTCGATCGGGTTCTGCGTCGCCATGACGATGAAGAGCGGCGGCATCTTGTGCGTGGTGCCAGCGACCGTGACCTGCCGCTCCTCCATCGCTTCCAGAAGCGCGGCCTGCACCTTGGCCGGGGCGCGATTGATCTCGTCGGCAAGCACGATATTGGCGAAGATCGGGCCTGCTTCGAAGCGGAACTGGGCCCCCTCGGCGCCCTGGTGATAGACCTCGGTGCCGGTGACATCGGAGGGCAGCAGGTCCGGGGTGAACTGGATGCGGGAGAAATCCGCCTCCAGATTCTTCGACATCGCCTTGACGGCGCGGGTCTTGGCCAGCCCCGGCAGCCCCTCAATCAGCAGGTTGCCATTGGCCAGCAGGCCGATCACCAACCGTTCGATCACCTCGCGCTGGCCGATGATACTTTCGCCCATGCGCTCCTGAAGCGCGATGATCTGTTCAAGTGCGGTCATTGCATTCCTCTCCAAACAGCGCTCCGAAAGCCGTGCCATCGCCGATACGGGGCGCGGGTCGGCATTGGCACGGCGTCGTCAGCTTGATTCCGTTCCATGGGCGCTGTTTCAACCGTGACGCTATCATTTACTCCGTCGACGGAAAGATCACCGCCCAATCCTGTGCCATGTCCGCAAAATGCCACCCTCTTTCGGAACCCTCGTCCAACCCGCGATTCAGAACGCCGATATGCCCCTCGCGGTCATAGGCCCATTCGCGCTCCCCGTCCGTGTGATGGACATAGAGGCCAAAGCCCGGCGTCTCGCCGGAGGTGGTCCATTCCAGCATCTCGAAATCGCCGTCCGAGTTGCCCCCCGCAAAGATCGGGCGCTTGCCGATATGGTGGTTGATGGCAACCGGCTTGCCAGCCTTGTCATCGTTGAAGAAAAGGTCCGGCTGCTTCATCAGCACCGGCCCCGCCTCGCCCACGACATAGTCTGTCACCAGCGAGGAGCCCACGACCTGCGCTTCGTCGATCCCATACGCATCGGGGGCAAGCACGCGGATGAAGTCGATCCCGCCGCCGGACACGATATAGGTGTCGAAGCCTTCGTCGCGCAGGTAGACCAGCAGCTCCAGCATCGGCTGATAGATCATCGCATCATACGGCTTGCCGGTCGTGGGATGACGCGCCTCCTCCATCCAGTCCGAAACGGAGGCCTGGAAGTCGGACACACTCATGCCGCTATGCGCCGCGGCGAGCACTTCGAGCAGGCCTTCCTTGCCGGTGGCCAGAAGCGCTTCGACATCGCCGGCGGCCGCAGCTTTCAACGCATCAGAGGTCAGCGCGGCCGGGTCCATCTTCCTGACCATGTCGATGGCGAAGTAGAGTTGGAAATAGGCCGGCTGTTCGGCCCAGAGCGTGCCGTCATTGTCGAAGACGGCGATCCGGTCCGCCGGGGTGACGTAGGCTTCGGAAGCGGAGTCGGTCACGCTGTCGACGAAGGCGATGATGGCAGATTTGGTCTCTCCCGCGTTCCAGGACGGCAGCGGGTCGGCCCAGACGGACGAGCCGGCAAGCGCGACGGTGAGAGCGGCGAAAAGGGGTTTCATCATCTATTCTCTGTCTTGGGAAATCGGATTGCCCGCGCGGAGCACGCGAAATGCTCGGAGCGGGCGGGAATGAAGGGGCACCCTCGACGGGCGCCCCCTCCGGTTCCTTGTAAGGACGTATCAGTCGCCGACCGGCGCGCTCATCTTCTCCATCACCTGATCAAGCGAGAAGGACGCAGCCTTCTGGCGCGGCGGGAATTCCTCGAAGGTGGCGAGGAAGCTCGCAACATAGCTCTGGGCAGGCACCAGGAAATAGGCGCGGTCCAGCAGCCAGTCATAGTAGGTGTTGGAGGTCTGATAGGCACGCTCATAGGGATCGCGGCGCAGGTTGAAGATCAGCGGAAGACGCAGCGGCGTGAAAGGCTCGATCCAGGCGCGAAGGGTCTTGTATTCCTTCTGCTCCATGAAGATGAACTTCCAGTCATCATAGCGCAGCGCCGTCAGGTCACCATCATCCGAGAAGTAGAAGATCTCGTGACGCGGGCCATCTTCGGTCTCCCCAGTCAGAACCGGCAGGAAGTTGTAGCCGTCCAGATGCACCTTGTACTCGCGACCGATGGCCTGAACGCCGCCCGCCTTGAGTTCTTCCTTGATGTCAGGATTGCCAGCCGCGGCCAGAAGCGTCGGCAGCCAGTCCATGTGGTGCATGATCTCGTTCGAGACAGAGCCTTCAGCGATCTTGCCGGGCCAACGGACCATCGACGGAACGCGCCAGCCACCTTCGTAATTGGTGTTCTTTTCTCCGAAGAACGGGGTCGAGGCGGCGTCCGGCCAGGTGTTGTAATGCGGGCCGTTATCGGTCGAGTAATGCACGATGGTGTTGTCGGCGATGCCGAGCTCGTCCAGCACGGCGAGCAGCTCGCCCACATGCAGGTCATGCTCGATCATGCCGGCGGTGTACTCGTCCACCGGGCCACCGGCGATCTCGTTTGCCTGCGCGCGCATGTCGTCCTTCACATGGGTCCGGAAGTGCATACGAGTGCCGTTCCACCAGACATAGAAGGGCTTGCCCTGCTCGTTCGCGCGCTTCATGAAGTCGATCGCACCGGCGAGGCTCTCCTCGTCGACCGTCTCCATGCGCTTCTTCGTCAGCGGGCCGGTATCCTCGATCGCGCCATCAGCGGAGGACTTGATCACGCCGCGCGGACCGAACTTGTCGCGGAAGGTGGAGCCATCGGCCATCACCATGTCGCCCGGATAATCCTCGTTCTCCGGCTCTTCCTCGGCATTGAGGTGATAGAGATTGCCGAAGAACTCGTCGAAGCCGTGATTGGTCGGCAGGTGCTCGTCCTTGTCGCCAAGGTGGTTCTTGCCGAACTGGCCGGTCATGTAGCCTTCGGCCTTGAGCAGGCCGGCAATGGTCGGGTCTTCTTCCCGCATGCCCAGCTCAGCGCCCGGAAGGCCGACCTTGCTGAGGCCGGTGCGGAACACCGACTGGCCCATGATATAGGAGGAGCGGCCTGCCGTGCAGCTCTGCTCGCCATAATAATCGGTGAAGATCATGCCTTCATCGGCGATCCGGTCGATATTCGGCGTGCGGTAGCCCATCATTCCCATCGTGTAGGCGGAAATGTTGGACCGACCGACATCGTCACCCCAGATGATCAGGATATTGGGCTTCTCGGCGTCCTGCGCCCAGGCCCCGACCCCACTCAGCGCCAATCCCAGAAGGGATGCGCCGGCAAGGGCCCGCATCGATATCTCAAAACGCATTTTTATCTCCCTGTAAGGATGGATTCAGGTGATCCACCTCGAACTTTTTATGAACCGCGCACGGGCGCCCCTTAGGAAACCGCCCGAACAACACAACCATGAAGCGAACCTGCCGAGCTTGCAACATCGACACGTCCGTATTGCGATACTATGGTTCGATCGCTCGACATTTCTAGTACGACCCGCATTGGACCATCCCATCAAATGACAGCTTCTCTGAACCATCTCCCTTCACGTAACGCTTTGGACCACGCGCGCGCTGTCCTCGAAGCCCGGGGCTGGCTGGCCGAAAGACGCGCCGATCTTCGGGCCGCCCTGATCGACGGTGGCCGGCTGCTCGAGTTCGCCGCGGGCGAGACGCTTTACGGGCTGGGAGATCCGCCCAATGGCCTGTACGGGCTTGTCTCCGGCGTGGTCCAGATCCTGATCCCGGGCGAGAATGGCGAGGTGATCGCCACGCATCGCGCCGAATCCGGTTTCTGGATCGGGGATCTCGCACTGTTCTCCGAACAGGTCCGGCTGGTCGGCGTTGTGGCCCGAGGCCCTGTGACCGCGCTCTTCCTGCCGCGCGCACATCTTCGCAAGCTGGTGCTGTCCCGGCCGGAGATCATGCGCGATTTCTACGCGCTGACCCACCAGAACATGCAGACCGCCCTACGCCTGCTGGCGAATCTGTCAGTTACCCGTTCGAATTGCCGTATCGCTCTGAGATTGCTGCACATTGCCGAGGGCGCCAGCCACACGGACGGCTGGATTGAGCTGGCGCAGGAGGAGTTGGCCGAGCACACGGCCGTCTCGTTGCCCACGGTGCAGCGCTGCCTGCGGCACCTCTCGGAGAGCGGGGCGATCGAGGTCGGGTATGGCCGGTTGCGGCTGCTGGACCGCGCACGCCTCTTCGAGATTGCCAGCGGCTGATCCCCGACACCGGATCGGCCTGCCCGGACGAAACTGCCGCTCCTCCGCATTCCGCGCTGGCAACTTCCGCGTCGGCAAGGCTAGCTTGACCGCAAGCAACAGGAGATTCTCCATGGCCGGTTTCGCAATGGCGCGCCTCGCCCTCACGGCCACAGGCCGCCTCGGCTTTGCCCTTCCGGCGAGCGCCTTGCTCGCGACGCTGCTGGCCGGCGCGCCGGGCCGGGCCGAAGACGCGCCTGACCGGCCCGACTATGTTGGCAGCGAGGCTTGCGTGGAGTGTCACGAGGGGGAGTGGGAGGACTGGACCGGCTCGCATCACGACCTCGCCTGGACCGAGACCAGCGAAGGCGTGCTGGCGGATTTCGACGACACCGCTTTCAGCCATCGCGGGATCACCTCGCGCTTCACCCGCGAAGGTGAGACGCTCTTTATCGAGAGCGACGGGCCGGACGGCGCCATGACACGCTGGCCAGTTGCCGGCGTGATCGGCATCGAGCCGCTACAGCAGTATTTCGTCGAGACCGAGCCCGGCCGCTTCCAGACATTCGACATCCCGTGGGATACCGAGCAGGACGAGTGGTTCCACATGTATGCCGAGCAGCACCTGCCGGCCTCCGACGCCTTCCACTGGTCCGGCCCTTACAAGACCTGGAACAATCGCTGCGCCGAGTGCCACGCCACCGACTATCAGCGCAATTTTGATCCCGCCGAACAACGCTACAACTCGACCTATTCCGAGATCGGTGTCGGCTGCGAGGCCTGCCACGGCCCCGGCTCGACCCATATCGACTGGGCCGAGGAAGAGAGAGCCGGCGCGGATTGGCCGCCGCAAGGATTGAGCGAAACCGGACTGACCATCGATTTCGCCGACGGCGATGTGGAGACCGAGATCCAGCAATGCGCCGCCTGCCACGCCCGGCGCGGCCCGCTGGAGGGCGGCTCCCCCCTGCCCGGCACCGCGTTCCACGACGCCTATCGCCTCTCGACCCTGCGCCCGGCGCTCTACCACCCCGACGGCCAGATCCTCGACGAGGTTTATGTCTACGGCTCCTTCCTGCAATCGAAAATGTATGAAAAGGGCGTGACCTGCTCGGATTGCCACGATGTCCACAGCGCCACCCATTACAACGAAGGCAACGGCATCTGCCTGAGTTGCCATTCCCCTGCCGGCAATCCGGATTTCCCGACGCTCCGCCTTGCCGAGTATGACAGCCCCGAGCACCATTTCCACGAAGACGGCAGCGAGGGCGCCCAATGCGTCTCCTGCCACATGATCGAGCGCGTCTATATGGGCGTGGATGGCCGGCACGACCACTCCTTCCGCGTCCCCCGCCCCGACCTCACAGTGGCCACCGGCGCGCCCAATGCCTGCACCGATTGCCACGCCGCCGAGGGCCCGTTCTGGGCCCAGGCGGAGCTGGAGAAACGATTCCCTGAGTCCGCCTATCGCGGCGCGCATTTCGCCACCGCCTTCGCGGCCATCGGCACAGGCGACCCCGCCGCGCGCGACGAACTGGTCGAGATTGCGCTCTCCAACCAACCCGGCATTATCCGTGCCACCGCTTTGGAGATGCTCGCGCCGCTGGCAGAGCCCGCGCACGCTGACCGGTTGGCACCGCTCCTCGCCGACCCCGATCCGCTGGTACGCGCGAATGCCGCCCCGCTGCAGCGCCAGACAGAACCCTCAACCATGGTCCAGCGACTGCTGCCGCTATTGACCGACAGCCGCCGGGTCGTGCGCAATGCCGCCGCGCGGGAAATGCTCGCCGCGCCCGTCGAGAGCTTGTCCGAGCCGCATCGCAACGCGCTCTCTTCCGCCATGGTCGAATGGCAGCAAACCCTTGCTGTAACGACGGATTTCCCCGAAACACAGCTCGTCCTCGGCGGCATCGCCCTGACCACGCGCAACCTGGACGGAGCCCTTGCCTCCTTCCGCGAGGCCGTTCGGATCGATCCGCAGATGACCCAGGCCTGGTCGATGCTCGCACGCCTCGAAGCCGCCGCCGGCCGCCCCGAGGCCGCACGCGAAGTGCTGCAGGCTGCCATCGGAGCGAATCCGGAAGCGGGCGAACTCCAGGACCTGCTCGATCAGCTCCCCTGACCAAAAGGTCAGCAGAACTTTCGCCAAGGATCGGCCCCGGATTACCGGAACGTTAGGGTTTTGATGGTCTGTATGACGCAATCAACAAGACCCTGAAGGAACGGAAACGCCAATGCCGTCGTCCAAACATCGTCTCGACTGGAGCCACTGGAGCATCCGCAAGCAGATCAACATGGCCATGGGAAGCGTCGGTCTTCTCTTGCTGGCCATTGCCGTGATCGCGGTGGTTCTGACGAACCAGATTGGTGGAATCTTCACCGAATACCGCGCGGCTGCGCACCAAAGCCTGTCCGCAACCGATATTGGCAACGACCTCGCACATGTACGACGCCTGGTTTTCCAGTATCGCGATACCGGATCCAAGGAGATCGAGGCGCAAATCTTCGAGATTACGGCGGAGTTGCTCGAACACAGCGAAGAAAACCAGGTGAGCTACGCGGAACAACCTGTGTTGGTGGAGTTGTTCGGCAAGATCGCTGAGGATCTTGAGAACTACCGGTCGAATTTCGAAACCGCCGCTTTTCTGCAGGATCGCCGCAACGCTCTGGTCAAGGACATTTCCGAAATCGGTCCCTCGGCGCGCAAGAAGCTCTCGGACGTGCTGGCCGCGTCAAGCAGGTCCGACAGCGGGGCAACCGTGTATGCGGCATCCTTGGTCCAGCAAAGCTTTCTACTCGGGCAGTTCTATCTCGAACGGTTCCTGCTGAGAAATGACATCGCGGCCTTCGAGGAAGCCCTCGGTCATATCGACGCCGCAATGGCCGCAAAAGACGAGATGCTGGAGACCCTGAGCGATCCGGACACAAAAACGCTCGCGGGTGAGGCCTTGATGGAGATCTTCCGATATCGCGCCGCGGCGGATCGGGTCAGACTGGCGATCGAACAGCGCAACATCGCCTATGTGGAGATGGACACTCTTGGTCCGCATATCGAGGGGCTGCTTTCCGGCTTCCAGCAGGACGTGATCGGTCGCCAGAATACACTGGGTCCGGAAGGAGGCACTGTTATCAATACAGCCTCCCTTGCCGTCGAAATCCTTGGAATCATTTCCGTTCTGATCGCAATCTTTCTGTCCTGGCGTATCGGGCGGGCCTTGTCGCGCAAGATCAACGATTCCGTTCAAACCATGAGCGAACTGGCCCAGGGCAACCTTGAGATCGAGGTGACCGGACAGGACAAACAGAACGAACTCGGAGAGATGGCGCGCGCTCTTGTTGTCTTCCGGGACAACGCATACGAAGCACGGCAACTCGAACAGGAAAAGGAAGAGGCGGACAAGCGCGAGCGCCACCTTCAGGCTGAACAGGCGGAACGCGACCGCAAGGCGGCCGAGGAGGCCAAGCAACGCGCCGAGGAAGAACGGCGCCAGTTCGAGGAACTCGAACGGTTCCGCGAAACTGTCGATGCCGTCATCGAAAAGGCAGCCGAGGGAGATTTTTCCCCCCGCATCGCCCTGACGACCTCGAATGAGGGGTTCCGTCAGATGGCACAATCGATCAATATCATGCTCGAAAATGTCGAGGCAGGCGTTTCCGAAACGGCGCGCATCCTTCAACACATGTCCACCGGCGACCTGACCGGTCGGATGTCGGGCACGTTCCGTGGTGCCTTCGCGCAGTTGCAATCAGATGTGAACCGTACAATCGAGACGATGAGCGACCTTATCGGCGAGTTGGCCGAGCGCGGGGCCAGCGTCGACAGCAAATCAGCGGAGTTGCAGGCGGCGGCACAGGACATGTCGCGCCGAACGGAACAGAACGCCGCATCGCTTGAAGAAACCTCTGCGGCCCTCGAACAGATGTCTGCTGGCGTCAAGCAGGTCGCTGACACCATTGCTCAAGCGAATAACGAAGCCGATTCCGCCGCTGCCGCCGCCCGTCAGGGCGCCGAAATCAGCCGGGATGCAGTCAACGCGCTCTCGGAAATCACCGATGCATCCAAACGCATGGATTCCATCGCCGGTATAATCGAAGACATCGCTTTCCAGATCAATCTTCTGGCGCTGAATGCCGGGGTCGAATCTGCTCGGGCAGGCGAAGCAGGACGCGGCTTTGCCGTCGTCGCCTCGGAGGTCCGGTCTCTCGCGCAGAGGTCAACGGAAGCCGTCGCGGAGATCACGCAAGTGATCTCGATCGCCCGCGAAAAAGTCGAAATCGGGTCCACAAGTGTTGGCAAGACCCAGTCCACGCTGGACAAGATCGTCACAGCGGTAAACCGGGTCAGCGATCAGATGGGAAGCGTCACGGAATCGATGGACCAGCAATCGACCGGCATTGCCGAAATCAACACAGCGGTCACGACCCTGGATTCCAGCACACAAGCCAATGCCTCTGTTTCCGAGGAAGTGACCGCCGCAAGCAGCGTTCTGCAGGCCGACGCGCGCAACCTGAGCGCCTCTCTGAGCACGTTCAGAACCGACAACACCACTGCGCTGGAAGACCGCCCCACGCTCCCTGTAAGCGATGCGGAGTTCGCAGCCTAAGTCACGGTTGGGACCTACCGGCTGACGCCGGTAGGATCCCGGGTGTGCTGGATTAAGGCTAATCGACCCTCAGCGAATGAGACTGCTGTCCAAGGCAAGAAAGACGAACGCAGTGAAGCTTTGATCGGTTTGGTAGCAACTCTCCTCGTTTCCCCTGACCGGCCCTCACGGAATATGATTGTTGCCTGGGACACCCGCAGGTCTATGCTGCCCACCACTGGCAGAGACGCCGAAATCTGTATCTCGGTTCGCAAGAACGATGGGGTGCGGAAAGAGAACAGGTCTGCCAGCACTCGAAAACACAGTCTGCGCGATTAGCGGACCTCTCAGAAAGGAACGGACCGGCTTTCACATTCGACATCATGTCAAAGCTGGAAGATCGTGCAAAAGCTGAGAGGCGGTGTACAAGGTTTTCGCCGAACGTTTCAGGGCAACCGCCCCCGAACGACACATGAACGATATCGACACCAGAGTTCTTCAACGATTCTGACGAGACTGCGACAGTGGAGGGCGCAAAAACCTCACGCCCCTGATCGCTACATCCAGAGGCAGGGGGACCTCGGCTCCCCCCACGCTCCAGATTCCGAGATTAGATCAGGCGTGACGCCGACGACGGCGGCTTGCAAGCGTGCCGAGCCCACCCAGAGCGCCCAGCAAGAGAAGAGAGGACGCAGGCACAGGGATCGGGACGACCGTCAACAGATCCTGACCTTTTCCCTTGGCTTCCAGAAAGACCAAGTTGTACTTGCGATCAGCGCTGGCCGCGAGCCCGTCGAGAAGGCTGTTCGCGTCTGTCAGGACATTGCCGCCCACGACCGTGGCGTGAAACGCCCCGGACATGACGTCCAGCGTGTCTCCGGTCTCGTTCACGATTTCCCAAAGAGCGAGTTGGAAGGCCGCGGACGCGACGTTATCGCGGAGCTTGCTCACCAGCGTGTCAAACGCCGTGTCAAACAGTTTTGTGATCAGGGTCTGTTGAGCGGCGTTGATCTTGGGATCGTGCGCACCGGCGAAAGGCGTATCGGTCACCTCGTATTTCACACCCAGATCAAGATACTGGAAGGTATCCAGGCACCAGGCGATAAAGCTGTTCGTTGATCCGCCGTCCGTGGTCTTAACGGCAAAGCCGCCGGCAGCAACATTGAGCGCTCCGCCTTTCACGTTATTGCCAATGATCCGAACCGAGGAACTTCCAACACCAGTGAAATAGCTGCTGCCCTGCTTCTCGAGCGTGAATTCGCCCGTCGGCAAAGGCGACTCGGGGATGAAGGGACTGGAAGAAGCCTGATCAGCCAGCGAAATGCTGAGAACTGTGGCTGTCGCGAACGCCGCGAAACGTATACCTGAGAACATGAACACCAATACCTCTTGTTTGTCATGCATTGCTTGGACGAAAAAATCCGGGTGACCGGAGTATGCCTACGCGGTTCTGGTCGGTACACATAACAAAAAGGCTATGTTTTTCCTAAAAAATGCCCTTTTTCCAAGCCTCAACACATCCAATACACTCGAACTGGCGTGACTGTATCCAGAGCGGGAACAATTCTGCGGTCAGGGCTTCGAACCATGGAACATGGCAGAGATCGTCTCGCAGCGGCACTTCCCCCAATGCATCCCGATCACCGTTCGCTTGTCTGGCCCTTTTTTTTCTTCGCCGAGAACGTGCGACGCCTTCCGAAATCATCACTGTCCTGAAAGCTCGAACGAGTTTGGTGGCTTAGCCGAGCGTTGCAGGCGAGGCCGAATCCCCTGGCCCCGCCCCTGCCCTGCCTTACGACCTGCAGATCTGTCAGGTTGGTGTCTTTGCAAGGAGGACAGGCCTGTGCCCCTGCACCTGCAAGGCGAGCAGACAGAGCAAACCGATGACGATCTCGATCGCGAGAGCGGCCAGGATGCTCTCTCCGGGCCATCCGTCAAGACATAGGCCAACGACGCGCCCGAACGCGAATGCCAGAAAAAGCATAGCGCCTAACGCCGCGGAGAGGCGTGCCATTCCAGGATGCACCGCGCCGGCGAAGACCACTGCGCCGAGGGCCGCGAGGTTTGCTCCCGGGGCGCGCAACTCACTCAGAAGGGTCGGATCGGTGCCGAGAGAAATCCCGTACCCCGCATAGAAATCATGGGGAATGACTGTGATTGCGAGACCAATGCCGAGGGCCATAAGACCAGCCGCACCGAGGGTCAGTTTCTGGAAAAGCGTCGTGACCATGAGATGTCCTTTTGATCCTTGGTTGGAAAATCAGGCCGCGTCGGCCCAGACCCCGGCCTGCGCGGCGGCCTTTGCATAGCTGGTGAAAGCGCGCGGCGGGCGCCCGAGGGCACGTTGGACACCGTCCGAAAGCTGCGCGTTCCGTCCATCCAGCGTTTCGCGCGCAATGGCGGTGAACACGTCGGCGATCATATCTCCGTGCGATGCGAACAATGCCGCGTGGAACGCCTCAAAAGAGATCGGCACATGCGCGATCTGCCGTCCGGTGGCGGCGGAAAGTGCCTCGGCCATCTCGGCGAAGGTCATGAGATCCGGGCCGGTCACCTCATAGAGTCGGCCATCGTGGCCCTCTTCAGTCAGGGCGGCCACCGCAACGTCAGCGATGTCGTCCACGTCCACGATGGGTTCCTGGACGTTGCCGCCGGGCATAGGCAACGCGCCTTTCATCACCGGCGCGAGCAATGCGCCTTCCGAGAAATTCTGCGCAAACCACGCGGCGCGGACAATCGTGAAGGGCAGACCGGCTTGCCGGATGACCATCTCGGCCCGCTGCGCGTGGTGTTCGCCGCGTCCGGTGAGCAGGACCAGTTTGCCGACGCCCGCCGCACGGGCCTGTGCGACAAAGGCCTCGACCGTTTCCACAGCGCCCGGCACGGCGATGTCCGGGAAGTAGGAAATGTAGACGGCGGAAACGCCGTCGAGAACCGCGCCCCAACCTTCAGGTGCGCTCCAGTCAAAGGGGATCGTGGCGTTGCGGGAACCACGGCGCACGGGAAGGCCCATTGCGTCGAGCCGGGCCGCAATACGGGCACCGGTCTTGCCGGTGGCGCCGAGAACGAGGATGGGTTTGGCTGTCATGATCGTTTTCCTTGAACCAGTTTTCTTTCGATGACCCAGGATTGTTCGATCCGGCAGGATGAACCATCCCCGTACGTCCTGAAATATTGCCTGATCGTCCACAGCTTCTGGACGACGGGCACAAGGACGTCCAAAATCACCCTATGACAGAGCCACATGTTCCCGACCCCGCGCGTCTCGCACAGCCCATCGGCGATCCGCTGGGCGAGATCCTGCACCTGCTCAAGCTGACCGGCACTTTCTATTGCCAGTCACGGCTCAGCGCTCCGTGGGGCATCGCAATTCCCGGTTTTCCCGATGTGATGAGCTTCGCCGTGGTCACTGGCGGGCGGGCCTGGCTGCGGGTGGGCGAGGATACGCCCTTCGAGATCCAGAAGGGAGACCTGGTGCTGATGACACATGGCGCGCCGATCGACCTCTACAGCGATCCGGACGCGCGCCTCATGCAGTTGGAAGAGCTGCCGATCCGAAAGGTGACCGACCTTTACGAGACGGTCGAGTATGGCGGTGGCGGGACAGAGTGCAGCATAATGTACGGTCTTGTCCGGCTCGACCACGCGTCGAGCCCGATGTTGATGGCGCTGCTTCCGGATGTGCTGAAGATCGACCCGTGGGAAGAGGACGCCGGAAGCTGGCTGCAGGGCACATTGCAGTTCATCGCACGCGAGGCGCGCGAACTGCGTCCCGGCGGTGAGACCGTCATCACCCGCCTTGCGGATGTGGTGGTGATCGAAGCAATCCGGCGCTGGCTCGGCCGATCGCCCGACGCAAACCGGGGCTGGCTGAAGGCCGCCCGTGATCCACAGATCGGCCGGACCATTGTCGCCATCCACCGCGACCCCGCCGCTGGGTGGTCGGTCGAGACACTCGCGCAGGTTGCGGGCATGTCGCGCTCGGCCTTTGCCGCGCGGTTCACTGGTCTTGTGGGCACACCCGCGATGCAATTCCTTGCGGAATGGCGCATGAACCTCGCCCAGCGACGCCTGAGGGAGACGACGCTGCCCATCGCGACCATTGCCGCAGATCTCGGCTACCAGTCCGAACCCGCCTTCAACCGCGCCTTCAAGCGTGTGTTCGGGTCAACCCCAGGTCGGGCGCGGCGGGCTTCTATGGAGAGCCCTTCATGACAGGGAGACCGCAATGACACCCGTGTTGCACTTGTTCTGCGGCAAGATCGCCTCCGGAAAATCCACGCTGGCGGCGCAGATTGCCTGCGAGGGCGCCGTTTCGATTGCAGAGGATGCCTGGTTAGAGGGATTGTATGCCGACCAGATGAAGACCGGAGCGGATTACCTGCGATGCAGCGCACAGCTGAAAACCGTCATGGGACCGCATGTTTCATCGCTCCTCAACGCCGGGCTCTCCGTCATCCTGGATTTTCCCGCCAACACGGTCGAACAACGCGCCTGGATGCGGGACGTCCTCGCGCAAACCAACGCGGCCCATCAGCTTCACGTTCTGGACACTCCCGATGAGATCTGCCTCGCCCGCCTCGCGCACCGCAACGCCACCGGGGAGCACCCTTTCGCGGTCTCTGAAGAGCAGTTTCGACGGTTCTCCAGCCATTTCGTCCGGCCTGCTGCCGACGAGGCTTTCAACCTGGTCATGCATCGGACCCCCACCGGGTGAAGCGCATTTCATCGCAGGAGATGGCACCTCTTATCGAAGAGGCTTTTCGTAGAAGGTGCCGGCCCCGAGGTCTTCCATAAAATGATCGGGACCGGCTCAAATGGATTGTCTTTGAACGGCACCTAACCTTACGTAATACTCATGGTTTGGATAAGCCTGCTATCAAGAAACAATCCAAGCCACCTGTTTCCCTGGTGTTTGCCGCCTGACCACTGGCTCCCAGTGTAATACTGATACACCTCGGCTGCTCTAAGAACGGTTCCCCGTCACGCAGAGCGATCAGGCGCTGAATAAAGGAGATTTCCATGCCGCATGCAGAGGCGATCACAGCCCTCGACTTCTTGAAGCTCGGTGACTTCCGGGCAGGTAGCGAAATGGAGGCAGCGCATCAGATCTGTCAATCGCATGAGGGCGACCCGACATTTGACTGGATTCACGCTCTTGTACATCGGATTGAAGGCGACGATTGGAATGCCGAGTATTGGTATCGGCGAGCGGGCAAGTCACGGCATCCAGAGACTATCGAGGAGGAGTGGCAGGCTATTCGTGCGACGATTTCCGGGTAACTTCCCGGTTGGACCCGATCTATTAGACCGCGACAAATCGGAGCCGCATGCCAGAGCGTTCCGGAAACGAATGGGAGGAAAACGGGGGAGCGGAGTCCCACTCTTCGAATTTTCCCGTATTAAAACAACCTACTAAAGATGTGGTATGGCGGTCGCTATAGGATTCGAACCTATGACCTTCGCCTTCGGAGGGCGACACTCTATCCAGCTGAGCTAAGCGACCGTGAGCGCCGACGTAGCAACTCGCGCGCAGGTTTGCAAGCGGTTCGAAGCCCTGAAAGCGCGATGGGCAACGTCCGCGACAATTCGATGTGTCCTTGCAGTGCGGGCTTGCATTCCATCCGGGGATCGCCTGTTCTGTTGAAACGCTTGAAAAATGACGGATCTTGCCGTGCTTTCCATTCTTCGCGCTGCCTGCGCCCTGTTTGTGCTCATAGGTGTCGGTGTAACCGATCCCGTTTCTGCCCAGCAGCAGGTCAGCGGAGGACTTGCCGAACTCGTCGACGACGCCGCCCCCGAGGAACCGCTGCGCGTCGGAGTCGGTGTCAAGATCACCCAGATCACCGGCGTCGACCAGAAAGCCGAGAATTTCGGCGTTGTCGCGCGGGTTCGGATGAGATGGAAGGATGAGGCGCTTGCCTTCGATGCCGAGGAACTCGGGCGATCGATCAAGACCCTTTCCTCGGACGAATTCGCGAAAAGAGGCCGGGAATACGGCGTGCATATTCCCGTTGCGACCATCGAGAACCAGCAGAGCCGCAGCTTTGTCAAATCTTCGGTCGTTACCTGGTTTCCCGACGGTACGGCGCTTTTCACCGAGGAGATCATCCTGACGCTTCAGGCACCGGATTTCGACTTCCGTCGATTCCCCTTCGACCACCAGAATTTCTACTTTCGGATCGTCGCCAACGGCCCAACCAACTTCCTGAAATTCGAGCCCCTGGCCGAGGCCAGCGGATTGGGGGATACACTTGGCGAAGAGGAGTGGCTGATCACCGACCACTGGACCGAGGTGGACGAGGTCGAAGGCATCTCCGGCTTCACCTCCTCGCGGTTCTCACTCGGGTTCTCCGCCCATCGCCACCTGTTCTATTACTGGGCCCGTATCTTCGTGCCGGTTACCCTGCTGATCATTATCGGTTGGGCGAACCTGTTCCTGGAGGAATACCGCCGCCGGATCGACATTGCGACCGGCAACCTGCTCGCCTTCATTGCCTACAATTTCACCATCTCCGGCGAACTCCCCCGCCTAGGCTACGTGACCTTCATCGACGCCCTGATGATGTCGGTCTTCATTCTCTCGGTAGCCTCGGTTGTGTACAATGTCGCGCTGCGGCGTCTGTCCATGGCAGGCATGGAGGAGAAGGCGCGGGCGATGGATTGGCACACAACCCATTGGGGCTATCCGCTGCTTTTCATCGGCACGGTTGTCGTCCTGCGGCAGATCTTCTTTGTGGATGGCGCGCTGATCCCGTTTCTCTAGAGGCGCAGCCCCCTGCCCTGTCAGGCAAAGAGCTCGTGACAAAGCTCCAGCGCCTCGACCAGCGCATCGACCTCCTCAACCGTGTTGTAGAGGCCGAAGCTCGCCCGGCAGGTCGCGGTCAGGCCAAGGTGGTCCATCAACGGGCCGGCGCAATGATGGCCTGCGCGCACCGCGACGCCCTTCTTGTCGAGCACGGTCGAGATGTCATGCGGATGCGCCGCGCCTTCCAGCGTGAAGGAGAAGATCGCGCCCTTGGTCGCCGAATTTCCCTGCACGTTGAGCCAGTTGAGTCCGTCCAGCCGGGAACGGGCATAGTCGCGCAAGCTCCGCTCATGGGCGGCGACATTCTCCATGCCGAGCCCCATGAGATACTCCAACGCCACGCCCATGCCGATCTGCTGAACGATGGCCGGGGTGCCGGCCTCGAACTTCATCGGCGGATCGGCATAGTCGATCTGGTCCTTGTGGACATGACGGATCATGTCGCCGCCGCCGAGGAAGGGCCGCATCTCGGCCATGCGTTCCTTGCGGATATGAATCGCGCCGGAACCGGAGGGGCCGTAGAGCTTGTGCCCCGTGATGGTGTAGAAATCGGCGCCGATATCGTCGAGATCGACCGGCGCGTGCACACAGGCCTGCGAGCCGTCCACCACCACCGGGACGCCTTTTGCATGCGCGCCCTCGACGATGGTCTTCACATCCACGACCGTGCCGAGCACGTTGGACATATGGGTCACGGCGACGAGCTTGGTCTTCGGCCCGATGGCGTCGAGCACGGCCTGCGGATCGAGATCGCCGGCCACGTCCACATCGACCCATTTCAGCACCACACCGAGCCGTTCGCGCAGGAAATGCCAGGGCACGATATTGGCGTGATGTTCCATCACCGAGAGCACGATCTCGTCGCCCGCCTGCAACCGCGGCGCCGCCCAGGCATAAGAGATGAGATTGAGCCCCTCGGTGGAGCCGGATGTCATGACGATCTCGTCCGCGTCCTTGACGCCGAGAAAACGGGCCACGATCCCGCGCACGCCTTCGTATTTCTCGGTGGCGAGGTTGGAGAGATAGTGCAAGCCCCTGTGGACATTTGCATATTCCTCCGCATAGCCGCGCGTGACGGCATCGATCACCGCCTGCGGTTTCTGCGCAGAGGCGCCATTGTCGAGATAGACGAGCGGCTTGCCATTGACCTCGCGGGCGAGGATCGGAAAGTCGCGGCGGATAGCGGAAACGTCATACATTGGGTCAGACTCCCAGGAAAAGCGCGGCGACCACGCCGACCACGGCAGCGGCAACGAAGAGCAGCGTCACGAAGGCGATGACGATACCGATAAAGACCACGATGGCATTCTCGAACCCGTGCAGCACGCAGACAAACTGGGTCAGTACGTAGAAATAGAGCCCGATCATCCCCAGAAGCAGAATCGACAGGATGGGCGGAAAGATCACCCCCACCGCCATGCCGAGCAGCGCCACGCAGAGCAGGAAGAGCTGGTGCCAGGCAACCAACGCCAGAGCGCCGTCGAGCGTGCCCGTCCCGCCCAGGAACCGGCCGAGAAAGGCGATCGCATAGACTGTCGACACGGCGCTGAGCATCTGCCCGGTGGCGACGGGGATCGGTTGCGAATACATCTCCTGCATCGCAACCGAAGCCGGGTCGGTCGGGTCCACCGGCGTGGCAAGGACCATCCCGACCACGATCACCACGGTCAACAAGACGCCCGCGGCCAGAGCTTCCCAGAGGTTGCGGCGCGGCAGGTCCAGCGCGAGGATCCGAGCAGCAGCATCGCGCGGGGTGCGAAGGGTCTCCCAGACGAGAGCGGGAATGCCGGGAAAGGATTGGGTCATGTCACAGATGCCTTCAGCGCGTCGGGGCCCGTTCGGCCTCCAAAAGCGATATGGACCATAGCGCGCAGAACGCAAGGCCCACCACGAAATCGATCGCCATCAATTGCTTTCCGGCCCCGAAACTCGTCTCGACCATGCCGCGCAAGAGCATCAGCGGCGAGACCGCAAGCACGGTCCAGAAGAGTGCGGCACGGGCGTCACGAAAGCTGCCCGACGCGCCGAGGAGCCGGGCGACGAGATGGGACAGGGCGGCCAGCAGATAGAAGATAAGCGGCCAGACGAAGAGCCAGCCGAAGAAGGTGATGCCGAGCAGCGCTTCACGCGGCGGCGCGTCGGACTGCTCAAGCGGCATCGCCGCGAGACCGGGCACCTGGCCGGCGAAGATGATAAGACAGCCCGCAAGAAGATAGACCATCAGCCGGGCTTCCGGCCGGTCATCCACCTCAAGGGCCGCCAGCAGGCGCCGCATCACTTTGCGCGGCGCCCGATAGCTTCGCAGGATCTCGCCGGTGGCCGACATCAGCCCCGCCGGCGCTCCAGCCAGCCTTCGAGGCGCGCGAGCACGTCGGCAGAGATCGCCTCATCCTCGATCTCTTCGAGCGCCTCGGCCACGAAGGCGATGACCATCAGGTCGGTCGCTTCCGATTTCGGCACCCCGCGCGAGCGCAGGTAGAAGAGCCCTTCCTCATCGATCGCGCCGCTGGTGGAGCCATGCGAGCAGGCCACGTCATCGGCATAGATCTCCAGTTCCGGTTTGGCGAGGAACTGGCTGTCATCGTCGAGCAGCAGCGACTGGCTGATCTGGTAGCCATCGGTCTTCTGCGCGGTCTGCGTGACCAGAATCTTGCCCTGGAAGACGCCAACGGCGCCGTTGCGCAGCACCTTCTTGAAGACCTGCCGGCTTTCGCAATTCTCGGCGTCATGGGTGATGAAGACGGTGTCATCATGGTGGAACGGACCGGTTGCTCCATCGCCAAGTGCGGCGCCCGCGACATGCGCCACCGCATCGTCGCCGGTCAACTCGATCACCGCCTCGTTGCGTGTCATCGCCCCGTTAACAGTGAGCGTGAAGCTCTTGAAGGTGCTCTCTTTTCCCAAACGGGTGAAGAGATGGGTCGCAGCCCGGCGCTCATGCGCCCGGCCTTGCGTGCGCACATGGTGGAAAGCGCCACCATCCGCGATCTCGACCTCCATCACCGAATTGAGCCGCGCCCCGGCCGGGCCGTTTTCCAGCAAGGTCAGGTCCGCACCGTCCTCGACCTTGATGACATGATGGAACATCACGTCCGTATCGGCCTGACGCTGCAGATAAGTCAGGTTGATCGGCTTCGCGGCATTGGCCGTTACCCGGATCACCACGCCCTGCCCCGCAAACGCACTGTTCAGCGCTGCCAGCGGCCGCTCGACAGGCGACTGCCCGCGCGTTTCCAGCACACCATAGAGATCGCGCGCCCAGTGAATATCCGCCGCGCCAGCGCTTTGCAGCGTCTCGATCTCGACTCCAGCCAGCGACAGTTCATCCGACGCCTCGGCATCGAAGACGCCATCGACAAAAACGATCTTCAACCGGTCGATATCGCCGAAGACCTGCGTTTCATGCGGCTCGTAGACGCCGGCATGAGGCGCCTTTGCGTCCACCAGCGTCTCGGGACGGGTGTATTTCCAATACTCGTCGCGCCGATGCGGCAGGCCCATCGTCTCGACCCGCACAAGCGCGGCATCCCGCGCCTGGCCGATCCAGGCCCCGCCATCGGGACGGCTCATCGCGCCCAGCCGTTCAGCCGTCGCGTCGTTTTTCTGTTGCGGCAGCGCCATGCTCACGCCTCCTCGCCCAGCAGGTGGCCATAGCCCTGCGTCTCGACCTCGAGCGCCAGCTCCGGCCCGCCGGTCTTGATGATCCGGCCATCGGCCATGATGTGGACCACGTCCGGTTTGATATGGTCGAGCAGGCGCTGGTAATGGGTGATCACGAGGAAGGAGCGGCCAGCATCGCGCAGCGCGTTCACACCCTCGGAGACCAGTTTCATCGCGTCCACGTCGAGCCCGGAATCGGTCTCGTCGAGGATGCACATCTTCGGCTCCAGCATCGCCATCTGCAGGATCTCATTGCGCTTTTTCTCACCGCCCGAGAAGCCGACATTGACCGGACGCTTCAGCATGTCGGCATCGATCTTCAGCGTCTTCGCCTTGGCGCGGATCAGCTTGAGGAAATCGCCTGCGGAGAGCTCGTCTTCGCCGCGCTGCTTGCGCTGCGCGTTCACCGCCGTCCGCAGGAAGGTCATGTTGCCCACGCCCGGGATTTCGACCGGGTATTGGAAGGCCAGGAAGAGACCGGCTGCGGCCCGCTCCTCGGGCTCCATCTCCAGCAGGTCCGCGCCATCCATCGTGGCCGAGCCTTCGGTGACCTCGTAGCCATCACGCCCCGAAAGCACGTAGGAGAGAGTCGACTTGCCAGAGCCGTTCGGCCCCATGATCGCATGCACCTTTCCGGCCTCGAGCTTGAGGTCGACCCCTTTCAGGATCTGCTTGCCCTCTTCTTCAAGTTCGACGTGCAGGTTCTTGATTTCCAGCATTTTCTTACCTCATGCACAGAAGACCGAGCGCCCTCGGGCGTCGGCCTTCATCATTCCAACACAACCGGGCCGATGCGCGAAAACCGCGCGCCGACCGGCTCCGGGGCACAGCCCCAATTCTTCTTCTGTTTGAAAAACACGCGCGCGAGCGGCGCGTTCCGAAAGATCGCCTCCGCGCGAAATCCTCAGGCGTCCGTGACGCTCTCCGGCAGCGGCAAACGGTCCAGCGGAATGCTCTCGATCACGCCCGTCACGGCGGAGAAATCCCCGGCAATGAACTGACCGTAAAGCTCTGGCTGCGCCTGTGCGAAGACCCAGACCAGCCCCCAGATCAACCCAATCGACAACAGCAGCGTGACCCGCTTCTGCCCGGCATTGATATCGACACGCTTGCGCTTCTTGCCCCTGTCGACGATGACGCCTTCCGGCACCCAGGCCTTGCCTGCTTCGATACGATGGAGCCGATCCATGAATGCCTGGTCTGCCGGCATGGAGTTTCCCTCTGGTCTTCTTAACCCAAAGGTAAACTGCCGAAAGAAACGGGCGATATTGCGACGAAATTAGCACTTAAGCGAGCCTCACCGCGGTGCCCGAGGCCGAGACCATGAGCATGTTGTTGATCACCTCGTAATCGAGATCGACGCCAACCACGGCATCCGCACCAACCGCCTCTGCGCGCTCCTCAAGCTCCTTGAGAGCGGTTTCACGCGCTTCGCCGAGGCTCGCCTCGTAGCTGGAGCTGCGCCCGCCGATGATATCGGTGATACCGGCAAAGACATCGCGGAACACATTTGCGCCAAGAATTGCTTCCCCGGCGACGATGCCGCAATACTCGGTGATCTGGCGACCCTGAATGGCCGGAGTCGTGGTCACGATCATGCCTCTTCCCCTTCCCAATAACCGCGGCCGTCTTCGAGGCGGCCAACGAAGCGCAGATGCGCATCCTGGAAACCCGCCCCCGGCGCAATCGCGAAAGCAGCGAATTTGCCGCTGTCGGGATATTCGCAGATATCCGGGTCCTGCATGGTCGAGATCGCGAGGTAGCGCAGCGGTCCGGCGCCGGTATTGATGAGCTGGTGCGCCGTCTCCGGCCCACCCTTCGGCGCGCCACAGACAGAGCCCGCCCGTACCGGGATCTCTTCCGTCCCGAAGCGATAGGTCCCCTCGCCCTCCAGGATGACGAAAAGCTCGTCATTGCCCAGGTGGTTGTGGAAGGGAAAGGCGCGCTTGCCCGCATCGACCGTCGTCTGCATCGCGCCCAGCCCGGTCAACCCGAGAGCCGTGCCGAGAGGCGCCACCGTCGCACCGAAGCGGTCCGAGCCGTCGCCGGGCCCCATCGGGAACCCTTGCGCCTCTTCGAGATGAACAACCGGTCTGCTCATTTCTTCCTCTCATACTCCCGCAAAACAAATCGCGCGAAGAGTGATCCGCAAAACCCTGAAATCGCAGCGATAATCGCCACATTCAAACCCATCAACGGTGGCAGGAGCCAATCCACGCCCACTGCGAAGAGGGCGCAGAAAACCCCCGTCAGGAGTGCCGGCAAGAGAAAGGTCTGGAACATGGATCATCTCCCGAGAGTCAGGGCCGAGGGTCAAGGCGTCCGCCTCAGCCCACCGAGCCTTCCAGCGAGATCGCCACAAGTTGCTGCGCCTCCAGCGCGAATTCCATCGGCAGTGCCTGCAGCACGTCCCGACAGAAGCCGTTCACCACCAGCGCCACCGCCTCTTCCTCGTCCATGCCGCGCTGGCGGCAATAGAAGAGCTGATCGTCATCGACCTTGGAGGTGGTCGCCTCGTGTTCGGCCCGGCTGGAGTTGTTCTTCACCTCGATATAGGGAACCGTGTGCGCACCACAGTCACTTCCGATCAGAAGGCTGTCACATTGCGTGTAATTGCGCGATTCCTTGGCCTTGGGGTGCATGGAAACCAGCCCGCGATAGACGTTCTGCGACTTGCCGGCCGAGATCCCCTTCGAGACGATCCGCGATTTGGTGTTCTTGCCCAGATGGACCATCTTGGTGCCGGTATCGGCCTGCTGATGGTTGTTGGTGATGGCGATGGAGTAGAACTCGCCCTGGCTTTCCTCGCCGCGCAGGATGCAGGACGGGTATTTCCAGGTGATCGCCGAGCCGGTCTCGACCTGCGTCCACATGACCTTGGAGCGGTCGCCCCGGCAGTCGGCGCGCTTGGTGACGAAATTGTAGATCCCGCCCTTGCCGTTCTCGTCGCCCGGGAACCAGTTCTGAACGGTGGAATACTTCACCTCCGCGTCGTCCATGATGACGATCTCGACCACGGCGGCATGGAGCTGTGCCACGTCGCGCTGTGGCGCCGTGCAACCTTCGAGATAGGACACGTAGGAGCCCTTCTCGGCGATGATCAGCGTGCGCTCGAACTGGCCGGTATTCTCCGCGTTGATGCGGAAATAGGTCGAGAGCTCCATCGGGCAGCGAACACCCTCGGGCACGTAAACAAAGGAGCCGTCCGAGAAGACCGCCGAGTTCAGCGTGGCAAAGAAATTGTCCGTCGTCGGCACCACGGAGGCCAGATACTTCTTCACCAGCTCGGGATGTTCGATGATCGCTTCAGAAATCGAGCAGAAGATGACGCCGGCCTCGGCCAGCTCCTTCTTGAAGGTCGTGCCGACGGAAACGGAATCGAACACAGCGTCCACGGCCACCTTGCGGCCCTCTTGCGGGGTCTCGCCCACGCCCTCGACACCGGCAAGAATCGCCTGCTCCTTGAGCGGGATACCGAGCTTGGCATAGGTCTCCAGCAGCTTCGGATCGACCTCGTCGAGCGATTTCGGCTTTTCCTTCATCGAAGCCGGGCGGGCGTAGTAATACTGGTCCTGGTAGTCGATCCCGGGGATCTTGAGCATCGCCCAATCCGGCATCTCCATCTGCTTCCAGCGGCGGAAAGCCTCGAGACGCCAGTCGAGCATCCACTCGGGCTCCTCGTTGCGCTCCGAGATCAGCCGAACGATATCCTCGTTCAGCCCCTTCGGCGCGCGCTCTTCCTCGATCTCGGTTTCCCAGCCGTATTTGTAGGCGCCCATATTGTGGACGGTCTCGACAGTCTCTCGATCGACACCTTCCCGGACTTCCAGCTCTTCCTCGACACCCGTCATCGCAGATCCATTTCCTGTTTCGGGCGGGGGGCCGCCCGGGCGGCTCAGCCCGCCTTCGCTTTCATCCTGGAGTGCTGCGCGCCCCACCTATCGGCAAAGCGCAGCACGTCCTCTTCTGTTGTCTCGGGCCCGATCGAGATGCGGATCGCGCATCCCGCCGACGCCTCGTCAAATCCCATCGCACGCAAGACCCGGCTCGCCTTGACCTTGCCCGAAGAACAGGCCGATCCTGCCGAAACGGCAAAGCCTGCAAGGTCCATCTGCATCACCTGCGTCTCACCACGCCAGCCCGGAACGACCGCGCAGATCGTGTTGGGGAGTCGCCGCGCCGAGTTCCCGACAAAAATAATCTCTTTTGCGGAAGATACCAGTGCTTTTTCTAGAATTGTTCTAAGTTTCTCCACCCGCTCCCAGACGCCGTCATCAAGGTCGCGCTGCGCCGCGGCCGCTGCTGCGCCGAATCCGGCGATCCCGATGAGGTTTTCGGTGCCTGAGCGCCGCCCCATCTCCTGTCCACCGCCCCGGATACGGGACGCGACGTCAAGCCCGCGCCGGAGCACCAGCGCCCCGATTCCCTTCGGCCCGCCCAGCTTGTGTGCCGAGATCAGCGCCATGTCACAGCCCGACCAGTCGAAAGCGACAGGGATCTTGCCGAAAGCCTGGGTCATGTCGGAGACGGCCAGCCCTTCGGGCAGGTCCTGAATCACGCCGGTCTCCGAATTGGCGAGTTGGAGCGTGGAACCGGCGGGATCTGCAACAATGACCCGTCCGTCCGCATCGACCGGCAGGCTTTCCGCGACCCATTCCCGTACCGCGTCATGTTCAATGCCCGCGCCCACGAGGCCGCGCCCGGCCAGCGCCAATGCCGCCGCCTCGGTGGCCCCGGATGTGAAAACAATATCCGCGGCTTGCGCTCCGACGGCCTCGGCCACCTGCCCGCGCGCCCGCTCAATCAGCCCCTTCGCAGCCCGCCCCTCGGCATGAACGGAAGACGGGTTGCCGACAAGCTCCATCGCCTCGACCATCGCCGCCTTTGCCTCCGGGCGCAGCGGCGCCGTGGCATTCCAGTCGAGATAGCTCCGTTTCATGTGTCCCTTCCAAAAGAATTGCCTTGCGCGTTCGGC
>NZ_JAWMPX010000027.1:0-67527 GCF_033101155.1 Tropicimonas sp. TH_r6
TATAGGAACAACCGCAGATCACTCCTGACCCTGCAACGTCCGATACGTCTGTATCCAAGATATTGGATGCTTTGGGGAGCAAGCGGGGGCGGATGTAGATCATCAAGCTTGAGTAAAAGCTTGTTCAATCATTAAAAACTGCGCCAAGAAAGATGCAGATCGCGCCCCGACCTTACAGGCAACCGGGACCGCTGGCGGCCCGGGATCGCTTTCTGTTCGTTCACATATCTTGGTATGACCGGCTTCGGTCGAAGCTATTTCAGCGGGCCTGCATGCCGCGGCCTGAAAGCCTTAGTGCTCGCGCACTTCGCCGTGCAGCGCGGCAATCGCAGTGGACAGCCGGCTGTGCAGTTCTTCGAAACGCGGCTGGTCGTTGTGTTGGCACGCAACCTGGCGGTCAACCAACTCCTGGCTGACATCGTTACGGAGCTCTTCCAGCGCGTGTTGGGTGGCGCTCATGCGGGTGAAGAGTTTAGACGCGTTTTCCATTTTCATCCTCGAAGGGGCAGGTGCCGTGGGGTGGAGACGCGCCGCCGCCAGGGCGCGGCTTGGCCAGGGCAACGTGTGTCTCGGGTTAGCTTTGCGCGTCCCTTACCAAGGGGTAAGGTCTGCGCGAATTCGATATGCCAGATGTGTGCATACGGTGCCATACAAAAGGCGTACACCCCGCTATGTGCTGACGGTCTAGGTCGGGCCCTGAAGGGGGCGCAGGCTGTTGCGCGCGGTCGTCTGTCATTCGTAAAAAATGGGCTACGAAAGAGCGGAGCTTGGTCGAGGTAGGACGGTTCTGCTATGGCCTCTTCATGGAACGTCAAGAAGCCCCCCGCAATACTGCCTTTGCCGCGTCGCCCTGGTCAAACCTGCACGAAATGTCGCTCGGTAAGGCGCGGCAGGTGCCGACAATGCTGACGTTACAAGAGCAGCTACTCTATTTCTGGCTCTCGGCGTTCTGGGCCGAAGGGGCAGGAGAGATTGTTGATCTCGGCTGTTTCGCCGGTGGTTCGACGGCGCGGCTGGCCGAGGGGGCGCAGGCGGCGGGATTGAAGAGCGGGCTGCACGGGTTCGACCGTTTTACTGCCCATGAGCGCGCCAAGGAAGGACTGCTCTATGCCAACGGCGTCGCGCCTTTCGAGGGCGAGGATATCCTGCCCCTGGCGCGGCAGTTGCTGGCGCCTTGGGGCAAGCGCATTACGCTGCATCGCGGTGAGATTGACCAGATGACGTGGGCCGGTGGGCCGATCGAGATCCTGGCGATGGACGCGTCCAAGAGAGCGGAGACCGGTGACAGGATGGCGGCGAGCTTCCTGCCGCATCTGATCGCCGGACGCTCGCTTCTGGTGCAGCAGGACCTGCTGCACTGGAGCCAGCCCTGGGTCGTGGCGCAGATGGAACTCCTGAGCGCCTATTTCCGGCCACTGGCACATGTGGAGCGGGACACGGTGGTCTATCTCTGCGTGGCGGATCCGGACCCGACGGCGATCGCCATCGCCCAGACCGCAGAGCTAAGTGACGAGGAGGTGTTCGATCTTATCAAGTCCGCACAGGCGCGATTTGCCTCGCTCGGATGGGGTCTTACGGAACGGCTTGAGCAAATGGTTCTCGGGCTGCTGGCCAATCCCGGCCAACGCGCGGCGCATCGGTTCAAGCGACCCTGACGGCAGACGGTGAGGGGGAAGGTTCGGAACCGGAGATGCCGGGTCTTTGAGAGAACGACAATGCAGCCGGATGCAGAGGCCTGACCCCGGCTTGGAACTCGAGCCCTTTCAAAAGCACGGGGGCGAGCAAGTCTTGCGCAACGCCGGTCCGAAAGTGGGGCCCGTTGCAGAATCCCATCCATACAACTGTTTGATTTCAGTATTCTAACATCCAGTGGAGCGGGCGATGAGATTCGAACTCACGACCCTAACCTTGGCAAGGTTATGCTCTACCCCTGAGCTACGCCCGCGCTTCACTGTATGTCCGACCGGCATTCCGGTCTCTCTCTTGGAGCGGGCGATGAGATTCGAACTCACGACCCTAACCTTGGCAAGGTTATGCTCTACCCCTGAGCTACGCCCGCATCCGAGAGTGAGCGGGGATGTACCGGCCCCGGCCGTCAGCTTCAAGCAGAAAGTTGTCTGGAGGCGCGGTTTTTTGCCCATGCCGATGGCCTTGCCGCCGCCCCCGCTTCGGTGTCGGATGCACGCAGCAGACGGAGAAGCGAAAGATGCGGTTCATGATTATGGGGGCAGGGGCCCTCGGGAGTTATTTTGGCGCGCGGTTGCAGGCGGCGGGCCATGATGTCGCGTTCATCGCCCGTGGGGCGCATCTCGAAGCGATGCAACGCGGCGGGCTGCGTGTCCGGAGTCCGCTGGGCGATCTGGACCTGCCGCAGGTCCGCGCCTTTGATCGGCCCGAGGCTGCCGGGGACGTCGATGCGGTGCTGTTCATGGTCAAGACCTATGACGTTGAAACGGCAGGGCGGTCGTTGCTGCCCTGTTTGACGCCCGAGACGATCGTGGTCACGGCGCAGAACGGGGTGACCGCGCATCAGCGGTTGGCGAAGATCCTCGCGCCGGGGCAGGTCGCACCGGGGATGGTCTACATGCCGGCCGACGTGGTCGAACCGGGCGTGATCCGGCATTCCTCCGATTTCAATCGGTTGGTGACCGGGCCGCTGATGGATGGCCGGCGGGCGCCGCTGGAGGCGATGGCCGCTGCGTTGGAAAGTGCCGGGCTGGAGATGCCGCTGGTTGCGGATGCCGGGCCCTCGCTCTGGGAGAAATTCGCTTTGCTCGCCTCGGTTGCGAACGTCACCTGCCTGACCCGGCTCAACCTTGGGCCGATTCGGGACACGCACGAGACCAATGTGTTGTTGCGGGCAGCGCTGGACGAGACCATGGCTGTTGGCCGGGCGGTCTGTCCGGGGCTGGAATTGGCCGCGGGCGAGCGGGCCTGGGACCTGATCCAGTCGATGCGGCGCGAGGTCCATGCCTCGATGCTGGACGACCTGCGGCGCGGCAAGCGGCTGGAACTGGACGACATTTGCGGCGAGATCGTGCGGCTTGGCGCGGCGCACGGTGTGCCGACACCGGTGCATGGGTTCGCCAACGCCGTGCTGCGCCCTTATCTGAACGGGACGCCGGACTGACGGTCCTCAGAAGACTGCGTGGCCGATATTGGCGATCGCGGTGATCAGGATCACCAGAAAGGTCAGGATCATCCCCCATTTGCGCGCCTTGAAGACCTGTGGTTCGGCGCCGAAGCCCCAGGCATGCAGCGTACGGCCAAGAAACAGCATCGCGCCGAAGAGATGGACCAGCCAGACCGGCATGCCCTGAAGCTCGGCCATGGCCAGAAGCAGCAGGGCGAGGGGGACATATTCGACGAAATTCGCATGAACGCGGATGCGGCGGAGCAGGACCTCGTCGTCGCCATCGCCATGAGAGGTCCTGGTTACGCCGCGCTGGACGATCACGCGGGCGCTGAGGACAACGAAAAGCAGGGCCAGCAGGCCGGCATAGAGCGGGGTTGTCTGGAGCATTGATCGGGGGTCCTGTGTCGGTTTTGTAGCACGATAGGGCGACGCGTTGGCGCATGCCAGCGTGACGGTGGGGCGCACCCGGGAGCAAGTGGCACGCGGCGTCTGGACCTGTGGGAAGCTCAGATCCGCGGAAGGAGAGCGAAGCGGGGAGACACAGGAGCTCCCAAAGCGGGGTGGTCTGCGTTCTGGCCGGGATGGCCCGTCAGCCCCGTCGCGGCTCCCGCGCAGTTGGGGCGCGACTGTCGATCCCGACGCGCCGTGCTCGGCGCATGGCCAGGAAGAGCGCAACGGGCCAGCCAGCCAGCGCCGCTTGCAAAAGATCGGCGGCTGAGCGAAACCGGGCGCGAAAGGATGTTCAATGGCCCTGCCCGCACAATCCCAGGTCAAGATCTGGTCCATCGCAGCTGCGATCTTCTTCGTCGTGCTGTGGTTTCTCGGCGATGTGATCCTGCCCTTCGTCCTTGGTGCGGCGATCGCCTACCTGCTGGACCCCTTTGCCGACTGGTTCGAGAGCAAGGGACTTTCCCGCGCTCTCGGTGTCTCGATCATCACCCTGGTCAGCCTGATGCTCTTCGTGCTGATGATCCTGCTTGTCATCCCGACCCTGATCGAACAGACTACCGCGCTCTTCGCCGCGCTGCCCGATCTCGCTCATAACATGCAGGACTTCCTCACCCGCCGTTTCCCATCGCTGGTCGATGCCGATTCGACCATCCGTCAATCGCTTGCCTCGCTCGGCACCGCCCTCTCCGAGAAGGGCGGCGAGGTGCTCAACGGGGCACTCGCTTCCGTCTCCAGCCTTTTCTCTATCGTCACGTTGATCGTGATCGTGCCCGTTGTGACTTTCTACATGCTGCTCGACTGGGACCGGCTGGTTGGTCGGGTTGACGAGTTGCTGCCGCGCGATCATGCCCCGACCATCCGCCTCCTTGCCTCCGAAATCGATGCCACGCTGGCCGGGTTCATCCGTGGGCAGGGCACGGTCTGCTTCCTGCTCGGCATCTATTACTGCATCGCGCTGGTGCTGGTCGGGCTCGATTTCGGCCTCGTCGTCGGCGCTGTCGCGGGGCTGTTGACCTTCATCCCCTATATCGGCGCGCTGGTTGGCGGTGCATTGGCCATCGGCCTGGCGCTGTTCCAGTTCTGGGGCGACTGGACCATGATCGCCATCGTCGCCGGGATCTTCTTCTCCGGCCAGATGCTTGAGGGCAATGTGCTAACCCCCAAGCTGGTCGGCGGGTCTGTCGGCCTGCACCCGGTCTGGTTGCTGCTGGCGCTCTCCGTTTTCGGCTCTCTGTTCGGTTTTGTCGGAATGCTGATTGCCGTGCCCGTTTCCGCTGTGATCGGCGTGATCGTCCGCTTCCTGACCGGCAAATACATCGAGGGTCCGCTCTACCAGGGGAAAACCGGCCAGGTGTCGGCACAGGACCTCGAGGAGCTCTGATGCCCGAACAACTCGCTCTGAACCTGCCCGTGCGGCCGGCTCTCGGGCGGGAAGATTTCTTCCTGTCGCCCGGCAATGCTCTTGTGGTGGCGGAGATCGACCGTTGGCAGGACTGGCCGACGGGCAAGCTGGCGCTGATCGGGCCGGAAGGCGCGGGCAAGACCCATCTGACGCATGTCTGGGCAGAGCTTGCCGGGGCCACGATCCTGCCCGCGACCGGTCTGGTCGAATGGGAGCCTGCTCCGGGGAACTACGCCATTGAGGATGTGCCGGAGATTACCGGCGACGCGGAGGCGGAGCGGGCGCTGTTCCACCTGCATAATTTCGTTCTGGCCGAAGGTGGGCATCTTCTGGTGACCGGCGCGACCCCACCTGCGCTCTGGGAGATCGACCTGCCGGATCTCGCCAGTCGCATGCGCGGCACCCCGAGTGCGCGGCTGGAGGCGCCCGATGACGCGCTCTTGCAGGCGCTGCTGCTCAAGCTCTTCGCTGACCGCCAGATCACGCCACAGCCAAGCCTTCTGCCCTGGCTGGTCAAGCGCATGGATCGCTCCTTCGCCGAGGCCGGCCGAATTGTTGCCGCGCTGGACGCTCGCGCATTGGCGACGGGGCGTCCGATTGGCGTGAAACTGGCCGCCGAGGTTCTGGCCGAGAACGAGCGTTGAGCCGCTAGCTGGGGCGAAAACGGATGGAGGGGGTGGAAAACCCGGCCCCCTTTGCTTAACCGGAAACGGATAGACACGAGGAATCGACATATGCGCCTGAGCCGCTACTTCCTGCCCGTTCTCAAGGAGACGCCCGCGGAAGCCCAGATCGTCAGCCACCGCCTCATGCTGCGCGCCGGCATGATCAAGCAGATGAGCGCCGGGATCTATGCCTGGTTGCCGCTCGGCTTCAAGATGCTGCGCAAGATCGAGAACATCGTCCACGAGGAGCAGATCCGCGCGGGCCACATCCCGGTGCTAATGCCGACGCTGCAATCGGCCGATCTGTGGCGTGAATCCGGCCGCTATGATGGCTATGGCGAGGAGATGCTGCGCATGCAGGATCGTCAGGGCCGCGACATGCTCTTCTCGCCCACCGCCGAAGAGATGTTCACGGACACGTTCCGCTCCTACGTGAAGTCCTACAAGGACCTGCCGCTGACGATCTACCAGATCCAGTGGAAGTTCCGCGACGAGATCCGTCCGCGCTTCGGCGTCATGCGTGGCCGCGAGTTCCTTATGAAGGACGGCTACAATTTCGATCTGACCAAGGAAGACGCACTGCACGCCTATAACCGCCATCTCGTGAGCTACTTGCGCACCTATGAGCGCATGGGCCTTCAGGCGATCCCGATGCGCGCCGAGAGCGGTCCGATCGGCGGTGACAATACGCATGAATTCCTCGTTCTGGCCGAGACTGGTGAAAGCGGTGTCTTCTATGACAGCGATATCACCGACCTGAAATTCGGTGACCGCGCGGTCGATTACGACGATGTCGCGCAATGCGAGGGCGTGCTGGAGGAGTTCACCTCCCGCTATGCCCGCACCGACGACACGCACGATCAGGATGAGTTTGAGGCGCAGGTCCCCGAGGAGCGCCGTCGCGAAGCGCGCGGTATCGAGGTCGGCCAGATCTTCTATTTCGGCACCAAGTATTCCGAGCCGATGGGCGCGACCGTGACCGATGCCGAGGGCAACAAGGTGCCGGTCCATATGGGCTCGCACGGGATTGGCGTCTCCCGTCTGCTGGGCGCGCTGATCGAGGCCAACCATGACGAGAACGGCATCATTTGGCCCGAAGGCGTGACGCCCTTCCATGTCGGCATCGTCAATCTCAAGCAGGGCAATGCGGCGACGGATGGGGTCTGCGAGGATCTCTACAAGGCGCTGACCGCCAAGGGTCTGGAGCCGCTCTATGACGACCGTAACGAACGCGCGGGCGGCAAGTTCGCGACGATGGACCTGATCGGGTTGCCCTGGCGCATCACCGTGGGGCCGCGCGGGCTCAAGAACGGCGTGGTGGAACTCACCTCGCGCCGGACGGGCGAGAGCGAGGAGCTGACGCCGGAGCTGGCGGTGGCGCGGGTGGCCGAAATCTACGCCGGGCTCTGACGCCGGGGCGGGGGTGCCATGTCCGGCGATGATCCCCGCCACCTGCTTACCGTGTCGGCGCGATGGCTCTGGGGCAGTTTCCTCATCCACAATGTCGAGGAGGCGCGCGGGCTTGTCGATTGGGGCGCCGCGCAGGGCATCACACGGCCCTGGCTGAGCGATGAAAGCTTCACCCGCGCCGTGATCGGGCTGCTGGTCCTGTCGGCGCTTTTGCTTGGCGCCGGCCTCAGGCGGCTCGAAGGGCGCGCTGCTGGCCGATGCGGTGAGCCACCTTGCCATATCGCTGGCAACCCTGACGCTCATGCCCGGCCTGTATTCCTGACTGCTGCTGATAGGACCGGTTGCGGCCTTCCTGTTCCTGGCGCTGCATCATTTCGGCCTTCCGTCCCGGCGCGGCATCGCTCTCTGCTGCCTCGGCGGCATGGCCCTGCCCCCGCCTGTCGTCGCGGGGTCGATCCGCCTTGCCGATCTCCTGCTGGGAGCCGTCTGAACCGTTGGAGCACAGCCGCGCCCGAAGGGCGCCACCCCCAACCGTTATCCGAGCATTTCAATGCGAGCGAAAACCGGCGGGAGCCCCTTGTTGCCTGTCCTGCGGCTTTCGGCTGTGTGCCTGGCCCCTTTGGGCTGGTACGCCGCTAATCCGCCGCCTGTTCATAGCGTATGAAGGCGAAACGCCGAGATTCCGATGCCCAGCAGGGCGAGTTCAGCGTCCCCTGTCCGCCAAAAAATGACAGCAGAACCCTTGGCGCGCCGCCAGCCGCCGGCATCAGCCGCAGCTCGATATTCCGTTCGGGCGGGTGTCCTTCCGTGCCGGCTTCATAGGCCATGTAGAGCACGTGTTGTCCGTCTGGTGACGGGTGGGGGAACCAGTTGACCCGGTCGTCCGAAGTCATCCGTTGCAGCCCGGAACCGTCCGCCCGAACCCGCCACAATTCAACCGCTCCGTCCTTCTCGCCATTGAACCAGATCCATTCCCCGTCCGGGGTGAAATCCGGCCCGTCGCAATGCTCGAAACCGGAGGTCAGCCGCTGTTCCGGCCCGCCCCTTGCGGGGCAGGTATAGATATCGGCCCCATCGTCATATCCGCGTCGAAAGGCCGGATAGGTGATCGTCGCGCCATCGGGCGACCAACCGTGGAAATAGGCCGGCAACGTCTCGCTGACCCGGCGCGGCATCCCGCCGCCAATGGGCAGGGTGTAGATACAGCTCGCGCCGGTTTCTGTCTTGTCGCTGATGGCGATCAGCCGCCCATTCGGCGAGGGACCGTGATCATTGTTGATCATGGTCGCGAAGCCCGTCTCCACGGGCTCCAGTGCCGGCGCCTCCAGCGGCACCCGGTAGAGCCGTCCTTCGCAATTGACCAGCAGCGCCGCGTTCCCGGGCAGGAAATTTGGTGCCTCCACATGCCTCTCGCTGCGCAAGACGACCTGCGTCTCGTCCGACACGATGTCGTAGAGGACGATCTCGCTGATCATCCGCCTATTTCTCTTTCAGGTAATGCCCCGAGACATAGCCCTTGAGCGCGCGCACATCGCGCAGCGAGACCTTGCACCAGGGGGTGCCGCCGACCCGATCGCAGCCCTGCACACGAACCACGGTGCCGTTGGGCAGACCGACCACGACGCGGTATCCCAGCCCCGGCCCGGACCGAAGCTTGAGCATGTCGCCCTCGTCGACCCCTGACACTTCCGAGATAGATGCCGCCCCGGCCGGCATGGCCACGAGCATGAATGCGGCCAGCGCCGTCTTTGGAAGGAGTTTCATCAGCTGCTCTCTCGTTTTGTCGTCTTCTTTTGCTGTCAGTGTCCCGCGTCTGTCGCCACAAGGCAACCGCGTCGCGCGACGTGATCGCGGGATGTCGCCTCCGGGACGCGCCTGCTTGTGTGAAGATTTCGGTTCTGGCCACGCCCCTGAACACAACCTCGCCGGGAATCCCGTTGGATGAGACCCGTCGGTCCAATCGCGAAGCAAGCACAGCTTTGCTCCGCACCAATTTCGGGACCTCTGTGTGGCCAATCGTTTCCGATCGCGCGGACGATGAATTCTCACCCATTTTACCCGGTGCCGCAGGCGGTCTTAACCAGGGTATGTCAGGACTCCCCTCATCCGAACGAACGTGTCGAAAGATTTTTACGGCGTCGGCAGCGGACTTGTTTGATGCAATGTGGTAGTCTCTGCGGAGCACTGGAAGAAAATGGCCGATTCGGAACTCTGGCCATTCTTTACGATTGTTGTCCTGTTTTTTTGACAGGCAGGTGCGTGTTTTTCAATTGTGTATGGCCCTTCCTGTTCGATGTGCGTCTCGCGTTTCGGCAGTGGACCCTTTGGTGTTTTTCCAATTTTTTTGAGGGAACAAAATAAAAGAAAAAGGCTATAGAAATGGAAAATATCTTTCTGCTTGGCGGTGGTATCTTGAGCTTGGGAGCATGGGGAATGGCGTCCTGGGTTTCCCTGTCTCCGATTCAAAACGAAGCAAACCTTGCTGAAAACCTTGATTGGGTGGCTCCGGACGAAAACCTCGTCGCATCTTATCAACGTTGCTCAAGGGACGCCGAAATTCGGATGCTGCCATTTGTTGAAGCGAGAAATTGTTCACAGAGCTACCTTGAGCTGAAGCTCTCCCTTTTGCCTGATGTCGGATATACAGAATTTGGATCGCTTCCAGCCGTGGAGCAGCGTGAAATCGAGAAGCGTGGGTATTCCGCGTTCTTGAGTTGGAAAGAAAACGACGCGGGAACAGGACATTCCGGTCTCGCCTATAGGGTTGCGCCTGAACCGAGGTCAACGGAGAAACCCGACAACCAATGAACAGGCGGACGGTTGTCGGATGCAAAAGTCGGCGAAAGCCGGAAAGTTGGACGAAGGCGTGAGATGCCTGTCGCTTTCAGTGCAGTCCAGTCAGAGAGGTTGTCCGGAGGACGCCTTGGGTTGCTCCGGCTTCCGACTGAATCTTTCGCATGTCCGGTCCCCCTGTCCCATTGCAATCATCCGGCCGAGTTGCTTTGCTGCCCGTAACGATCGGAGGCGGCATGCGCTACAACGCTCTGCAAGTCCTGAAACAGGGATTGGCCGGAAATCGCGGCTGGAAGCGCGCCTGGCGCAAGCCGGATCCGAAACCGGACTATGACATCGTCATCATCGGTGGCGGCGGGCATGGGCTGGCGACGGCATATTACCTTGCCTCCGTCCATCGGAAGACGCGGATCGCCGTGTTGGAAAAGGGCTATTTCGGCGGTGGCTCGGCTGGACGGAACACGACCATCGTGCGCGCCAATTACGGGCTGCCCGGAAATTCCGAGTTCTACTCGCATTCGCTCAAGCTCTGGGAGGGGTTGGAGCAGGAGCTGAATTTCAACCTGATGCACTCTCAGCGCGGCATCATCAACCTGTTCCATTCCGACGGCCAGCGCGATGCCTTCGCCCGCCGTGGCAACGCGATGATCAATCAGGGCGACGACGCGATCCTGCTCGACCGCGCCGCCTGCCGCGAGATGTTGCCCTATCTCGATTACGCCCAGACCCGTTTCCCGATTTATGGCGGGCTTTACCATCCGCGCGGCGGTACGGCCCGGCATGATGCGGTGGTCTGGGGCTTCGCGCGCGGGGCGGATCGCTTGGGTGTCGACCTGATCGACCGGTGCGAGGTGACCGGGATCGATGTCGCGAACGGATCAGTCACCGGTGTGCAGACCACGCGCGGGGCGATCCGCGCGAAGAAGATCGGGGTCGCGGTTGCGGGCAATTCAAGCCGGGTGGCGGCAATGGCGGGGATGCGGCTGCCGATCGAGAGCCACGTGTTGCAGGCATTTGTCACCGAAGGGCTGAAACCGGTGCTCGACCATGTCGTGACTTATGGCATGGGGCATTTTTATATCAGCCAGTCGGACAAGGGCGGGCTGGTCTTTGGCGGGGACCTGGATTTCTACCCGTCCTATGCTTCGCGCGGCAACCTGCCGATGCAGGAACACGTGATGGAGGCGGGGATGACGCTGATGCCGATGATCGGCAAGGCGCGGCTTCTGCGCAGCTGGGGCGGGATCATGGACATGTCGCCCGACGGCTCGCCGATCATCGACCGTTCAGGTGTCGGCGGTCTCTATATCAACACCGGCTGGTGCTATGGCGGCTTCAAGGCGACACCCGGGTCCGGCCATTGCTTCGCCCATCTTCTGGCAACGGACCGGCCGCATGAGGCGGCGGAGCGCCTGCGGCTGGACCGGTTTGAGACGGGCAGGGGCCTCATGGATGAGGAGGGGACCGGTGCGCAACACAATCTTCACTGAGACAGCCGCGCAGGAAATGCTGGCACGGCGGCCTTCGAGCTTTTTTCCGCGCCATGCGGGCCGGATCACAGGAGGATTTCTTGCAGTCTATGCAGGCGCCGCAACCGCCGGCAATGTCCCCGAGGGCTGCTTCGCCCGCGCCTATTCGGACGACCATCTGGCAAGGGTTCCTGAGCAATCGGTGGTCCAGATGCTGGCGCTGGTTGAACCCGATCCGACCGAGCGGATGGATGCGCAAGTCTTCCTCAAGGTGCTGTTCCGTGAGGGCGGGCTGGGCGCTGAAAATGTCACCCCAGGACTCTGGTACGGCCAGACTGTCTTCTGCCGTCAGGAGGGCGGCCCGACGCCGCCCGGTTGGGCAAGGACGGGCGATCTGACCTGTTTCGCCGAATGCGATGGTGGCGCGGTTCAGATCGCGGATTTCGACGGCCAGACGCTTGCGCTGCGCACGGGGGGGCTCTTTGTCGACGAGGCGGGCGGTGAATGCGAGGGCAACGCTTTCCTGGCGCCGGAAGGGCAGGAGAGCGTGATCTTTCGCCTGCATTCGGTCGATCTGAATTTCTGTTTGAGCCAGTGAGGGCCGCGCCATGTTGATCCCCTGTCCGCTCTGCGGCCCGCGCGACCTGCGCGAATTCACGCCACGCGGCGCGGCCATGACTGTCCACCGCCCCGACGAGGCGGCTGGCCCAGCGGCATGGCACGCCTATCTCCACCTGCGCGACAACCCCGCCGGGCCGTCGCGCGAACTCTGGTGGCATGGCGCGGGCTGCGGCGCCTGGCTGGTGGTGGAACGCGACACGCTCAGCCATGCGGTGCACCGGGCCATTCTTGCCGAAGAGGATGCGCTCTCATGAGGCTCTCAGATCGTGGCCGTATCGACCGAACCGTGTCGCTTCCCTTTTCTTTTGACGGCAAGCTGTTGACGGGGCACCCGGGCGACACGCTCGCCTCGGCGCTGATGGCAAATGACATCCATCTCCTCGGTCGTTCCTTCAAGTATCACCGCCCGCGTGGCGTGATGACCGCCGGTTCGGAGGAGCCCAACGCGCTGGTCGAGATCGGTTCCGGCGTGGCGATGGTGCCGAATGTCCGCGCCACCGTGCAGGAGCTGTGTGAGGGGCTGGAGGCGAGAAGCCAGAACCGCTGGCCCTCGCTGAGCGCTGACATTCTCTCCGTCAACGACCTCCTCTCGCCCTTTCTCGGTGGCGGTTTCTATTGCAAGACCTTCATGTGGCCGGCGCGCTTCTGGGAGACGGTGTATGAGCCGATCATCCGCCGTGCGGCGGGGCTTGGAAGGCTTGTGCCGGAACCAGATCCGACGCGGAACGAGACGGCCTTCGCCCATTGCGATCTGCTGGTGATCGGTGCTGGCCCGGCCGGGTTGATGGCGGCGCTGGCCGGTGTCGAGGCAGGGGTGGACGTGATCCTCGCCGATGAAGGCAGCGAGCCGGGCGGGCGGCTGCTGTCAGAGTGCGAGCAGATCGACGGGGTGCCGGCCGCCGATTGGGTGGCGCGGACCGTTGCGCGGCTCAAAAAGGCCCCCAACCTGCGACTCATGACCCGGACCAGCGTCGATGGCGCGTATGATGGTGGCGTCTACGGCGCGCTTGAACGGGTTTCGGAGCACCTCTGCACGCCCCATCCGGACCTGCCGAAGGACTGTTTCTGGCGCATCACGGCGCGCTCGGCGGTGCTCGCGGCGGGTGCCATCGAGCGCTCCATCGCCTTTCCGAACAATGACCGTCCCGGCGTGATGATGGCCGGCGCGCTGCGGTCCTATCTCAACCGCTACGGGACGGCGCCGGGCAAGCGCATCGCGCTCTTCGCCACCAATGACGACGCCCATCGCACGGCACGGGACCTGCTCGACGCCGGGTTGGAGGTCGCTGCCGTGATCGACAGTCGGGAGGACGCCACCGCAATCGGGGACTATGAGCTCTTCGCGGGCGCGACGGTCACGGGAACGCGCGGTCGCCTCGGGCTGCGGCAGATCACGGTCAAGACCGGGACCGGTTCGAAGACCATCGCCGCCGATGCACTGGCCGTTTCCGGCGGCTGGAACCCGTCGGTGCACCTGAGCTGTCACATGGGTTCGCGGCCGGAGTGGGAGGCATCCATCGAGGCGTTCGTGCCGAAACCGGACGCTGTTCCGGGGCTTGTCCCGGCAGGGGCGGCGCGCGGGGTGTTTGACACAGCGGGATGTCTTGCGGATGGCATGCGGGCGGCGGGCGAGGCGTTGAGCCGCCTGGGACAAGTGGCCCCTGTTCTACTGCTGCCAGAGGCCGCGACCACGGCCGGCACGGGCAAGGCGCTCTGGCTGGTCGAGGGCAAGGGGCGGGCCTGGCTCGATTTCCAGAATGACGTGACGTCCAAGGATGTGACCGGGGCCGTTCGGGAAGGCTATGACAGCGTCGAATACATGAAGCGCTACACGACCCAGGGCATGGCGCCGGACCAGGGCAAGAGTTCCAATGTGACCGCGCTGGCGATCCTCGCCGACGCGACGGGCCGGACGATCCCCGAGACCGGCACGACGATCTACCGGCCACCCTTCTCGCCGGTTTCGATCGGAGCGATGGGCGCGGGCGGGCAAGGCAAGGGCTTCGCGCCGGAGCGTCTGACCCCGTCGCATGAGGCCAGCCTCAAGCGCGGGGCGCCCATGGTCGAGGCCGGGCTCTGGTATCGCCCGAGCTACTTCCCCGATCCGGGCGAGACCGACTGGCGCGAGAGCTGCGATCGCGAGGTGCGGATGGTGCGCGCGAGCGTCGGCATCTGCGATGTCTCCACGCTGGGCAAGATCGAGCTGATGGGGCCGGATGCCGGCGCGCTGCTCGACATGGTCTATACCAACCGTTTCTCGACGCTGAAGCCGGGCCGCGTTCGGTATGGGCTGATGTTACGCGAGGACGGCCATGTCATGGATGACGGCACCACGGCGCGCCCGTCGCTGGACCGTTGGGCGCTGACCACGACCACGGCGGCGGCCGGGCAGGTCATGGCGCATCTGGAGATGGTGCAGCAATGCTTCCTGCCGACCGCGCGGGTGCGCTTCACCTCGACGACCGAGGCCTGGGCGCAGTTCGCCATTGCCGGGCCGCGGGCGCGAGAGGTGGTTAACGCGGTGCTCGACCAGCCGTTGCACGCCAACGCCTTTCCCTTCCTGCAATGCGGCGCTGTGAGTGTCGGTGGCGTGGCTGGCCGGCTCTTCCGCATCTCCTTCTCCGGAGAACAAGCCTATGAGCTGGCGGTGCCGACTCGCTATGGCGCCAGCCTCTTCCGGCTCCTGGTGGCACAGGCGGAAGGGTTTGGTGGCGGCGCCTACGGGATGGAGGCGCTCAATGTGCTGCGGATCGAGAAGGGCCTGCCGACTCATGCCGAGCTGCACGGGCGCACGACCGCCTTCGATCTCGGGTTGCAGCGGATGATGTCGACGCAGAAGGATTTCATTGGCAAAGCTGCTGCCGCGCGCCCTGGCCTGTTGGCGCAGGAGCGTGAACAGCTTGTTGGCCTGCGCGCGCTCGGGCCCGGGGACAGCCTGCCCGCCGGCGCCCATCTCTTCGAACGCGACGCCGAGCCGACCCGGATCAATGACCAGGGCTATGTGACGTCCAACTGCCACTCGCCGACACTCGGGCGTGGTGTCGCATTCGGCTTCCTGCAACGCGGGCGGGCGCGGCATGGCGAGATCCTGCGGCTGGTCGATCACCTGCGGGCGGTGGACCTGCTCTGCGAGGTCTGCGACCCGGTCTTCTACGATCCCACGGGAGGGCGGATGCGATGAAACTGCTTCAGGCGCAAGCACCACTGGGCGGGTTCGAGCGACGTCATGGCGCGTTGCGCCTCGCCGAGGTCGACATCGGTCGCATCACCTGGATCGCCCCCTATCCGGGCGAAGAGATCAACTGCTCCCACAGCTTGCAATCTGCGCTCAGCCTGAGTTTTCCGGCACCGGGCGAGACCCGCAACAGTCTTGCCGGGCGCATCCTTTGGACAGGCCGGTCACAAGCGCTGCTGCTCGGCCCGCAACCGCCTGCCGCGCTTTCGGGCATCGCGGCGGTGATCGACCAGAGCGATGCCTGGGCGGCGCTGACGCTGGAGGGAGAGGGCGCGGTCGAGACCCTGCAACGACTGGTGCCGCTGGACCTACGGCCATCGGTCTTCCCGATATGGCGCACGGCGCGAAGCCTTCTGGGGCATATGAATGCCCAGATCACGCCGACGGAGACCGGGTTCGAACTGCTGGTCATGCGCTCGATGGCCCGAACGGCGGCGCATGAGATCGAAGAAGCAATGAAGTCGGTCGCGGCACGCGTGCAGATCGGCGAATAGCGCGGGCCGGGAGGGGGGGGCGTTGCCGCCGAGCAGGGCTCGTGCGGCGGGGGCGCCGCTGCGCGGCGCGGGCCTGCGGCCCGATCGGCCTGTGTTCTTCCGTCAGCAGGTATCCCTTTCGCTTTTTTTTTTGGGGGGGGCGACCCGGGCCCCGTAGCAACAGGGTGTTCCACGGTTCCGTTCATCTTGTCCTCAGAAAAGCGGGGTCGGGACACGCCCGGGATCTGGACTTGGACGCGCAGCGGGGCGATAGTCGGCGGATGTCCATGCCCCCCGGATTCCTTGACGAGCTTCGCACCCGCACCTCGATCGCACAGGTCGTGGGGCGCAAGGTCATTTGGGATATGCGCAAGTCGAATCAGGCGAAGGGCGATCTTTGGGCCCCGTGCCCTTTCCACCAGGAAAAAACGGCCTCGTTCCATGTCGATGACCGCAAGGGCTACTATTACTGCTTCGGCTGTCACGAGAAGGGCGACGCGATCAAGTTCGTTCAGGAGACCGAGAATATCGGCTTCATGGAAGCCGTCGAGATTCTCGCCCAGGAGGCCGGCCTGCAGATGCCTGCTCGGGATCCGAAGGCGAAGGAGAAGGCAGACCGGCGCGGACAGCTCACTGCGGTGATGGAGGAGGCGGTGAAGTTCTTCCGCCTCCAGCTCAAGACCGCCGCCGCCGCGTCGGCGCGCTCCTATCTGTCAGGCGCGCGTGGTCTCACCCCCGAGGCGATGGAGCGTTGGGAGATGGGGTTCGCGCCAGAGGGCTGGCAGAATCTCTGGAATCACCTCACGGGCAAGGGTATTGCCGCCGACCTGATCCTCGGCTGCGGCCTTGCCAAACCCTCGGACAAGGGGCGCACCCCCTATGACGTCTTCCGGAATCGGATCATGTTCCCGATCCGCGATGCGCGGGGCCGGGTGATCGCCTTTGGCGGCCGCGCCATGGATCCCGGCGACAACGCGAAATACCTCAACTCGCCTGAGACCGAACTCTTCGACAAGGGGCGCAGCCTCTACAACCACGGGCCCGCCCGCGAAGCCGCCGGCAAGGGCGCGCCGCTGATCGTCGCCGAAGGCTACATGGACGTGATCGCGCTGAGCGAGGCCGGGTTCGGCGCCACGGTGGCAGGGCTCGGCACCGCGATTACCGAGGACCAGATCCGCCTGATGTGGCGCATCCATCCCGAACCGATCATTGCGCTCGACGGCGACACGGCCGGCCTGCGCGCCGCGATGCGGCTGGTCGATGTTGCGCTGCCGCTGCTGGAGGCGGGACAGTCGCTGCGCTTCTGCATCCTGCCTGAAGGGAAGGACCCGGACGATCTCATCAAGGCCGAGGGTGCGCCAGCCATGCAGGCGTTGCTCGATGCCGCCCAGCCCATGGTCAAGCTGCTCTGGCAACGCGAGACGGAAGGCAAGGTGCTCGACAGCCCGGAGCGCCGCGCCGCCCTCGACAAGTCCCTGCGCGCAGCCATCAAGCGCATCAGCGATCCCGGCATCCGTGGCCATTACGCCGAGGAAATTCGCCGCCTGCGCTCCGAGCTGTTCGGCTTCGGTCACGGCCCGGTTGGACAGGGGCAGGGATATGGACAAGGATATGGGCAGGGACGAGGACAGTCCGCGTGGCAGCCGCGCGGCGGGCGTTTCAAGTTCAAGCCGGCCGAGGCTCCGACACAGAGTACGCGGCAATCCAATCTTGCCGGTCCCAAGGAGCTTTCCGCGCAACATATCTGCCGCTACGAGGCCGTCATTCTCGCCACATTGATCGCCACCCCCTCCCTGCTCGACGAGTATTCCCATGTGCTTGAAGAGACCTGGTTCGAGGGCGAGGGGCATTCTGCACTGGCCAGCCTGTTGCTTGCCTGCAACCCGCAAGACACGAAAGACGAGATCGAGACCCGCATTTGTGACGTGCTTGGCCCCGGTACCCTTGAAAGCCTGCGGGCCGAGCGCCATGTGTCGCTGGTCCCGTCGGTTCGAAAGCCGGGGGATGTCGAACTTGCACGGCTCTGCCTCTCCGGGGAAATCGCCAAGCTGGCCGCGCTGCGCGGCACGCGGGCGGAGGTCGCGGAGGCAGTGGCGGGTATGGCGGAAGCGCCGGATGAATGGATCGGCCACCGACTGACGCTCTCTGCCCGCGCGCGCGAAATGGCTGTGAGCAACAGCGATGGTGACCGCGCCGATTTCGACATTGCCGAGAACGGGGCCCGGATCGACCGGGACGAACGCTCGGATTTGGACAGGCTGCTGGAATCCATCGGTTTCGCCGGGGAAGAAACCAAGGGGCAGCAACAGGATTGAGCGGGGGGCGGTCTTTCCATTCCGGCCCTCAATGGATATGCGGGGTGGAATCCAGCGTTGACCGCGCTAATGATTCGTACTGATTCGGCTCCCGATTCGGGGCCACAGCGACCGAGCCCGCCCGCGAGACAGGAGTTCTAGATGGCCGCCAAGGACACCGAAGACCGCAAGCCCGACGACGGAGAGCAGGAAGTTTCGCTCGACATGAGTCAGACTGCGGTCAAGAAGATGATCGCAGAAGCCCGCGAGAGGGGCTACATCACCTACGATCAGCTCAACCAGGTGCTTCCCCCCGACCAAGTGTCTTCCGAGCAGATCGAGGACGTGATGTCGATGCTCTCCGAGATGGGCATCAACGTGATCGAGGGCGAAGAAGCCGAGGACGAGGACGGCGACAAGAAGTCCGGCTCGACCGAAGTGGTCGAAGCCTCCACCTCCCGCGAGGTCACCGTCGCTACAACCGAGACCGAGAAGCTCGACCGCACGGATGACCCGGTCCGGATGTATCTGCGCGAGATGGGGTCTGTCGAACTTTTGTCCCGCGAGGGCGAGATCGCGATTGCCAAGCGCATCGAGGCCGGCCGCAACACGATGATCGCGGGGCTCTGCGAGAGCCCGCTGACTTTCCAGGCCATCACGATCTGGCGCGAGGAACTTCTCTCCGAGGAGATCCTGCTGCGCGATGTGATCGATCTCGAGACGACTTTCGGCAGCGGCATGGAGGAGGACGAGGAAGAAGCGCCCGTCGTCGACAGCCTCAATGTCGAGGCAAAACCGGAAGACAAGACCGAGACGCCGGAATACGACGCTGACGGCAACCCGATCAAGAAAGAAGAAGAAGACGACGACGACGAGCAGGCCAACATGTCGCTCGCCGCGATGGAGGCCGCGCTCAAGCCGCGCGTTCTCGACATTCTCGACCGTATTGCCCGCGACTTTACCGATCTCGAGGAAATGCAGGACGCGCGGATGTCCGCGACGCTGAACGAGGACGGCTCCTTTTCGACCAAGGAAGAGGCGACCTACCAGAAGCTGCGCGCCGAGATCGTCGAGCTCGTCAACGAGCTGCACCTGCACAACAACCGGATCGAAGCGCTGATCGACCAGCTCTACGGTATCAACCGCAAGATCATGTCGATCGATTCCAACATGGTGAAGCTGGCGGACCAGGCCCGCATCAACCGTCGCGAGTTCATCGAGGCCTACAAGGGTTACGAGTTGGACCCGACCTGGATGGACCGGATGGGCGAAAAACCTGGCCGGGGCTGGGCGGCGCTGTTCGACCGCTCCTCGGGCAAGATCGAAGAGCTGCGCGCGGAGATGGCGCAGGTCGGCACCTATGTCGGCGTCGACATTCCCGAGTTCCGCCGCATCGTCCAGCAGGTCCAGAAGGGCGAGAAGGAAGCGCGGCAGGCCAAGAAGGAGATGGTCGAAGCGAACCTTCGGCTCGTGATCTCCATTGCCAAGAAATACACCAACCGCGGCTTGCAGTTCCTTGATCTCATTCAGGAAGGCAATATCGGCCTGATGAAGGCCGTGGACAAGTTCGAGTATCGCCGCGGCTACAAGTTCAGCACCTATGCAACATGGTGGATTCGTCAGGCCATCACGCGCTCGATTGCCGACCAGGCCCGGACGATCCGGATCCCGGTCCACATGATCGAGACGATCAACAAGCTGGTCCGCACCGGTCGCCAGATGCTGCACGAGATCGGCCGCGAGCCGACACCGGAAGAATTGGCGGAAAAGCTGCAGATGCCGCTGGAGAAGGTTCGCAAGGTGATGAAAATCGCCAAGGAACCGATCTCCCTCGAAACCCCCATCGGCGACGAGGAAGACAGCCAGCTTGGCGATTTCATCGAGGACAAGAACGCCGTCCTGCCGCTCGACTCGGCCATTCAGGAGAACCTGAAGGAGACCACGACCCGCGTTCTGGCTTCGCTCACGCCGCGTGAGGAGCGTGTCCTGCGGATGCGATTCGGCATCGGCATGAACACCGACCACACGCTCGAAGAGGTTGGCCAGCAATTCTCGGTCACCCGAGAGCGGATTCGCCAGATCGAAGCCAAGGCACTGCGCAAGCTCAAGCATCCGAGCCGGAGCCGGAAGCTGCGCAGTTTCCTCGACCAGTAGGGGGGAGCAATGTCGATACTGTCTCGTCTCTTCGGTGGCGGCGGCGGAAAACCTGCTGCCGAGCCGGAAATCTACAAGGGGTTCAACGTCTTCCCCGAGCCGATCAAGGAGGCTGGCGGCTACCGAGTCGCGGCCCGGATCGAGAAGGAGATCGACGGCGAAGTGAAGACCCACCAGCTGATCCGCGCCGATGTCTGCCAGTCGGAGACGGATGCGCAGGAGATCTCGGCCAACAAGGCGAAGATCCTGATCGACGAGAAGGGCGATGGTGTGTTCGGCTGATGCCGGTCCTGCCCGACTATCTCGCGCCAGATCTCGACATTGTATTCTGCGGCATGGCCGCCGGTCCCAGATCGGCGGCCATTGGTCATTATTACGCCGGGCGGGGAAACCGTTTCTGGGCCATCCTGCAGGAGACGGGGCTGACCCCGAAGCGGTTGGCGCCCGAAGAGGACGCCCGGGTGCTGGAATACGGTCTCGGGTTGACCGATCTTGCCAAGGAGGCTTCCGGCGTCGATGGCGACCTCGCGCCGACGGCGTTCGATCCGGATCGGCTGCGGTGCGTCCTTGATCTCTGGCAGCCGTATCGGCTCGCCTTCACGGGGCGAACATCGGCCCGTATTGCCCTGGGGTTGAAGAGAAACCCACCGCCAGGTGTTTGCTATCCAACGGGCCTGCCGCCGGTCTGGGTGCTGCCATCGACCTCTGGTGCAGCGATCCGATATTGGGATCCCGCACCTTGGCGGGAGTTGGCCGAGGATGTCGCGGCAACGTGACCAGCCCGGTTTGGTGCGGGGTGAGAGCTGGTATAGGATAGGTGGAGATAGGCGGTCCCACGGAACATGAGGGTGCAGGATGCGAAAGAGTATGACGGTTGGAACGGCGCTTCTGGCACTGCTTGTCATGGGCCATGCGGTCCCGGCGCAAGAGGCGGTGATCCGCGCGGCACCGGAGGGGCTTCAGGCCGTCGGAACGGCGCAATCCTTCGAAATCCTGACCCGGGCGGGCGCGGGAAAGGCGGAGTATTTCTGTTCCGCCGGACGTTTTGCCACTCTCAAGCTCGGTGCAAGAAAGACGGACCGCCTCGTGGTCACGGCTGTCCGTGTCCCGAGCCGTTACCGCGAGAACCGGCTTGCCGTCGTTTTCGCGGTCAATGGGCCTGAGGCGTCGGAGAAACCGCTGGAGGATACGCTGCGGGTGGGCGGTCCGCGGGTTGGCCAGTCTGCCTCCGTGGGCCATTCGGAGGCGTTGTGCAGTGTCGAGAAGGGCTCTTCCGGGCAACTGAACTAAAGGCGCGACGCGAGTATCTGCGGATTTCTGAGGCGCGACCTGTGTTCTGGCCATTTCGTATTCTAGTGGACGATGCCGAAAACTGCGCCAACGCCGTTGAAGATGGGAATCGTGGTCTTTTGCGCCGCCAGGCGAGAGGATATGCAGACCCGGGTGCCGGTCATTCCATGGCCGTCCGCGCCAACAGCCTGAAACACTTCATGCAACGGGGATTGGTCTGACAATGCAACGGATGCTCGACGTCGATACGAGGGGGCAGGGACTCTACGAAGTGACGGGGCGGATCGACACCTGGTTGCGCGAGATCGGGGCGGTTGAGGGCCTGCTGACGCTACTCCTGCGCCATACGTCCGCGTCGCTCCTGATACAGGAAAACGCCGACCCAGAGGTGCAGGACGACCTGAAGGCCTTCTTCGAGCGCCTGGTGCCGCCAGCGACAGATCCGTCCATGGCCTATCTGCGCCACACCTATGAGGGCCCGGATGACATGCCGGCGCATATCAAGGCAGCACTCCTGCCAGTCAGCCTGTCCGTGCCTGTCTGGGATGGGCGCATGCGGCTCGGCACCTGGCAGGGGGTCTATCTCTTCGAGCATCGTACCCGACCGCATCGCCGCCAGATCGCCATGCATTTCGCCTGATCCGGGCGCTCGACGCCTTTCGGGCATTTTTCTGCTGTGAAACGCCCCCCGCCAAGACGACGGGCTCGTCGATCCGAGCAACGGATCATGCGCGCGGCCTCAGGCCAGGACTCTTTCGCGCGCACGCATTCCATGCTACGCCTTTGGCACAAGATCAGAACAAAAGAGCAGGCTACAGAAATGGGTACGGGTGTAACCGGCACCTTCGTCATCCGTTGGACACAGATCATCCTTGACGACCTCCCCGGGGGCGATCCGGAGGATCTGCGTCCGGGCGCGACTTGGCGTTGGACCGGTCGGGCGATGCGGGTCGATGGTCCCGATGGGATCGCGCGTCTGGGCGCGGGCGTTGAGGCGCAGGAACTGCACCGGCGCGCCGCCCGCAAGGCGCGACAGCTCTGCGGACAGGTGATGCACATGCCGGATCGGGATATGCTCGAGCTTGAGGAAGACCAGCTCCTGGATCGCGGCTTCCTGCTCACCGACGGACGCCGCGCCTTTGCCGCCAGCATCATCGAGACCGACACCGGGCGCGACCGGCTCGTGGCGTTTCTGGGCGACCTGCCACCGGGCGATACGGATCTCTGGGTGGCGCGGGTCACCACCACGTCGCGCGCCGAGGCACGGGCGCGGATGGCACCGACGGGTGGCGTGATCTGCTTCGCCGCTGGCACGCCGATCGCGACGCCCAAGGGGCGAGTTTCTGTCGAGGCCCTGCAGCCGGGCGACCTTGTTGAGACCCGCGATGACGGGCCGCAACCGATCCTCTGGGTCGGATCCCGCAAGATCTCCGGAGCGCGGCTGCATCTTGAACCGCACCTGCGCCCGATCCGCATTGTGGCAGACGCGTTCGGCGCGGCGCGGCCAGAGCCGGACCTTCTGGTTTCGCGCGGGCACCGCTTGCTCATGGCCGGACGCGGGCCGCGTGCGCTTTTTGCCGAGAGGGAGGTGCTGGTGCGGGCCGAAGATCTGTTGGGGCGTCCGGGTGTTTCCGAGGATCTCGACGTAACACAGGTGACCTATGTGCACCTGATGCTGGACCGCCATCAGGTCCTTACCGCGGCCGGGATGCCCTGCGAAAGCTTCCACCCGGACGAGGCGGATCTCTTTGCACTTGCACCGACGGACCGCGCGGTTCTCGAGCGGCAGCATCCGAGTGTCTTTATCGATCCCGCCGCCTATGGGCCGCCTGTCCGGCGCCGTCTTGGGCTGGGCGAGGCCGCCATCCTGTCCGCGTCTCCGAACTGATCCGGCCTAGTTCGCGCTGTCGGCGTCGCCGTCAGGCAGCTCGAAAACCTGTCCGGGATAGATCAGGTCGGGATCGCGGATCTGGCTGCGATTGGCCTCGAAGATCTGGATGTAGTCGTAGCCGTCGCCATAGCGCTCCGAGGCGATGCCCCAGAGCGTGTAGCCCGGCTGGACCGTGATAAGGGCAGCCGATACCTCGCCGGGTGTCGCGTCGTGCGGCCCGATGCGGGCCAGCTCGCTTGGATCCTCGCGCTTGAACGGCGTTTCGAACCGCGCAACCACCTGCCCGCTCTCGTCGAGCTGGTCGACCCGCAGCGTGTAGACACCGGGGCGGACGGACGGCAAGCCCATCCTCCAGTTTCCATCGGACCCGACCTGGGAGGTCTCGACCGGCTTGTTGTCGAGATAGACCCGTACGCGATCATCTTGTGACGGCGAGGCGGCAGCGCGCCCGGAGAGCGAGACGCTGCCATCGCCGGCATAGGAAATCACATCAACGACGACTCGGTTCTCAAGCCGCTCGCGCGGGGCGGCTGCGGGCTGCAGCAGCTCGACGCCGTCACGGCCGGCCAGCAGCACTGTTGGCGTCACTTCAGCGGGCCGGTCCGTCTTGAGGGTCGGCTCGTCCGCAACCTCTTCGACCGGGCGTTCGGGGGCCTGCGCTAGGACTTCAGCGTTGTCCGCTGGGGCTTCCGGTTCGTCTTCTTCGGGCTCAAGCGACGCGATCTCTGGAGAGTCCTCGGCGGCCGTCGGTTCTTCCTCCGCCGGGTCCGCCGGGATGTCCGGTTGTGCCGAGGGCTCCGTTTCTGCCACGACAGGCGCATCGCTGATGTCCGTTTCGTCCGGCGTTTCTTCCGGCAGGGACGCCACGAGGGGCTCGGATGGCGGCGGCGCGGGCGGGGTCAGGACGATGCTCTCTTCGGAGCGATGTTCGGTGCCGTCCTCGTCCACGGCCACGAGATAGAGCACCCGGGCCTCGGCACTTGGCGGCAGCTCGAGCAGCATGGCGAAATCGCCTGAGCCATTGACCTGAGTGGTGCCAAGAACTGTGCCGTCCTCTTCCAGCCGCAGCGCGAACCCGGCCGGGCCGGAGCCGGCGATGACGGCCTGACCGTCTGCTTCAAGCCGGACATCGCCAAAGCGGGGAAGCGCGACCGGTGGCACGACCGGTTTGGCCTGCGTGTCCGGCGCCGGTTTCGGTTCAGGCGCAGCGTCGGTCTGCGTTTCGGGGGCAGCGTCGGTCTGTGTTTCTGGGGCGGGAACGTGCGGCTTGGTCTCGTCCGCAGCGGTGCGCGCTTCCGAGGGCTGTGCGAGCTTGGTTTCCTCGACGCTCGCTGCAGGGACGGCGGGCTCCGGAGCTCCGACGAAATAGGTATAAATGCCAGCCATGCCAGCAAGTATGACGATTCCGGCGCCAACACCGGTAGCGACGCTGCCGGCACTGCCGAAATGGCCTTTTCCGATCATTGTCGTTCTTTCCAAGACATCCCGGTCTCTCCCTGCGCGGCTTGAGCCCCAATGGCAAGCCCGCTATCACCGGAGCACGAGAGCTAGCGTCAGGGATATGCAGCAATGTCACAAAACTTTTCCATTTGCGTTTATTGCGGCTCCCGGGACGGGGTCGAACCGGCTTATGCGGAGGCTGCGGAGGCGCTTGGCGCGGCAATTGCTGCCGAGGGCTGGCGGCTCGTTTATGGCGCGGGGGATATCGGGCTGATGGGGCGTGTGGCGCGCGCGGCACAGGCCGGGGGCGGCGAGACATTCGGTGTCATCCCGATCCATCTCTTCGACCGCGAGGTCGGCAAGCGGGACCTGACAAGTTTCATCGTCACCGAGACGATGCATGAGCGCAAGAAGGTCATGTTCATGAATGCCGATGCCATCGTTGTACTGCCCGGCGGCGCTGGCTCGCTGGACGAGTTCTTCGAGGCGGTGACCTGGGCGCAGCTCGGCTTGCATTCCAAGCCGATCCTGTTGCTCGACACCGGCAATTACTGGGCACCGCTCAACGCGCTGATGGAGCATGTGGTCGCGCAGGGCTTTGCCGAAGCGAGCCTGCTCGATTTCGTTCAGACCGTTCCGGATCTCTCCGCGTTGATGGAACGCCTGCGCGCGGCGCGGTCCGAGAGCAGTGCCTGAGCGGAGTAGAGGCCGAGCGCGGCCCAGATCAGCCCGAAGGTGATCGCGTGCCACTGGGTGAAGGGTTCGCCGAAGACCAATGCGGCGCAGAGGAACTGTAGCGTCGGGTTGAGATATTGCAGCAGCCCGACCGTCGCCAGCCGCACTTTGCGCGTGGCATAGGAGAAGAGGATCAGCGGGCCGGCCGTTATCGGACCTGAGAGCGCGAGCAGGGTCTGGCTCTGCCAGTCGAGCGCCTGTGCGCCGCCCGCCGCGCCGCTGCCGATCCAGCCGAGCCAGACAATCGCGAGCGGGGCGAGCAAGAGAACCTCCGCCGTAACCGAGATGATGGCGCCGCTGCGGAGCTGTTTCTTGATCAGCCCGTAGAGGCCGAAGGTGGTTGCCAGCGTCAGCGCGACCAGCGGCACGAGCCCGAGCCCCAGCGTCAGAACCAGCACACCCGTCGCGGCCAGGGCGACGGCAAACCACTGCAAGGCACCGAGACGCTCGCCGAAGAACAGGGCGCCAAAGAGGACGGCGACAAGTGGGAAGATATAATAGCCGAGTGAGGCCTCCATGGCGCGCCCGACCTGGATCGACCAGATATAGAAGCCCCAATTGGTCGAGATCAGCAGCGCTGCGAGGGCTGCGATTGGCCAGCGTCGACCGAGGAAGCTCCAGAGCTGGCCGGTTTGCCGCTGCAGGATCAGCACGACGCCGAAGACACCAAGAGACCAGAGCGTTCGGTAGGACAGCACCTCCAGCGGCGGCACATGGGCCAGCTGCTTGTAAAAGAGCGGCGAGAGGCCCCAGATCGTGCAGGCGGCCAGCATGGCCAGGATACCGCGTTGCGTGTCGGACATGGTCTTCCCCTTCCGTTTCCCTCGATCACGGCGCGCGGGCGGTTGCAAGGGGGCGGGGCGTGCTTTGTTGTCGGAAGGACGGGGATGCTCGGAAAGCGGGCTGCGTGCCGAATTGCGAGCTTGCGGTGAGTCCGAGTTCAGAATGGCGCGGAGACACGCCGAATGCGCGGTGTTCAGGAACCGAAGACTTTGACCTTATCGAACAGCCGCGATCGGGCCGTCGGCCTTCCCATGAATGAACTGCTGAACGTAAGGATCTGAGCAAGCGTCCATTTCCGAAACCGTTCCGGACCACTTGATCACGCCGTCATGCAACATTGCGACATCATCGGCAATTGCGCGCACGGAGGTCATGTCATGGGTGATGGTCATCGCCGTCGCGCCCATCTCGACCACGATCTCGCGGATCAGCTCGTTGATGACGCCCGCCATGATCGGGTCCAGCCCGGTCGTGGGCTCGTCGAAGAAGATCACTTCGGGGTCGGCGGCGATGGCGCGGGCCAGGCCCACGCGTTTCTGCATGCCGCCAGACAACTCCGCCGGAAAGAGATCCGCCGTCTCCGGCACCAGCCCGACGCGGCGCAGCTTCTCGATGGCGATCTCGCGCGCCTGAGCCTTGGGCAGCTTCTGCCGGCCGCGCAACAGACGGAAGGCGACATTCTGCCAAACGGTGAGGCTGTCGAAAAGCGCGGCCCCCTGGAAGAGCATGCCGAACCGGGCGAGGAACGCGTCCCGGTCGCCGCTCTCGACCGGCTGGCCGTCCAGCGTGATCGTGCCCTTGTCCGGGTGAACCAGGCCGAGGATGCATTTTAGGGTGACGGATTTGCCGGTGCCGGAGCCGCCGATGATGACCATCGACTCGCCCTTGGGCACCTCCAGCGTCACGCCGCGAAGCACCTGCTTCGCTCCGAAGGATTTATGGACGTTTTCGAGCTGGATCATGCCGAGAAGAAGAGCTCCGTGAGAAGGTAGTTGGAGCCCAGGATGAGCACCGAGGCCGAGACCACCGCGAGCTTGGTCGCCTTGCCGACGCCCTGTGCGCCGCGCCCGGAATTCATGCCATAGAAGCAGCCCATAAGTGCCACGAGGAAACCGAAGACGGCGCCCTTGGCGACCCCGGACATGACGTCCGAAACTTCTAGAAAGTCGATCGTGTTCTGCAGATAGGCGGCGGAATTGAAGTCCAGCCGGTTCACGCCGACGAACCAGCCGCCCATGATGCCGATGCTGTCGCCCACGGCCACGAGGACCGGAACGGTCAGCGTCGCGGCGAGGACGCGCGGGACGGCGAGATACTTGATCGGGTTGGTCGAGAGGGTGACCAGAGCGTCAATCTGTTCGGTGACCTTCATCGTGCCGATCTCGGCGGCGATGGAGGAGGCGACGCGGGCGGCGACCATGAGGCCGCCGAGCACGGGGCCGAGCTCGCGCGCCATGCCGATGGCGACGATGGAGGGCACGGCGGCCTCGGCCGAGAAGCGCGAGGAGCCGTCATAGATCTGCAGTGCAAGCGCGCCGCCGGTGAAGAGCGCGGTCAGCCCGACCACGGGCAGCGAGTACCAGCCGATGGTCATCACGGCATGCAGGAATTCGCGCGGATACCAGGGGGGGCGGAAGATATGGCTGATCACGGCGGCGGCAAAGAGCACCATGCGCCCGATGCTTGCGAGACCAGCGAGAACGGGCCGGCCGATGGCGGCGAGTGGGCGCGTGATCGCGGCGCTCACGCCAGACCGCCGATGGTCTTGCGCTCGTACCTCGCACCGAGCGAGGTCAGGACCTCGTACCCGATGGTCCCGGCGGTCGTGGCGACATCGTCCACGCCCTGCTCGGCGCAGAGGATGTCCAACGAGGGCGGGATCTCGGAGAGGGCGGAGATGTCGACGGTGATCAGGTCCATCGAGACGCGACCGACGATGGGGCAGGCGACGCCGTCATGCCAGAGGCTGCCCTTGCCGGAGATCGCCCGAAGCAGCCCATCCGCATAACCGCCAGCGACGGTGGCGATGAGGCGTTCTTCGGGGGCGGTCCAGGTGGCGTTGTAGCCGACCACCTCGCCGGGAGCGACAAGCCGGGTCTGGATGATGGGCAGCGAGACATGGGCGACGGGTTTCGCGTTGGCGAAGGGCATGCCGCCATAGAGGCCGATGCCGGGGCGGGTCAGGTCAAAGTGATATTGCGGCCCGAGCAGGGTGCCGCCGGTGGCCGAGAGCGACCGGCGAATGTCGGTGCCGTCGGTCATTTCGAGGAACTGGCGCAGCTGGTCGGCGCTCTGGGGCGAGTCCGGCGCGTCGGCGCTGGCCAGGTGGCTCATGATCAGGCGCGGCGCCTGGCTCAGGGCCAACTCGCGCACGGCCGCCCATTCGGCGGGTTCGAGGCCAAGCCGGTTCATGCCGGTGTCGAGCTGCAATCCGAAGGGGGCGCCGGGAAGCGCTTCGAAATGGCGGGTCAACTGGTTGATCGAGTTGAGCATGGGGATCAGGTCGAGATCGTGGATCATGTCCGTGTCGCCGGCCATATGCCCGCCGAAGACATAGATCTCTGCGCTGCGCCCAAGCGCCTCGCGCACGGCCGCGCCTTCCTCTGCCACGGCCACGAAAAAGGTTCGTGCCCCGGCCCGGGCCAGCACCCGCGCCACCCGCGCGGCGCCGAGCCCATAGCCATCGGCCTTGACCACCGCGCCGGTTTCCACGGACGCGTCGGATTTCGAGTTCAGCGCCTGCCAGTTTGCGGCAATCGCGTCGAGATCAATCGTGAGAGTACCAGTCGCCATGGAGCGGTTGTGCCAAACCGGCGGGCAAGGTCAAGGGGAAAGAGAGGGTCGGGGGCGGATGCAGGCCCTTTGCGAGATGTGCTGTAGGGGTGGACGGATAGCCCGGAGAAACATGTTGAATAGGGCCGCGTCCTCCGCGCTTAATCCTGCAAAGGCGGCCAGCGCGAGGAGAGGCGCCCCTTTCTCGAGATTTCGCCGATGTCCGGAATGTTCGAAAAACCGTCACCGTCCCGAGCGAAACTTCTGGTCACGACGCATCGACATTTCCCGTGTGCAACATCACTCGCCGACCCAGAAGCCGCCATTCCAGTGGCGTCGCGGTAAACGACGCTGCGGGGTCCGCTTGACCTGATGCTGCGAGACGGACCGACGCCCGCTTCTGGAAGCATTTCATATTCGAGCGGACGTCATCTCTCATGCTGTCTCCTAGTCAGAAAAGCACAGTTTGTTGCCGTCAAGATCTCTCACATATGCGGAGAATTTCGGCCCACGCTGATTTGGCGCACCTTCGCATGTTCCGCCGAGTGAAATCGCCAACCCGTGCAGTCTTACGACGTCTTCCTTGTCGCCAACGCAAAAGCCAACCATCGTGCCATTGCCGTTGGTGGCTGGCTTTGTGTCGAAGGGTATCGCCGCTGCGAAGGCAAAGTCCTCCCCGATCCAGTAGGTCATGCGGTCGTTCGGCGAAACGGTTTGAAGGTCCGCATCCGCGAACAGTGCGTCGTAGAAGACTTTTGACGCGTCCATGTCGTTCGTTCCGACAACAAAATAGTTCATTTTCATAGGTTTCTCTCCAGCGCCTTTGGTGGGGCAATTCGCGTTTCATAAGGACGAAGATCAATTGCGGGCTCCGCCTGCCCGTCGTCATATTGATAAATATGACATTTTATGTCGTATTTGATCCATGAAGCGAACAAATGCACATGAGAGGCTGAGGCGGATGGAATTGCTCGCTGTTCAGCTCAAGCAGGACGCACATTGCACGGTCAAAGATCTTGCGCGGCAACATGGCGTCAGCACGCGTACGATTGCGCGGGATCTGTCCGTGATGCGGGAACAGGGTATGCAAATCGACGCAGATCGAGGGCGTGGTGGTGGCGTGCGTCTCGATCGGAATTGGGGCGTGGGCAGGTTGAATTTGCCTTACGCTGAAGCAGTCGATCTTCTCATCAGTATCGCGGTGGCAGAGCAAATGAGATCGCCGATATTCTTGGCGAGTCTTGGGTCCGTTCGGCGGCAGATGGTGGCTTCATTCTCTCCGGAAAAGCGTAAGCAGGTAGACCAACTGAAATCGCGCGTAATGATCGGGGTCACAGCATCAACTTATGTGCAGGCGGGCGCGAGCGCTCCGCCGAAGCGCGTCGTTCAGGCCTTGCACCAAGCCTTCATCAATCAGACGGTGTTGGAGATACGATATCAAAGAGAAGACGGCGAAACGTCCGAACGCCAGATCGCGCCTCACTATCTTCTGCTGAAATACCCGATTTGGTATGTTGTTGCATTTGATCACCTGAGGGGCGGTCCGCGCACCCTTCGTTGCGACCGGATACTCTCGGCCAGAACGACGGAGACTCCGTTCCGCTTGTTGCCAAAGGCAGAGTTCGCACCTTCGATAGCGCGGGACGATCTCTCGCTGTGATTTCACCGTGGAATCACCAAGACCGTCATCCACACGTAAAGACGCAACGGCGCTGTTGTTCGCTGATTTGCCATTGGCGAGGCCCGTCGCCGAAGTCCGTTTCTCGGGCCGCCATCCTGCGGTTGCCGGCTTTGCGCTGGCGTCCCGGGCGATCTTGCCGGATAGATGTTCGAAAAGATCATCCAGGAGCTGGAAACATGGAGAATTCGGTCAAAACGCCGCGTATCGGGGTCGCGCTCTTCGGGGCTGGCATGATCGCGAAGACCCATGTGGCCGCGCTTTCGGCTGCACAGGACGTGGCGAAACTCGAAGTGATTGTCTCCCGGCACCCTGACCGTGCGCGGTATCTCACCGAGTATTGTGACGGGCAAACGCCCAGCTTTTCGGCAGATGTTGCGGCGGTCGCCGCTTCTCCATCGATCCAGATGGCGATCGTCGCGACGCCGCCGAGCGTCCGCCGAGCGCTCATTGAGGAACTGGCGGGCGCGGGCAAGCATATCCTTCTGGAGAAGCCGGTCGGTCGGACGACGAAGGAAGCACTGGAGGTCGTCGAGATCTGCGAACGTGCGGGGGTGTCGCTCGGTGTGCTGTTCCAGCACCGGATGCGGGCGCCGGCTCTCGCGGCGGCGCGGCATGTCGCGAGCGGCGCGCTTGGCAAGCTCGGCCTGTTGGAGATCGCGGTGCCGCTGTGGCGGGAGCAGTCTTATTATGACGAGCTTGGCCGGGGTACCTATGCGCGCGATGGCGGCGGTGTGATGATCACCAACGCTATCCACTCCATCGATCTCGCGTTGAGCCTCACCGGCCCCGTGTCCAGCGTTCAGGCGATGACCGCGACGACTCCCCTGCACAAGATGGAGGCGGAGGATTTCGCCGTGGCGGGGCTGCGCTTCGCCAATGGCGCGGCCGGCTCGTTTGTCGCCTCAACCGCGATGTTCCCGCACCGGACGGAAACGATCACGCTGCATTTCGAGAACGGCTCACTGCGGATGGACAAGGACTCGCTTGAGGTGAGCTGGCGGGACGGACGCCGGCAGGTCGAAGCAAAACCCGAACCCATGCCGGAAGATTCGCCCCTGACGGGCAATCACGCCTGGCACCAGGCCGTGATCGAGGATTTCATCGAGGCCCTTCACACCGGACGCGCCCCGTGTGTTACGGGTCGCGAGGCCCTGCAATCGCACCGGTTGATCGAGGCAATCGAAACCTCTTCGCGGACCGGTCGTCCCGTCGAGATCGCGTCCTGATCTACTGATACCCGTCCTCGCCCTGCTGCCAGGGCTGGACCAGGTCGCTGAACTTGGTGAACTCGCCTTCGAAGGCCAGCGCCACATCACCGATGGGGCCGTGACGCTGCTTGCCGATGATCACATCGGCCTTGCCATGCAGCGCTTCCATGTCTTCCATCCAGCTCGCCATGCGCTCGGTATCGTTCTCGGGCGGCTTCTCGCGTTCTTTGTAATACTCGCCACGGTAGACGAACATCACCACGTCGGCGTCCTGCTCGATCGATCCCGATTCCCGCAGGTCCGAGAGCTGCGGGCGCTTGTCGTCCCGGTTCTCAACCTGGCGCGAGAGCTGGGACAGCGCGATAACCGGGATTTCGAGCTCCTTGGCCAGCGCCTTCATGCCCTGGGTGATCTCCGAGACCTCGTTGACGCGGCTGTCCTTGGCCGTGGCCGGGCGGACGAGCTGCAGGTAGTCGATGAAGAGCGCGTCCAGCCCGTGGGTCCGCTTGAGGCGCCGGGCGCGGGCGGCGAGTTGGGAGATCGGCAGCGCGGGCGTGTCGTCGATGAAGAGCGGACAGGATTCCAGCTCCTTGGCGGCGGCGACGAAGCGGCGGAACTCGTCCTCCGTCATATCGCCGCGCCGGATCTTGTGCGACGGGATGCGCGAGGCTTCCGACAGGATCCGCGAGGCGAGCTGTTCGGCCGACATTTCCAGCGAGTAGAAGCCCACGACGCCGCCATTCACCGCGCCTTCGCGCCCGTCCGGCTTCAGGCCGCGCTTGTAGACCTTGGCGATGTTGAAGGCGATGTTACAGGCCAGCGAGGTCTTGCCCATCGAGGGGCGCCCGGCAAGGATCAGAAGGTCCGAGGGGTGCAGACCGCCGAGCTTCTTGTCGAGATCTGTCAGGCCGGTCGAGATGCCCGCCATCCCGCCCTCGCGTTGATAGGCGGCATGGGCCATCTGCACGGCATCGGTCACGGCGCGCAGGAAGCTCTGGAAGCCGGTATCGGACTTGCCGGCCTCGCCCAGCTTATAGAGCGCCTGTTCGGCCTCGACGATCTGTTCGCGCGGCTCGGAGGCCACGTCGACGTTGTTTGCCTTGGCCGCGATATCCTTGCCCAGCGTCACCAGCTCGCGGCGGATGGCGAGGTCATAGATGATCTGTGCATAATCCCCGGCGGCGAAGCTCGCCACGGCGCTGCCGGCGAGATTGGCCAGATAGGCGGGCCCGCCCAGCTCCTTGAGCCCCGGATGGTCCTCCATGAAGGCCTTCAGCGTGACCGGGGTGGCTTGCAGGTTCTTGGCGATCCGGGCCTTGGCGACCTCGTAGATCTTGGCATGAACCGGATCGTAGAAATGCTCTTCGGTGATTATGGACGCGACCCTGTCAAAGACGTCGTTATTGGTCAGGATCGCGCCCAGCAGCTGCTGCTCGGCCTCGACATTATGCGGAGCTGCAAGCTCCATTGCACTGCCCGTTGTCGCCTGCGCTGCCAATTCCGGGGCGGAATCCTCCACCGTCGTCAATTCGTTCATCGCCGCACTGCCCGTTTATTTGTATTCCGTGGTCATACAGAACCGGCCGCGCGCCGGTCAAAATGTATAAGTGTGTGGAAAACCTGTGGGTGGATCGGAGCGCGGAAGGGAGCTTCATAACCCCCTGACGCGACCTGCAAGTTTTCAGGCGACCCGACCGCCCCCCCGTCGGCGGTTTCCCGCCGCGCGAGACGGTCTGTCGCGCCCGCTCAGCTCCGTGCAGCCTGCCAGGCACGCGGATCGTTGAGGAAGGACTCGACCTCGCCCAGCGTCTCCGAATCGAAGCTTTCGCGGCGCCGCGCCTCGGCCAGGACGTCATGCCAGGTGCAGAGGTGATGCAGCGCGACACCGTGATCACCGAGTGTTTTGATCGTCTCGGGGAAGATGCCGTAATAGAAGATGACGGCCGTATGGGCGCAGCTTGCGCCGGTTGCCCGGATCGCGTCGACAAAGCTCAGCTTGGAACCGCCATCGGTGGTCAGGTCCTCGATCAGCAACACCCGGTCCTGCTCGCCCATCACGCCCTCGATCCGGGCGTTGCGCCCGTAGCCCTTGGGCTTCTTGCGGACATAGGTCATCGGCAGGCCCATCCGCTCGGCGACCATCGCGGAAAAGGGGATGCCCGCCGTCTCGCCGCCGGCGATATTGGTGAAGGCCTCGAAACCCGCATCGCGCATGACCTTGGCGGTCAGGAAATCCATCAGCGTGGTGCGGATGCGCGGGTAGGAGATCAGCTTGCGGCAGTCGATATAGGTCGGCGAGGGCAGGCCGGAGGCCAGCGTGAACGGCTCGGAGGCGTTGAAATGCACCGCGCCGATTTCCAGCAGCATGCCGGCGGAAATCCGGGCCATTGTCGCGTCGTCAATATGTGTGGTGGGAATCGTCATTTCGCATCCTCTCTCGGCTTTGACAGGCGATACCGAATTGGCGTGGGGATTGCCAGATTCGACCGAGATGGTTCTATAGCCCGGAGCATTCGCCGCAGGAGAGAGATTTGGAGAGTCTGTACTACGAAGATCACGATGCGTTCCTGCGCTGGCACCGGGTCGGGCGGGGCAATGAGGTGCTGCTCTGCCTGCCGGGCCTGAGTATCCCGGCGAGCTGGACGTTTCTCGGGCTGGCCCAGCAATCGGAACTGGCAGGGCGCAGCCTCGTGATGGTGGATTATTTCGGTTCGGGCGACAGCGACCCCGCGCCGTGGTTTTCGGGCACGCTTGATGCGCAGGCCGAGGTGCTGGGTCGGCTTATGGACTACCTGTGTTGCGAGACTGTCAGCGTTGTTGGCCATTCGATGGGTGGTACGGTGGGGATTGCGCTGGCGCTGGCCCGCCCGGATGCAGTGCGGCATCTGGTGGTGGCCGAGGGCAACCTCAAGCCTGGCGGCGGGGCGGCAAGCCGCAAGATCGCCCTGATGGACAAAGAGGCGTTCGAGGCCGGCGGGCTGGCGTCGATTACCGACAAGCTGCGCAAACGAGCGATGGCGGGGGATGGTGACGCGGCCGAGTTCTATGGTGCCTGGCGGCTCGCAGACCCGAAGGCGCTGCACAGAAGTGCCCGCGCACTGGTCGACCTGCCGCTTGGTTTTGCGCATCGGTTCTTTGACTTGCCGATGCCCAAAAGCTTCGTCTATGGCGCAGAAACTTTCCCGGCCAGTCCGGAGGAGGCAACGCCGGATGCGCCGGACCCCAACTGGCTGCGCGCCAACGGAGTCGGGGTGCATGTGGTGCCGGAATCCGGGCACATGATGGTGCGACAGAACCCGGCGGGCTTTGCCGCCGCGCTTGTCGAGGCTGGTGTGCTGAGCGGTTAGCGCTTCACGTGCCAATGCACCGGGCGGGCCGGATCAAACACCACAACCGGGCCGTCATCGGTCGTCAGCGGTGCGGGGATCTGCAACGGTGTGCCCTTGATCAGCGTCATCGTCGCCTCGTTCGGGGCCATGCGGTAGAAGGCCGGGCCGTTGAGCGAGGTGAAGGCTTCGAGCTTGTCCAGCGCGCCGGCGTCGTCGAAGACCTGCGCCAGGCAGGGCATGGTCACACTCGACGAGAAGACGCCGGCGCAACCGCAGTCGGATTCCTTGGTGGCCTGGGTGTGGGGCGCCGAATCCGTACCGAGGAAGACATGTTCGAAACCGGACGTGGCAAGCTCGACCAGCGCTTCGCGATGGCTCTCGCGCTTGGCGACGGGCAGGCAGTAGTAATGCGGTTTGATCCCGCCCACGAGGATGTGGTTGCGGTTGATCATCAGGTGATGTGTGGTGATCGTCGCGCCGAGCGAGCCGTCGCTCTCCTTCACGTAGGCGCAGGCATCGGCCGTGGTGATATGCTCCATCACCACGCGCAGGCCGGGCGTGCGTTGGCGGATCGGGTCGAGCACCTCCTCGATGAAGACGGCTTCGCGGTCGAAGATGTCGATCTCGTCGCGGGTGACCTCACCATGAAAACAGAGCGGGATGCCGGCTTCGGCCATGGCGTCCAGCACGCCGCGCACCTTGTCGAAGTCGCGCACGCCGGAGGCGGAATTGGTGGTGGCGCCTGCCGGGTAGAGCTTCACGGCCGAGATCAGGCCGGAGGCATGGGCGGCGACCACATCGGCCGGGTCGGTGGATTCGGTGAGATAGAGCGTCATCAGCGGGGTGAAGTCGGCCCCGTCGGGCAGGGCGGCGAGGATGCGGTCCCGATAAGCGATCGCGTCGGCCGAGGTGACCACCGGGGGGACGAGGTTCGGCATGATGATGGCGCGGGCAAAATCGCGGGCGCTTTCGGGCAGGACGGCTTCCAGCATCGCGCCATCGCGCAGGTGCAAGTGCCAGTCATCGGGGCGGCGGAGCGTCAGGGTCTGGGTCATGATAAGAGCGGCTTAGCCCAGCAAATGCGCCAAGGCCAGAGCGCGCGGAGCCGCAATCGGCGCAATTGCTTGCCTGATTTCCGGGCATTGAGCGGAAAACTGAGCATTTCGCCGTGGAATTCATCTATGCTGCATTGCAGCATTTGTCGCTTCGCGCTAGGGTCCGGCCAACTTGCGGGGGTTCCATGTTCGACCTTGAACCGGCAGATCAGACGCTTCAGCGCGCCAAAGGGCGGGCCGAAGCGGGATTCGTCTGCCGCGATGGACGGGCCCGGCTCAAGCATTTGCACCAGTCCGGTTGCGCCAAGGCGATGCTGCCACAGGTCCCGGGCGATCCGGAGGTCGTGTTTCTCAACACGGCGGGCGGGCTGACAAGTGGCGACCGGCTGTCCTATCGGCTCGACGTGCCGGCTGGTGTCCGCGTGACCGGGACGACTCAAACGGCCGAGCGCGCCTATGAGGCAAATGCCGGGGCGGCGCGGGTGGACTGCCAGCTGACGGCCGGGGCAGGGGCCTCGCTCGACTGGCTGCCGCAGGAGACGATCCTTTTCGATCGCGCGTCTTTAGAACGGGAGACACGGATCGCGCTGGAGGGCGACGCCCGGTTGCTCTTCTGCGAGACATTGGTTTTCGGCCGGACGGCGATGGGCGAGAGCGTGGACAGGCTCTGGCTGCGAGACCGGCGCGACGTGACGCGGGACGGCAAGCCCGTCCTGGTCGACGCGGTGCGCATGAATGGAGAGAGCCTTGCGCTCGCCGGTGACCCGGCGATGCTGGGCGAGGCGCGGGCCGTGGCGCTGGTGGCGCTGGTCTGCCCCGGCGCGGAGGATGCGCTGGCGCCGATCCGGGCGCTGCTGGAGGAGGAGGACGGCGTCGACGCCGCCGCTTCCGGCTGGGACGGGCGCTGCCTTGTCCGAATGACCGCACGCGATGGCTGGCCGCTCCGGCGGCTGATGGTCAAGCTGTTGACACATATCAGGGGCACGGTGCCGCCGCGCGTCTGGCAGATCTGAGGTAAGACATGAACCTGACCCCCCGTGAAAAGGACAAGCTCCTGGTTTCGCTCGCCGCGATGGTGGCGCGGGGCCGGCTGGCGCGCGGCGTCAAGCTGAACCACCCCGAGGCGATTGCGCTGATCACCGATTTCGTGGTCGAGGGCGCGCGGGACGGCACCTCCGTGGCCGAACTGATGGAAGCCGGCGCGAAGGTGATCACGGCGGAGCAATGCATGGACGGGATCTCCGAGATGATCCACGAAGTGCAGGTCGAGGCGACCTTCCCGGACGGTACGAAGCTCGTCACCGTCCATCACCCGATCCGCTAGGAACCCACGCGATGTTCGCCTCCTTTCTCTTTGCCCTGATGGCCGGTTTCGTGACGCCATATGTGGAGCGCCCGCTGGGCGACGCGCTCGGGCGTATCGACGGCATGGCGCTCTGGCTCGGCGTTCAGGAACTGCGCGCAATCACTTTCGGGGCGATGCTGCTGCTGGCCGCACTCCTGGTCTGGCTGGTGGGGGCGGACAGTTCCGCCTTCCTGCTGGTGCTCGGCGGGCTTCTTGGGCTCTTCGGCAAGGATATTGTGGCGGTGCTGCGCGATCCGGCCGGGGCGGCGGGCAAGGATGATGACAACTGGGATGGCGAGATCGCGGCCCCCGGCACACGCCGCACCCTCGGCACTGATGGCGAGGCCGGGGCGACACGCGAAGAAGAGACATTGCGGGCGGTTCAGGAGGCGGTTCAGTCGCCGGAACCGGCCCCCGAGAAGGAGAGTGAGAAATGATCCCTGGTGAAATCATGACCGTCCCGGGCGAGATCACCCTCAACGAGGGCCGCGCGGCCATCACGCTGATGGTGGCCAATACCGGCGACCGTCCGGTGCAGGTCGGCAGTCACTACCATTTCGCCGAGACCAACTCGGCGCTGGACTTCGACCGGGAGGCCGCAAAGGGCTGCCGGCTCGACATTGCCGCGGGGACCGCGGTGCGTTTCGAACCCGGCCAGAGCCGGGAAGTGTCCCTGGTGCCGCTCGCGGGCGCGCGCCGGGTCTTTGGTTTCAATCAGGCGGTCATGGGAAAGCTCTGACGAGCGTGACAGCCGACGATCCGCCCAGTCATGGGCGGCAGATGACAATTCAGGAGTTGATGAGATGTTCCAATATATGACCCCGGTCGATTTCATGCGCACGAGTATGACGATGTGGAGCAAGACCGCCGAGCTGCAGCTCGAGATGATGCGGCTTTCGATGGGAATGGCCGATAGCTGGACCGGCGGCGCGATGACGCCGAAGCCGGAGCTGATGAAGTATTTCACGCCGACCGGCATGTCCTCCGAGACCCAGAAGGCGACCGTCGCACCCGCGCCGAAGCCGGCAGCGAAGTCGCCTGCCGCTCCGAAACCGGCTGCCAAGGCGCCGGCCCGCAAGCCGGCCCGCACCGCTGCCAAGCCGACCGCCAAGGTCGTTCCGCTGGAGACGCCGAAGCCGGCAACGAAGGACGCGAAGGACGTGGCGAAGCCGGTGGCGAAAGTCGTCAAGGAAGAGGTGAAGGCCGAGGCTCCGTCGAAGCCCGCGCCGCGTCGCCGCGCGCCGTCCAAGCCCAAGACTCCTGCGACATTGACCAAGGCCGCCGCGCCGGTCGCGGAGGTCAAGCCCGCGACCAAGCCGGCACCGCGCGCCAAACCCGCTCCGAAGGCCAAACCGGCTGAGTCGGTCCCGGCTGTCGAGGCGGTCGCGAAGCCCGCGCCGCGCCGTCGGGCGCCCGCGAAGAAACCCGTTGCGGCCAAGTCTACCCCGGCTGCGACGAAGAAGGATGACGCGTGATCGCTAACAGCGCAGATTCCGCCCTTGCGCTTCGCGGAAGAGAGATTACCTTGTGTGGCAGTCAGAAACAGCCAGACAAGGCCTCTCATGCGTCTGCTCACCCTGATCGACCGTCTCCTTGGACTGCTGGCGCCTGCGCCGCAGCCCATTCCGATCCCTGTGCGGGATCCCAAGGGGCCTCGTCGCTGAGCCACTCCCGGGGGCGCGCATGACGACGCCCGTATCCCCGACAGCCAACGAGTTTTCACGCGACCTTCTCGATACCGGGATGGAAGCGACCATGCTTGCCGTTGAGGCGAACATGGTCGTTGCCTATCGGACCGGGGCGTTTTGCGGCTTCCGGCCGATGAGCGGTGCGGAAATCCATCGGATGTTCGCCGAAAAACCGCCGGCCTTCGCCGCCGCGGCCATGGCCGCCGGGCTGACCGCTTTTGGCGGTCAGCGTCCGGATCAGGTTATCGCCGCCGCGCTGCACCCGCTTCGCACAGAAACCAACAGGAACCTTCGTCGCCTTGGCGGCGAGGCCTGAAGACCAACCGACCCGAGAGGCCAGTCATGCCTGCCAAGATTTCCCGCGACGCCTATGCCGCGATGTTCGGACCGACCACCGGAGACCGGGTACGCCTGGCCGACACCGATCTCGTCATCGAGGTTGAGAAAGACCTTACAAGCTACGGCGAAGAGGTGAAATTCGGCGGCGGCAAGGTGATCCGGGACGGCATGGGCCAGTCCCAGGCGACCCGCGCAGAGGGGGCCGTCGACACGGTCATCACCAATGCGCTGATCCTCGACGTGACCGGCATCTACAAGGCCGATATCGGGCTGAAGGATGGGCGGATCGCCAAGATCGGCAAGGCAGGCAACCCGGACACTCAGCCCGGCGTTGACATCGTCGTTGGCCCCGGCACCGAGGCCATTGCGGGCGAGGGCAAGATCCTGACCGCCGGCGGGTTCGACAGCCACATCCATTTCATCTGCCCGCAGCAGATCGATGACGCACTACATTCCGGCCTCACCACCATGCTTGGCGGCGGAACCGGTCCAGCGCATGGCACGCTGGCGACGACCTGCACGCCCGGGCCCTGGCATATCGGGCGCATGTTGCAATCGGCGGATGCCTTCCCGATGAACCTCGCCTTCGCCGGCAAGGGCAATGCCTCGCTCCCGGCGGCGCTGGAAGAACAGGTCAAGGCCGGCGCCTGCGCGCTCAAGCTGCACGAGGACTGGGGCACGACCCCCGCCGCCATCGACTGCTGCCTGTCCGTCGCGGACGCGATGGATGTGCAGGTGATGATCCACACCGACACGCTGAACGAATCGGGATTCGTCGAGAACACCGTGAAAGCGATGAAGGGCCGGACCATCCACGCCTTCCACACCGAGGGGGCAGGGGGCGGTCACGCGCCGGATATCATCAAGGTGGTCGGCGAGGAACATGTGCTTCCCAGCTCGACCAACCCGACCCGGCCCTACACGGTCAACACGCTGGAAGAGCATCTCGACATGCTCATGGTCTGCCACCATCTCGACAAGGCGATCCCCGAGGACGTGGCCTTTGCCGAGAGCCGGATCCGCAAGGAGACCATCGCGGCCGAGGATATCCTGCACGACATGGGTGCCTTCTCGATCATCGCTTCGGACAGCCAGGCGATGGGCCGCGTCGGCGAGGTGATCATCCGGACCTGGCAGACGGCGCACAAGATGAAGGTCCAGCGTGGACGCTTGTCCGATGAGACGGGGGACAATGACAATGTCCGCGTCAAGCGCTACGTCGCCAAGTACACCATCAACCCGGCCATCGCGCATGGTATCTCGGGGCATATCGGCGCGATCGAGGAAGGCAAGCGGGCGGATCTCGTGCTCTGGTCGCCGGCCTTTTTCGGTGTGAAACCGGAGATGGTGCTGCTGGGCGGGACAATTGCCGTGGCGCAGATGGGCGATCCGAACGCCTCGATCCCGACGCCGCAGCCTGTCTATACGCGCCCGATGTTTGGCGCCTATGGCCGCTCGGTCGAGCGTTCGGCGGTGTGCTTTGTGTCGGCGGCGGCCCAGGCGGAAGGGATCGGTGCGTCGCTGGGGCTGGCCAAGGACACTTTGGCGGTGGGTGACACGCGCGGGATCGGCAAGTCGGACATGGTGATGAACGACGCCCGGCCCGAGATCGAGGTCAATCCGGAGACCTACGAAGTGCGCGCCAATGGCGAGCTGCTGACCTGCGAGCCCGCCAGCGAGTTGCCGATGGCGCAGCGGTATTTCCTGTTCTGATCGTCTGCCGACGCAAGGCGGGGCGGGATGTCGGCCCGTTTTGCGCTCGGAGGGGTGGCTGGGTTGAGTCGTAGGACGACGCCTTGACTGAGCACTTCTGGGCGCTGACACGGCTTGCGGCGCACGAATTTGCATTCGCAGCGAAGGGCCGCACCGTCCGCACAGCAGCAAAGTGCCGCCGACTTTATATCGCGATCAAAGCCCACCTTCGCGCCGAATGAAGGCAACGATCTCCTCAACCCCCATCCCACTGCGCAGCGCCGCCATGACGAAAGGCCGTGCCCCTCGTGCCGCCGCCGCATCGCGTTCGAGTTGGACGGGATCGACCCCGACATGCGGGGCGAGATCGGTCTTGTTCACCACGAGCAGGTCCGACCGGGTCACGCCCGGCCCCTTCTTGCGCGGGATGTCCTGCCCGGCGGCGGTGTCGATCACATAGAGCGTCAGATCCGCCAGTTCCGGGCTGAAAGTCGCGGCCAGGTTGTCGCCGCCCGACTCGATCAGAACCAGGTCCAGATCCGGGAACCGGGTCACCAGCTCATCGATGGCGGCGAGATTGATCGAGGCATCTTCGCGGATCGCTGTATGCGGACAGCCGCCTGTCTCTACACCGCGCACCCGCTCGCTCGGCAGGAGCTGTGCGCGCATGAGGAAATCGGCATCCTCCCGCGTGTAGATGTCGTTGGTGACCACGGCCATCGAGACCTCGTCCGCCAGCGCCTTGCAAAGCTCCGCCGACAGGGTGGTCTTGCCGGCGCCGACCGGGCCGCCGATGCCGACGCGCAAGGGTCCGTTGGGGCTGCTCATCACTGTCTCTCCGTCTATTGGTCAGCTCCGGAAGAGCCGAACCTCCTGTTCCTCGTGGCGGATCGCGGCGAGATCCGCGCCGAAGGCTGCGCTGCCGATATCTTCGAGAGAGGCCTCAACAGAAGCCTCCGCAACCGCGACAATTGCCTCTTTCAGCCGCGCCAGCACCGCTTGCCCGTCGCTTTGGCCGAGAGGGATGAACCGGATGCCTGCCGAAGCGAGGTTGCCCATGAAGCTATGCAGGTAGAGCGCCACGACCTGCGCGGGTGCAAGCGGCAACTCCGCCGCCGCCACGCCGAGTGCGACCGGCAGCGGGCGTTCCGGCACTGTGCTCCCGGTCATCGCATTCACGGTGCGGGTGAAGGCGGCGCCCTGCGCCTGCGTTTCCTGCCAGCGCTCCCGCGACGTCGCCAGCGCCTCGGCCAGATCGGCCAGTGCACCGGCCTGATCCGGCGCGCGCAGGGCATGGGCGAGCAGGATCGCGTCGCTGCGGCCTGCGCCCTGCGTGAGAATAACGGTGAGCCAGCGTTCGAGGCTTGTCGCGTCCCGGACCGTCTCGTCCGCGATCGCCGTTTCGAGTCCGTGCGAATAGGCGAAGGCGCCGAGCGGGAAGGCCGGCGAAAGCCATTGCGTCAGCTGCAGCAAAGCGGATGTTGTCTCGGACTCAGTGCTCATGCGCGTGATGCCCGTCCTCGCCATGGCTGTGTCCCAACGTCCGGCCGTGCCCATAGGCGCCGCCTTCCGGGGTGAAGGGCGCGGAGATCGGCGCGACCGTGGCGCCGAGCCCTTCCAGCATCTGCGCCAGCACCCGATCCTCCCGGATCAACAGCCGGTCAGCCTCGATCCGGCAGGGTGTGTGGCGGTTGCCGACATGCCAGGCCAGCCGCGCAAGGTTCGCCCCGGTCACGGAGAGGAGCGGCTCCTGCGCCGCGACGATTGCGACATGCGCACCGCTTTCCAGCACCAGCGCATCGCCATCCTCGAGCGAGACCGTTTCCGGCAGGTCCACGAGCAGATCCGTTCCGGACGCCGTCTCCAACCGTTTGCGCCTCAGGAAGCGACCCTCGTAATCCAGAAGCACGGAATCGACGGTTTCTGAGCCTGATTGCCGCTCGACCCTGACTGCCCGCTCCATCTGTCGCTCCCGCCTCTGGTTCCGATCGCGAGAGCCTAGCCGCCGCGCTGCAGCATGTGAAGCCCAACCCGGGTATTTGTGGAGTCAGGGCGGGGTCAGGCTGAAGCGTTCAGGCGCGTAAGGCTGCGTGCCGCCGTCAGGGTCCATCCGCGCCAGTTCCAGCGAGAGGCCGAGCTCTGGAAGATGCGTCATCATCGAGGTGAAGAAATCCGCGTCCCAGTGATAGGTCAGCAGGATCGGAAAGCCTTGATACGGGCAGCCAGCGATAGTGATCGCGGCGAGACTGCCGCTCTTCATCTCGATGACTTCTTCTTCCGACTCGGTGCCGTCGGCGAAGCGATTCATTGCCGTGACGGTCATTTCCGTATCGGGGCGCACGGGCATCTTCTCATGCAACCCGCCCGGGAAACGCGACAGGATGCGGCTGTTTTCCAGCTCTTCGTCGCCGTCGAGATTCACCTCGTCGATGATGAAGACACCGCCCATCGAGATCATCCGGAACTCGCCTTCCCCATCGGGAAAGCGCGTTGTCTCCTGGATCATTCCAGCCCCCAGCCAGCGCAGGCCAACGGTGCCGCCATCGGGATAGGTGGCGTAGGCCGTCGCGCCCTGATCGAGCTCAGCGCGGGTCGGGCAGTCCGTCGCCATGGCTGACCCCGGCAGACCCGCCAGAACCAGTATCGAGAGTAAACGCATGCGTATCGCCTCAGCGGGCCAGGTTCCGGCCCCATCTCAGCGCAGCTATCACGGTGGTGTCAAAATGGCGATGTCGACCGGATCAGCCGGCGGTCATTCCGTCCCGAAGCGGGTCTTCGGCAACAGTCTCGCGGCGGATCGGGCCGTTATAGAGCGGGCCGGCATAGAGGTGCTGCAGCATGGTGGCGCGGGTCATTCCGCGCTCCGCGAGCTGTTCGTCGCCGAGGCTTTGGAGAATCCGGACCTGGTCGATCCGCGCGGCCTGCCGACCCGGCGCGATGATCATCTCCCACAGCCCCCGCAGCGGTGAAAACAGTACCTGCGCGATGGAAATCTCGGTCTCGGTGCTCTGGCTGGTCCGCATCCCGGCGCTCCCGGCTTCGTGTTTCTGCATTGCAGCATTTCTTAGGGGGAGATGGAGCCGTTGTCAATTTGTGGACGGGGCGGCCGTTTGCATCAGTTGCGCCCCAAGCCGTGCCAATGAGCCCTCAGGTCCAATGTCCGCATGCGGATCAAAATGCCCTGCATGGGCATCGATTTCCGGGTGGCGGCGCGAAACATCGCGCCGCCCGCTGTTTTACTCCAGCTCGATCAGAAGATCCTTGGCATCGACCTGTTCGCCGGCATGGACATGGACCGCTTTCACAACGGCGTCGCGCTCGGCATGGATGCCGGTCTCCATCTTCATTGCCTCGATGGTCACCATCAGGTCGCCGGTCGTGACATGTTGTCCGGGCTTCACGCCCACGGAGGCAATGGAGCCGGGCATCGGCGCGCCGATATGGTCCGCATTCGTGATGTCGGCCTTCGGGCGGACGGCCACGGCGCCTTGCATCTTGCGGTCCGGCACGCGGATGGTGCGCGGCTCGCCATTGAGCTCGAAGAAGACCTTCACCTCGCCTTCCTCATTGGTCTCCGAGACCGCCTGCATGCGGATCTCCAGCGTCTTGGCGGCTTCGATGGCCGGCGCGATCTGCTCGGAGGGCTGCATGCCGTAGAAATAGGCATGGGTCGGCAGGACACGGACCGGGCCATATTCGTCATGCCGGGTCACGTAATCGGCGAAGACCTTGGGATACATAAGGTAGCCGTTCATGTCCTCGTCATCTGGCTCGAAGCCGAACTTGGCCTTCATCTCGGCGCGCACGGCGTCGAGGTCGACCGGCGGGACATTCTTGCCGGGCCGTTCGACCGACGGCGTCTCGCCCTTGAGGATCTTGGACTGCAACGCCTCGGGCCAACCGCCGGGAGGCTGACCAAGCGCACCACGCATCATGTCGATCACGGAATCCGGGAAGGCGACATCGCGTTCCGGGTTCTCGACATCGGCGCGGGTCAGGCCTTGGGAGACCATCATCAACGCCATGTCACCGACGACCTTCGAACTGGGCGTGACCTTCACGATATCGCCGAACATCTGGTTCACCTCGGCATAGACATGCGCAACCTCGTGCCAGCGCTCTTCCAGCCCCATGGAGCGGGCCTGCGCCTTGAGATTGGTGAATTGTCCGCCGGGCATCTCGTGCAGGTAGACCTCGGAGGCCGGGGCCTGCATGCCGCTTTCGAAGGCGACATAATGGCTGCGCACGGCTTCGAAATAGTTGGAGATCTGGCGGATCTCCTCGATATCGAGACCGGTATCGCGCTCGGTATGGGCGAGCGCCTCGACAACCGTGCCGAGCGTGGCCTGGCTGGTGTTGCCGGAGAAGGCATCCATGGCGCAATCCACCGCGTCCACACCGCTTTCAGAGGCCGCGAGGATGGTCGCGCAGGCGATGCCGGCAGTGTCATGGGTGTGGAAGTGGATCGGCAGCCCGACCTCTTCTTTCAGCGTCTTGATCAGCACGCGCGCGGCGGCGGGCTTGAGCAGGCCGGCCATGTCCTTGAGCCCGAGGATATGGGCGCCGGCGGCCTTCAGCTCTTTGGCCGTGGCGACATAGTATTTCAGGTCGTATTTGGCGCGGTCCGGGTTCAGGATATCGCCCGTGTAGCAGACCGTGCCTTCGCAGACCTTGTTGTTCTCGACCACCGCATCCATGGCGACGCGCATGTTCTCGACCCAGTTCAGGCTGTCGAAGACGCGGAACACGTCAACGCCGGTCTCGGCGGCCTGCTTGACGAAAGCCTGCACGACATTGTCGGGGTAGTTCGTGTACCCGACACCATTGGCCCCGCGCAGCAGCATTTGCGTCATAAGGTTCGGCATCGCGGCGCGCAGCTCGCGCAGGCGCTGCCAGGGGCATTCCTGCAGGAACCGATAAGCCACGTCGAAGGTCGCGCCGCCCCAGCATTCGACCGAGAAAAGCTGCGGCAGGTTGGCCGAATAGGCCGGGGCCACGTTGATCATGTCGATCGAGCGCATGCGGGTGGCCAGGAGCGACTGGTGGCCGTCGCGCATCGTGGTGTCGGTGATCAGGAGCTGTTTTTGATCCGCCATCCAGTCGGCCACGGCCTGCGGGCCGAACTCCTCGAGGATGTTGCGCGTACCCGGCACCGGCTTGCGGGTCTGCAGCGGCGGCACTTGCGGCTGGCGGATATCGGCGGGCGGCCGGGCGCGGCCGGCGACATCCGGATGGCCGTTCACGGTGATGTCGGCGATGTAGTTCAGGAGCTTGGTCGCGCGGTCCTTGCGCGCCGGGAAGTGGAAGAGCTCGGCCGTCTCGTCGATGAACTTGGTGTGGTACTCGTTGTTGAGGAACATCGGATGCGCGAGCAGGTTCTCGACGAAGGCGATATTGGTGGCCACGCCTCGGATGCGGAACTCGCGCAGGGCGCGGTCCATCCGGGCGATCGCGTCCTCGGGGGTGGGCGCCCAGACGGTCACCTTCTCCAGCAGCGAATCGTAATAGCGGGTGATGACGGCGCCGGTATAGGCCGTGCCGCCATCGAGGCGAACGCCCATGCCGGTGGCGCCGCGATAGCCGGTGATGCGGCCGTAGTCGGGGATGAAGTTGTTGCGCGGATCCTCGGTGGTGATCCGGCATTGCATGGCGTGGCCGTCGAGCTTGACGTCATATTGCGACGCCGTACCGGTGGCTTCGATGAGGCTCTTGCCTTCGGTGACAAGGATCTGGGCCCGCACGATGTCGATCCCGGTGATCTCTTCGGTCACGGTATGCTCGACCTGCACGCGTGGGTTCACCTCAATGAAGTAGAACTCGCCGGTGTCCATATCCATGAGGAACTCGACCGTGCCCGCGCATTGGTAGTCCACATGTTCGCAGATGCGCTTGCCGAGATTGCAGATCTTCTCGCGTTGGGCGCTCGACAGGTAGGGCGCGGGGGCGCGTTCGACGACCTTCTGGTTGCGGCGTTGAACAGAGCAGTCGCGCTCGTAAAGATGGTAGATGCGGCCATGGTGGTCGCCGAGGATCTGCACTTCCACATGGCGGGCGCGCTGGATCATCTTCTCCAGGAAGCCCTCGCCATTGCCAAAGGCGGCCTCGGCCTCGCGCCGCCCTTCGAGCACCTTCTCGACCAGCTCGTCCTCGCCCAGGATCGGACGCATGCCGCGCCCGCCACCGCCCCAGCTTGCCTTGAGCATGAGAGGGTAGCCGATCTCGGCTGCTTCTTTCTTGACTGCGTCCATGTCATCGCCGAGCACATTGGTGGCCGGGATGACCGGCACGCCCGCCTCGACGGCGATCTTGCGCGCGGAGGCCTTGTCACCAAGCTGGCGCATGGTCTCGGCCTTCGGTCCGATGAAGGCGATGCCATTGGCGGTACAGGCATCGACGAAATCGGGGTTTTCAGAGAGCAGGCCGTAACCCGGATGGATCGCATCGGCGCCGCATTCAAGCGCGACCCGGATGATCTCGTCGATCGAAAGATATGCCTGGACGGGGCCCATGCCGGCACCGATCGGATAGGCCTCGTCCGCCTTGAACCGGTGCAGCGAGAGCTTGTCCTCTTCCGCGTAGACGGCCACCGTGCGCTTGCGCATCTCGGAAGCCGCGCGCATGACGCGGATGGCGATCTCGCCACGGTTGGCGACGAGGATTTTCTTGAAATCGGACATCGATGGTTCCCTTTTGCAGTCGCAGCAATTGTGTAAGGCGGATTGGGTTTGCATGGCAATAACGTAAAAGTTGGTATGTCGCGACCGGTTTTGTCGATAATTGCTCTTCTTGGCTATAAAAGTAGACAATTATTGGCCCGTTTGAAAGATCTTTGATGGCCCGCCTCTACGGAACACATGGCGAACAAAGGTTTTCCTTCCACGCAGAGACGGATATGGTTCGGCCATGAGCAGTTTCGATGAAGACGAGGCCTTCGCGGCCGCGGTTCCCCTGTCGCAGCGCGCCATGGCGGCGCGCCCGGCCCCCTATCTCGACGAGTTGAATCCCGCCCAGCGGGAAGCCGTGGAGGCGTTGGAAGGGCCGGTGCTGATGCTGGCGGGCGCAGGGACAGGCAAGACCAAGGCGTTGACGGCGCGGATTGCGCATCTGCTGAATTCGGGCAAGGCGCGGCCGAACGAGATCCTGGCGGTGACCTTCACCAACAAGGCCGCCCGCGAGATGAAGCTGCGCGTGGCGCGGCTGCTGGGGATGGAACTGGAGGGGATGCCCTGGCTCGGAACCTTCCATGCGATCTGCGTGAAGCTGCTACGGCGCCATGCCGAACTGGTCGACCTGAAATCGAATTTCACCATCCTGGACACCGATGACCAGATCCGCCTGCTCAAGCAGCTGATCGCGGCGGCCAATATCGACGAGAAGCGCTGGCCTGCCCGACATCTGGCGCAGGTCATCGATAACTGGAAGAATCGCGCTTGGACGCCGGAAAACGTTCCCACTGCCGAGGCGGGGGCTTTCGACAACAAGGGCGTTGCCTTGTATCGTGCGTATCAGGCGCGGCTGCGGACGCTCAACGCGGTGGATTTCGGCGACCTGCTGTTGCATGTCGTTACGATTTTCCAACGGCACGAGGATGTGCTGGCGCAATATCAGCGCTGGTTCCGCTTCATTCTCGTCGACGAATACCAGGACACCAATGTCGCGCAATATCTCTGGCTGCGGCTGCTGGCCGGGGCGCATCAGAATATCTGCTGCGTGGGCGATGACGACCAGTCGATCTATGGCTGGCGCGGCGCCGAGGTCGGCAATATCCTGCGGTTCGAAAAGGATTTTCCGGGCGCGACGGTGATCCGGCTGGAGCAGAACTACCGCTCTACCGCGCATATCCTCGCCGCCGCGTCCGGCGTGATCGAAGCCAACAAGGGACGACTCGGCAAGACGCTCTGGACGGCGGCCGACGGAGGCGAAAAGGTCCGCCTCATCGGCCATTGGGATGGCGAGGAAGAAGCGCGCTGGATCGGCGAGGAACTGGAGGCGATGGGGCAGGGGACGCGCGGGCTCGCGCCACTCGGCCTCGACCAATGCGCCATTCTCGTCCGCGCATCGCACCAGATGCGGGCCTTCGAGGACCGCTTCCTGACCATTGGCCTGCCCTACCGCGTCATCGGCGGGCCGCGTTTCTACGAGCGGATGGAGATCCGCGATGCGATGGCCTATTTCCGCCTCGCCGTCAGCCCGGAGGACGATCTCGCCTTCGAGCGCATCGTCAATACACCCAAGCGGGGGCTGGGCGACAAGGCACAACAGAAAATCCAGATCGCGGCGCGGACCAATGGCGTCTCGCTGGTCGAAGGGGCAAAGATCCTGCTGGCGGCCAAGGGGCTGACGGGCAAGGGCGCCAAGGCGCTTGGGACGTTGCTTGACGGGCTTGAGCGCTGGCACCGGGCGGTCGTCGGGACAGCACCGCCGTTGCCGGACGATGATGATGTGCTTGACGACGGGCTGTTCGCGGCGCCGGAGCCGGGCGTGACCGCGGGTCCGCAGGTCTCGCATATCGAGCTGGCCCAGACGATCCTGGAGGAATCCGGCTACACGGCGTATTGGCAGAACGACAAGTCTCCGGAGGCACCGGGGCGGTTGGAGAACCTCAAGGAACTGGTCAAGGCGTTGGAAAACTTTGAAAATCTTCAAGGCTTTCTCGAGCATGTCTCGTTGATCATGGACAATGAGACCGATGATGGCGAGCCGAAGGTCACGCTGATGACGCTGCATGGCGCCAAAGGGCTGGAATTCCCGGCCGTTTTCCTGCCGGGCTGGGAGGACGGGCTGTTTCCCAATCAGCGGGCGATGGACGAGACCGGGCTCAAGGGGCTCGAGGAGGAGCGGCGGCTGGCCTATGTCGGCATCACGCGGGCCGAACGGCTTTGCACGATTTCTTTCGCCGCCAACCGGCGGATCTTCGGGCAGTGGCAATCGGCGTTGCCCTCGCGCTTCATCGATGAGTTGCCGGAAGAGAATGTCGACGTGCTGACCCCGCCCGGTCTGTATGGCGGCGGCTATGGCGCGGCAGCGACGGCGCAGCCCGTGCGGTCGGACCTGCATGATCAGGCGTCCCGCGCCGATGTCTACAATTCTCCGGGCTGGAAACGGATGCAGGCGCGCAGCCAGTCCCGTGGCATGAGCCAGCCGCGCGAGAGCCGCAACGTGACCATCGATCTCGACGCGGTCTCGTCCTTCGGCCTCGGTGACCGGGTTTTCCACCAGAAATTCGGCTATGGTGCCGTTACGGCAATCGAGGGGGACAAGCTCGAGATCGCCTTCGACAAGGCCGGGGTAAAGAAAGTTGTCGCGAAATTCGTCGTTCCGGCGGATTCAGCAGGCGATGTGCCCTTTTGACCTGCGACATTTTGTGTGTATGAAGGGGGCCGGAGACGCGAGTTCTGGCTCGCTGAGTCGCGGAGGGTACGCATGGACGTATTGGTTGTCGAGGACGACCCGAACCTGGCCTTTCTTTGGGGGGAGGTCCTGGAAAATGCGGGGCATGACGTCCGGATAGTCGATACGGAAACCGCTGCGGTGACGTCGCTACAGAAGACGCCCCATGATCTCGTCATTCTCGATCTCTGCCTTCATGGCAAGAAAGCGCTCGGCGTGGCGACGCTTGCGACCTATCGCAACCCATTGTGCAAGGTGGTGATCGTCAGCGGCTCGGCGGAATACTCACGCCGCACGCTCTTCGCCATGTCGCCGGCTGTGGCCGCTACGCTGCGAAAACCTGTCGATATCGAGGATCTTGTCCAGGTCTGCGAAGCCGTCGGGCGCAACGAACGCCACGTTCCGCTGCCGGTGCTCGAAGCCAGTGGCGTTGCGTTCCGCCAATAAGGCCCATTCGGTTTTTTCGTCCTAAAGACAGATTGACGACGACGCAGGGTGGAGTGCGTCTCCGTCAGATCGGCAAACAGGGTCGGAGACAGTTTTCCGGATGGCTATTCCAAGGTTACGCGGTCCGCCGCCTGCAGGGCAATGTCGCGGATCATGACGCTGGAAAGCCCGATATCGGCAAGGTCCTTCTCGCTCATCTGGCGAAGCTCGCCCAGCGTTTGCAGATAGGCCTTGCGGCGGGCGCGGTTCAGCTTCCCGGTCTCGATCATGTCCGTCATCCGACCCTGGAAAAGGCCGGTTGCGGCGCGGGGCAGTTGGAAGGCAAGGGCCATCTGACGATCCTTCGATATGTGTTCGACATCGGATCGAACCGTTTCCTGGAACGCGTATACTCGAATTGTTAGCGCTCACTTCGGTATCGAACGTACCGAAGGACGCGGGTTGAACAACCGGGGTGGCTGTCAAACCCGCTATGCATTTTCTGCACGAAGCTTTGCTGTAAGCGCTAGCACCTTCTGTCACGGTCCTGAGACTTGCGCCGCGTTGCGGGGCGCGTGCCTGTTCACGGCCGTCGCTAGGCGCGCAGGCAGGCGCCGGGGCATGGATATCCGTCCAAACGGGTTCGCGGAGACCGGGCAGCGTATTCGTCCGGATCGGGCCTGCCCTTACCGCAGTCGGATTGCGACATTCTTGGTCTGGACGTAGTTCAAAAGCGCCTCGCGCCCTTTTTCCCGCCCATATCCGGACTTTCCGTAACCGCCAAAGGGCGTCTCCACCCCGCCAGCATACCATTCGTTGACGAAGACCTGCCCGGCGCGGATACGGCGCGCGGCGCGCATGGCGCGGTCGAGATCCGAGGTGAAAACCCCGCCGACCAGTCCGTATTGCGTCGAATTGGCGATCTCGATGGCCTCCTCGTCGTCCCGGAAGGGAATGACGGAGAGGACCGGCCCGAAGATCTCCTCGCGGGCGATGGCCATGTCGGGGGTGACATCGGTCAGCACGGTCGGTTGGAGGAAGGCTCCGCTATAGTCTTTCGGACGCCGTCCGCCGGTGGCGAGATTGGCGCCGGCATTGATCGCTTCCGTGACCATGATCTCGGCCCGGTCGCGCTGTTGCAGGCTGACCATCGCACCCATATTGGCGCCAAACTCGGCCCGGTCGATCCCGGGACCGACCGAGAGTGTCTCCGCCATCTCGGCCACGCGGTCGACGAGGTCGTCATGCCGGCTTTCGTGGACGATCACCCGGCTCATCGCCGAACAGGTCTGGCCGGCGTTGAAATAGATCCCCCAGCGGACATCGTTGACGAAGGCATCGAGATCGGCGTCATCATGCAGGATGGCGGCCGATTTGCCGCCCAGTTCCAGCACGCAGGGCACCACGTTGAGCGCCGCCGCCTTGGCCACCGCGACGCCGGTCGGGACCGAGCCGGTGAAGACGACCTGGTTGACCTGGGGGTGTCCCGCCAGCGCCGCGCCGGCCTCGCGCCCATAGCCGCACAGGATGTTGACAGCGCCGGAGGGCAGCCCGGCAGCCTCCGCCGCCAGCGCGAACCAGGCCTGGCTCAGGGGCGTCAGTTCTGGCGACTTGATCACGCAGGCATTGCCTGTTGCGAGCGCGGCCGAGAGCGAGCGGGCGGCCATTTCCAGCGGGTAGTTCCAGGGGATGATCTGGGCCGAGACGCCATAAGGCTCATAGGTCGTGAAGTCGAAATAGTTGCGCCCGAGCGGGATCGACCGGCCTTCCAGCGTCTCCGCCTGGTTGCCGTAATACTCGAAATAGCGCGCGGCCCCGGTGATCTCGACCCGCGCTTCCCAGAGCGGTTTGCCCTGTTCCAGCGACAGAACCGGCGCAATCTCGTCGATCTTTTCCAGCAGGAAACGCCCCATCGCCTGCACCATCCGGCCGCGATCGACCGGACGCAGCCCGGACAGCTCGCCCGAGCGATGCACCTGCCGGGCCGCCTGCACCGCGAAGTCGACATCGCGCGCATCGGCCAGCGCGTGGGTCGCCAACACCTTGCCGGAGGCCGGGTCGATCACCTCGATCCGCCCGGCGCCGCCATCGACCCATTCGCCGTCGATGTAATTCTGCCAATAATCCTTGAGTTCCGTCATCGCTTCCCGTGCCTGTCCCTGTCGCGCGCGCCGAGGCGCGTCTGTTTTTCGCTTGTTGCGACCATCTTCGCTGGCGGCTTCCGGCACAAGCGAAGAATAGGAGCGTTCGGAGCCGGATTTCGCGTACCGGTCGAGACAGAGCATGTTATAGGGTTCGAACCGCCATCTGGCGGCTCCCAGTCCGCAGGAGGCCGATATGAGAATTTCGGAAACCATGCAGGCAATGGTGCTGACCGGACATGGTGGCATCGAGATGCTGGAATGGCATGAGGACTGGCCGGTGCCCACGCCCGGCCCGGGGCAGGCGCTGGTCCGCGTCGGTGCCTGCGGGCTCAACAACACGGACGTGAACACCCGCTCTGGCTGGTATTCCAAGCAGGTCAGCGAGGCGACGACGGGCGATGCCCATGACAGCGTCGATCCGGACGACCCGACCTGGGGCGGCGCGCCGCTTTCCTTCCCGCGCATTCAGGGGGCGGATGTGGTGGGCCGGGTCGCAGCGCTCGGCGAGGGCGCGGATGCGGCGCTGATGGGGCGGCGGGTCATGGTCGATTGCTGGCTGCGCGACTGGGACGACCCGCTCAATCGCGACAAGACGGGGTTCTTCGGTTCCGAATGCGATGGCGGCTTCGCGCAATACACCGTGGCGGACCAGCGCAATCTCGCCCCCGTCGAAAGCACGCTGAGCGATGCGGAGCTGGCGAGTTTCCCCTGCGCCTATATCACTGCCGAGGGCATGCTGACACGCGCCAAGGTCGGCCCGGAGGACCGCGTGCTCGTCACCGGAGCGTCGGGCGGTGTCGGCGGAGCGCTGGTGCAATTGGCCAAGCTGCGGGGGGCGACGGTCATCGCGATGGCGTCCGCGGCCAAGCATGAGGCAGTTGCGCAGCTCGGGGCAGATGCCTTGCTTGATCGGGCTCCGGAGGATCTGGGTGCGGCACTGCACGCCGCAATCGGGACCGATACTGTCACGGTCGTGGCTGACATTGCGGGCGGAGACAATTTCGGCCGGTTGATTGACCGGTTGGCGCGCGGCGGACGCTATACCTGCTCAGGCGCTATCGCCGGACCGATTGTCGATCTCGACCTGCGCACGCTCTACCTGCGAGACTTGACGTTCACCGGCTCGACCGTCGTGCCGCCGGAGGTCTTCCCGGCCGTCCTGCGCCATATCGAATCCGGTGCCCTGCGTCCCTCTCTCGCCGCAACCTATCCGCTGCGGGAGCTGCACCGCGCACAGCAGGCCTTTATCGACAAAATGCATACCGGCAATATCGTCGTCACGCCCTGAGCGCTGAATGTGGTCGTTGCGTAGCCTGTCCGGCAAGCAGCGGCACAAGCTCTGCGCGACACGGCGCAAGCCGGCTGAGAGGGCGCTCCCGCGCCTGAGTGGACAGGTCCGGGAAGAGGCGCAGGAGCTCCGGCCGCGTGTCCGAACCCATCGCGTTGATCGCCATCTGGCCAGGATGAAGGCTCTCGGTCGGACAGTCCTCGGCGAAAATGACCTGGTGGGAGTCGAAGAGCAGGTGGCAATAGGTGACGCGTTCACAGGGCTGCGCCGCGATGCCCGGATTGTCGGTCAGGTGTTCCGCTGCGACGAGGATTTCGGGCGTTCCGTAATGCAACTCCGCCACGGCGCCCTGGATGAGCATCCGGTGATTGGGCGAAACGCGCAGGCTGCGGCTGTTGCCAAGAACGCCTGCATCAATGCGAATCGGGGCGAGCCGGCCGGTGCCGCAGACGGTCCGCTGTCCGCTCCAACGCACGCGCTGCGGTGGCCCGTCCAGCACGTCCACAAGATCGCCTGCGCGGATTTCCTCCACCGGGCGGGCACCGGTCGGGGTTCGCACCAGCGTCCCGGCCACCAGACAAGGCGCGCCGTCCACATTGAAGAGGCCGTTGGCTTCTTCGTTTGTCCCCTCGTCAATGGCGCCATCGTCGTCAAAATCATAATCGGTGAGCCGGTCGAGTGTGATTGGCCCGGAAGCGAGCTCGTCGACAAGGGGCTCGTTGGCGGCGATCAACGTGGAGAGGACGGGCGCGCCGCTATCCGAAGAGACCAGCACATTCGCATTGAATCGCACATAGCTGTCACCAAGCCCGGTCAGATCGGACTGGATCTCTGCATATTGCCCGGGGTTCATCGGCTCGTAGCTGTAGAGGACAGTACCGCTCTGGTAGTCGGCGTCCGACGCGTAGACCATGAGGCCGACAACCTTCGTGCTGCCGTCAATCTCGCCATCGGTGGTCGTGTCCTTCAACAATACTTCGATCTGCCAACTCGACTCGAAGATGGCCGTGCCGTCGATGATGGTCAGAGTGCCGCCATTCCCGGCACCGGAGTTCGTACTGATACTGGGGTCGGACAGGAAATGATTGCCCGACAGGACAAAAGAACTGTTCGCCATCCTGGGAGTCTCCGAACTGCTTTGATACTCGTTATTCGCGACGCGTTACCATTCAGTGGATGCATGTTGCGCAAGCTCGGGATGGCGCAGGAGATCCACTCTGAAGTAATGCGAATTCAAATCGAATGCGCCACAGTTTCCTTGCGGATGCTTGAGCGTTGCGGCGAAAACACGCTGGTTGGCACCGGCTTCTCCAACATCCGTCTTTGCCGTGACTCCAGTCCGCAATTCCGGGCGATGGCGTCTTCGCCTCGGAAACCAAAGGTAAAACACAGTTCGGCTCGCCGGCATCATGAGAAACGACCGCCGACAGGAAAGCTCCTGTCGGCGGCCAAGGGTTTTTCAAGATTTTCAGCAGAGCTTTGGGTGGTCGCTCAGAGGTCTGGATAGATCGGGAAGCGGGCGCAGAGGGCCTTGGCTTCGGCCTTGACCTTCTCTTCGACCGCCGCGTTGCCGTCTTCACCATTGGCCGAGAGCCCGTCGACCACTTCGATGATCATCCGGGCGATGGCGCGGAACTCGTCCTCGCCGAAGCCGCGGGTCGTCCCGGCGGGAGTGCCGAGGCGAATGCCGGAGGTGACGAAGGGCTTTTCCGGGTCGAAGGGGACGCCGTTCTTGTTGCAGGTGATGAAGGCGCGCCCGAGGGCCTTCTCGGTCGCCTTGCCGGTCACGCCCTTGGGGCGCAGGTCGGCGAGCATCAGGTGGTTGTCGGTGCCGCCGGAGACGACGTCGATGCCGCCTTTCATCAGCTCGTCCGCCATCGCGCGGGCATTGGCCACGACCTGCGCGGCGTAGTCCTTGAAGGACGGGTCCAGCGCTTCGCTGAAGGCCACCGCCTTAGCGGCGATCGCGTGCATGAGCGGGCCGCCCTGCAGGCCGGGGAAGACAGCCGAGTTCACCTTCTTGGCGATATCGGCATGATTGGTCAGGATCATCCCGCCGCGCGGGCCACGCAGGGATTTATGCGTCGTGGTGGTGACGACATGGGCGTGCGGCAGGGGCGAGGGATGCGCGCCACCGGCAACGAGGCCGGCGATATGGGCCATGTCGACCATCAGGTAGGCGCCAACCTCGTCGGCAATGGCGCGGAAGGATTCCCAGTCCCAGACGCGGGAATAGGCGGTGCCGCCGGCCACGATCAGCTTCGGCTTGTGTTCCAGCGCCTTGGCGCGGATGTCTTCCATGTCGAGCAGGTTGTCCTGCTGGCGCACACCGTAGGAGACGACGTTGAACCACTTGCCGGACATGTTGACCGGCGAGCCGTGGGTCAAGTGTCCGCCCGAATTGAGGTCGAGCCCCATGAAGGTGTCGCCCGGCTGCAGCAGCGCGAGGAACACGGCCTGGTTCATCTGGCTGCCCGAATTGGGCTGGACGTTGGCGAACTCGCAGCCGAACAGCTCCTTGGCGCGATCGATGGCGAGGTTCTCGGCGATATCGACAAAATGGCAGCCGCCATAGTAGCGCTTGCCCGGGTAGCCTTCGGCATACTTGTTGGTCATTACCGAGCCCTGCGCTTCAAGTACGGCGCGGGAGACGATGTTCTCGGAGGCGATCAACTCGATCTCGTCGCGCTGGCGGCCCAGCTCAAGGCCGATGGCTTCGAAAATCTCGGGGTCGCGGGAAGCGAGCGTTTCGGTGAAGAAACCGGTATCCTTGGTCATGGAAGATCCCTCGTCGGGCGGCCGCCGGGAGCTGGCCGCATGTTGCGTTGCGGGGGATGTAGCTCATGGGGACGCCCACGAAAAGGCAGGATACGGCCGGATCTGGCGCTTGCGCGTCAAAATGCAAGACTTGCCTTTCCGATGGTGTCGGGGGATGACGTTTGCGAAACAGGCGGGCCGGGAAGGGTGGAGCGCGACCATGACCAAGATTGCCTTCATGGCGAGCCGGGCCGAGTCGGCACAGAACGCCTTCTATGAACTTGAGCGGGTCTACGGACGCAGCAGCCCGGAAGAGGCCGACTATATAGTCGCTCTCGGCGGCGACGGCTTCATGCTCCATACGCTGCATGAGACCCAGCATCTCGATGTCGCTGTCTATGGCATGAACCGGGGCACGGTCGGCTTCCTGATGAACGAGTATTCCTCGGACGAGCTGGTCGACCGGCTGGAGCAGGCGGAGGAAGAGGTGATCACGCCGCTGGCGATGCGGGCGATCACCGCCGATGGCGAGATGCATGACGCACTGGCCATCAACGAGGTCTCGTTGCTGCGCGCGGGCCCGCAGGTTGCCAAGTTGCGCATCTCGGTCGATGGACGCGTGCGCATGGAAGAGCTCATGGCCGATGGCGCGCTGGTTTCCACACCGGCCGGGTCCACCGCCTATAACTATTCCGCCCATGGTCCTATCGTGCCGATCGGCTCCGAGGTGCTGGCGCTGACCGCGATGTCCGCTTTCCGGCCCCGGCGCTGGCGTGGCGCGTTGCTGCCCTCGACAGCGGAGGTGCGGTTTGACGTACTGCAGCCGGAAAAGCGCCCTGTCATGGCCGAGGCCGACAGCCGCTCGGCAGTCAAGAATGTTGTCACGGTGCTGATCCGGTCCGAACCGGGGCTGCGCCACCGGATCCTCTTCGACCCCGGCCACGGGCTGGAAGAGCGCCTGATCCGCGAGCAATTCGTCTGAGTGATGAAATCGCTTTGAGCCGCGCGCGGACGCTGGAGCGGAGTGCTTGGGGCACGGAGCCAAGGGCGAAGCCCGCCGTGCCAGCGCCTGCCCGTCCCGGCGGGCAGGCGCTTTGACACCCGCGCACAACGGATTGAACCTCTTCGGGTTTGGCTGAGTTAAAGTGCCGACCACAGGTGTTGCAGCGCCATCCCACGGGCAGGCGCTGGCGCGGCTTCCGTTGCGCGCGCAGCGAGCGGCAGCATACGCGCCAACCGAGAGTCAATCTGTCGCCCGGATTCCGCGCACCTGCCCTTGCATCGTTTCGCGTGCGGGAACACACTGCCCCAAACGGAGGCCTCTATGACCGATAATCCCCTGATCGACACCGCGAAAGCGGTGCGCGAAAACGCCCATGCTCCCTATTCCAACTTCAAGGTAGGCGCGGCGCTTCGCACCGCCTCCGGGGCGATCCATGCCGGTTGCAACGTCGAGAATGTGGCCTATCCGGAAGGTACTTGCGCCGAGGCCGGCGCAATTGCGGCCATGGCGGCGGCGGGAGAGTACGGCATCGCGGAGGTCGCGGTGATCGCCGACAGCCCGGCGCCGGTTCCCCCCTGTGGCGGCTGCCGCCAGAAGCTGAAGGAATTCGCGATGGACGGTGATGTGAAGGTGACGATGGCGACGATGGATGGCGCGATCAAGGTCATGACCGTTTCCGAACTCCTGCCGGGCGCCTTCTCCGCCGATCACATGGAAAAGGACTGACCCATGGAAGCAAAACGCATTCTGGCGACGCTCCGGCTCGGCCTGCAGCCCAGCCCCGAGGAGATGGCCTGGTTCGGGGCGGCGATTGGCTCGGGGGAGGTGACGGATGCGCAGGCCGGCGCCTTTGCCATGGGGGTCTGCCGCGACCCGCTGGGCGAAGAGGCGCGCGTCGCGCTGACGCTGGCGATGCGCGACAGTGGCAAGGTTCTGGGCTGGGACCTGCCCGGCCCGGCGGTGGACAAGCATTCCACCGGCGGCGTGGGCGATTGCGTCTCTCTGCCACTGGCCCCCGCGCTGGCGGCCTGTGGGGCCTATGTGCCGATGATCTCCGGGCGCGGCCTTGGTCATACCGGCGGCACTCTGGACAAGCTGGAGGCGATCCCGGGCTACACGGCGGAGCATTCGGAGGAGCATTTGCGCGAGGTCGTGGGTTCGGTGGGCTGCGCCATTGTCGGCGCTTCGGGCAATATCGCGCCGGCGGACAAGCGGCTCTACGCGATCCGGGACGTGACCGGCACGGTGGAGAGCATCGACCTGATCACCGCTTCGATCCTGTCCAAGAAGCTGGCCGCCGGGCTCGACGCACTGGTGCTGGACGTCAAGATGGGCTCGGGCGCTTTCATGAAGGATATGGTGGAGGCCCGCGCGCTGGCGCATTCGCTGGTGGACACGGCTGAGGGGACGGGCTGCCGCGCTTCGGCGCTGATTACCGAGATGGGCCAACCGTTGATCGAGACGGCGGGGAACGCGCTGGAAGTGGCGGATTCGATGAAGACGCTGACCGGGGAAGCGGTGAGCGCGCCGCTCTGGGAACTGACCGTGGCGCTGGGTGGCGAGCTTCTGGCGCTCTGTGACATTGCCGGGGATGCAGAGGACGGGCGCGGGCGGATCGAAACCGTGCTTCGCTCCGGCGAGGCGGCGGAGACATTCGAGAGGATGATCTACGCGCTGGGCGGCCCGGCAGATTTCGTCGGATCCTGGCGACGGCATCTCGCCGTGGCGCCGGTGGTCCGGGACATCTTCCCCGAGACGCCGGGGATCGTGGCGGCGGTGGACACGGAGGCCGTCGGGATGGGCGTGGTGCTGCTTGGCGGCGGTCGGCTGAAGGAGGGCGACAAGCTCGACCCGTCGGTCGGTTTCGACCGGCTTGTCGGTATCGGCACGGAGGTCTCCGAAAAGCAGCCTCTGGCGCAGGTTCACGCCGCGAGCGAGGCGGCGGCCGAGGCGGCTGCGCAGGCCATTCGGGCCGCCTATACGATCTCTGAAGAGGGCGCCGCGGCGCCGGATTTGGTGCATGAGAGGATCACGGCATGACACGCGCATTTCTGGTGGTGATGGATTCGGTTGGCTGCGGCGGCGCGCCGGACGCGGATCGCTTCTTCAATGACGGTGTGCCCGATACGGGCGCCAATACGCTGGTCCATATTGCGCAGGCCTGCGCCGAGGGCCGGGCCGAGGAGGGGCGCAGCGGGCCGCTCCGGATGCCCAATCTTGACGCGCTGGGCCTGGGCGAGGCGGCCAAGCTTGGCGGTGGTGAGGCCGCGCCGGGGCTGAGCGCCGTGCCTCAGGGGCGGTTTGGAGCGGCACAGGAGGTCTCGCCGGGCAAGGACACGCCTTCCGGTCACTGGGAACTGGCCGGTGTGCCGGTGCCTTGGGACTGGCATTATTTCCCCAAGGAAGAGAAGGCGTTTCCGGAACCTTTGGTGCGCGCGGTCTGCGAAATGGCGGATGTGCAGGCGATCCTCGGCAATTGCCACGCCTCCGGCACGGAGATCCTGGAGCGGCTGGGCGAGCGACACATGAAGACCGGCTGGCCGATCTGCTACACCTCGGCCGACAGCGTCTTCCAGATCGCCGCCCATGAGGAGAGCTTCGGCGAGCAGCGCCTGCAGGAGCTCTGCCAAAGGCTGGCGCCGATGCTACACGAGATGAAGGTCGGCCGGGTGATTTCGCGCCCCTTCGTCGGCAGCCCGGAAGAGGGGTTCACGCGGACGAGCAACCGGCATGACTATGCCATCGCGCCGCCCGAGCCGACGCTCTGCGACTGGGTTCAAATGGCCGGAAAGCGGGTGCAGGCGGTGGGCAAGATCGGCGATATATTCTCGATGGAGGGGATCGACGAGGTTCGTACCGGCCCGGATGCGGTGCTGATGGCGCATCTCGACCACTACGTGTCGAAGGCGCCGGAGGGCAGCTTGACCTTCGCCAACTTCGTCGAGTTCGACAGCCTGTATGGGCACAGGCGGGATGTCTCTGGCTATGCCCGAGCGCTGGAATGGTTCGATGCGGAGATCGGCAAGATCCTTGCGCGTCTGAAACCGGGCGACCTGATGGTTCTGACCGCCGACCATGGCAACGATCCGACATGGCACGGCACGGATCACACCCGTGAGCGGGTTCCGGTGCTGGTTCATGGCGCGGGGCAGGGGAGCTTGGGCAATGTCGCCTTCGCCGATGTCGCGGCCACGGTGGCTGCCTATCTGGGCGCGACGTCTTACGGGCCGGGGCGCAGCTTTCTTGGCAGCGTATAGGGCTGGTGCGATCCGGGATGTTCGCGACGGTCTGTCTGCGGGCGATTGTGGCTCGTTGAAGAGGAGCGGTGAGCCGATCGGGGATGCTTGGGCTGAGCGTTGACGGGCACGGTTCCCGGTGTGACCTCAGCGACCGTCCCTATTGTCCGCGCTTCAAACATGCCGCGCCAAGCATTACCCTCGCCGGCCTTTGGCGCTATTGTCGTGCAAACCCGGGCCGGGCGCCCGAACGAAACCAAATGAAACGGACAGGCCTGAATGACGTCATCACCCAGGATCGAGCTGCACCTGCATCTCGAAGGCGCCGCGCAGCCCGCCTTCATCCGCAGCCTCGCTGCCGAGAAAAATGTCGACCTCTCCTCGATCTTCGATGAAAGCGGCTCCTATGCCTATGATGGTTTCGTCGATTTCCTGCGCGTCTACGAAGCCGCGACCTCCGTGCTCCAAACGCCCGAGGACTATGCCCGCCTGACCACCTCCGTGCTCGAGGGTCTCGCCGCGCAGGACGTTATCTATGCCGAAACCTTCATCTCTCCTGATTTTTGCGGCGGCGGGGACCTGGCCGCCTGGCGCGAGTATCTCGCCGCGATCCAGGAGGCGAGTGCCGCCATCGAAGCGCAGGGCGGTCCCATTCTCCGGGGCATCGTCACCCCGATTCGCCATTTCGGCCCCGAACGGGCCAAGGCACCGGCCATGTGTGCGGCCGAGACGGCCGGGGACTGGATCGTCGGGCTGGGCATGGGCGGCGACGAGAATAACGGCCATCCGCGCGATTTCACCTGGGCCTTCGATTGCGCCCGTGAAGCCGGGCTTCGGCTCACCAACCATGCCGGCGAATGGCGCGGCCCCGACAGTGTGCGCGAGAGCATCGAGGATCTCGGCGTGGAGCGCATCGGCCATGGCGTGCGCGCTATCGAGGATCCGGCCCTCGTTGAATACCTTGCCGCGAGCGGAATCGTGCTGGAGGTCTGCCCGGGCTCGAATGTCGCGCTCGGCGTCTATCCGGACTGGGCCTCGCATCCGATCGCGAAGCTGCGCGCGGCCGGCGTCAAGGTGACGGTCTCGACCGACGATCCTCCCTTCTTCCACACCACGCTCACCCACGAATATGAGCGGCTTGCCGAGACCTTCGGATGGGGGGAGGATGATTTTGCCGCGCTCAACCGGGTTGCCGCCGAGGCCGCCTTCTGCGATTCCGAGACCCGATCCGTCCTGCTGAAGAAACTGGAACACGCCGATGTATGACCACCTGACAGTCGTCGATCACCCGCTGGTGCAACACAAGCTCACGATCATGCGCGACAAGGACACGTCCACCCACAAGTTCCGCCAGTTGCTGCGCGAGATCTCCCAACTCATCGCCTATGAGGTCACCCGCGAGCTCGATACCGAGCAGGTCACTATCGAGACGCCGATCACGGAGATGCAGTCGCCCAAGCTTGCCGGCAAGAAGATGGCGCTGATCTCGATCCTGCGGGCGGGCAATGGCCTGCTTGACGGTATCCTGGAGCTGATCCCCGGTGCGCGGGTCGGCTTCGTCGGGCTTTACCGCGATCCGGAGACGCTGGAGCCGGTGCAATATTACTTCAAGGTGCCGCCGGAGATGCAGGACCGCCTCGTGATCGTGGTCGACCCGATGCTGGCAACCGGCAACTCCTCGGCCGCCGCAATCGACCTGCTCAAGCAATCCGGCGCCACCAATATCCGCTTCCTCTGCCTGCTGGCCGCTCCCGAGGGTGTTGCCCGCATGAAGGAGGCCCATCCGGACGTGCCGATCGTCACCGCAGCGCTGGACAGCCATCTCAACGATCACGGCTATATCGTGCCGGGTCTTGGCGATGCCGGGGACCGGATGTTCGGCACGAAGTGAGGACGGGGCGAGAAAACTGCGAATCATTTGACGGAGCGACCTGAAAATCGCTTTACAGGATTCCACCGACTCGCCATGGTTCACCCACAAGATGATGTGGGAGTAACCATGATGTTGCGGGGAATGGCGTGTTCCCTGCTGGCGCTGAGTGTCGCCGCTGGAGCAGGTCAAGCGAAGACGATTGGAACGGACGACGTGCAGACGGTGCCCCCGGCAGTCGGCTCGAGCACGGTTGGACTGGCGGATGCGGGCGGTGACGGGCCAACCATGACCACGGAAAATGCGATCTGGGGCGCCAAGGCCTGGCTCGACAACGATGCGGGGCTCCGCGTCGCGGCGTCGGACCTTACCGGCGCGCAGCCGGTCTATGACCTGCCGACCTTGCCGAAGGGGTATAAATACGCGTTCGGTACAGGGCGGCACAATCCCAATCGTGGCGAGCGCACGCTTGCCGGCCGGGCGCAGATGAACCGGATCTGGACCGAGGACGTTCCGGCACGGCTCGTCGACCCACAGGCGGTGGAAGTCGGGCTGGAGATCAAGGGCTACAAGGTCCCGGCTTCTTCCGGCAGCACCTATCGCGCCTCCTCCAAGAGCGCGACCGCGGAGCACCATCGCAACCTGCAGGTCGGAACTTTCCGCTCGACCGATGCGGCGGAGCGCGCTGTGAAGCGGTTGCAGGCGCGCGGGATCTCGGCACGGGCGGTTGACGTGAAATCGGCAGGTCGGACCTTGAGCGCGGTTCAGGCCGGGCCATTCGCCAGTGACGCCCAGACCCGGTCGGCCCTGTCGACCGTGCGGGGCGCCGGTTACGTGAACGCATATATGCAGCGCTGACCGGGAAGAAATAACCAAGAAGAAGAGACACGAGGCAGGTCTCATCCAGGCTAACGCCCCGCCCCCTGAAAAGTGGGCGGGGCGTCGCCGTTTCGGAGGGAGAGAGCGAACCTTGCGATCATGACGGAATGCTTTGGGACGCCGTTTTGCTGACCGGATGTTTGCTCTCTCGCGGCAAGAAAGACGCGCAGGTCGAGCCCTTGCCCTGCGCTCCGCGGCGCCGGGGAGCTTGAGTGGCAAAGCCCGGCCTCTCGATCGCAAAAGCCAGCCGGACGGTCCCATCTTCCGCCGCACTCCTGAAAACCATCAATCCTCCCTCGGCGTGTCGGCGGGCCTCGGCCCACCGGCGCGCCGATCTCCCCGCGCGGCTGGTCCCGTTTCTTCGCGGTTACGTAAACCGCCTTGCCGACAGCGCATCTCGGGATTGCGGCAATCCGTATAGCGAGGCCGCCGCCCCTGTCTTATCACCGGATCATGGGAAGGAACCTTCCCAAATCTGAGGAAATGACGATGATTCAGGATCCTGGTGCCCGCCCTTGCGCGGATGCCACGCGGCTGCGCGTGGTTCGCTTCTTCTCCGATATTCATGCCTCGCAATTGCCGGGCACGGACAAGGCTGAGAAGGCCGCGCGACTGCGGGATCTTGAGGCGCTCAGCGACGAGAAACTCTCCGAACTGTGCCTTCTGCGCGAGGATCTCGTGGATCACGTCTACCGGGACGCGCACTTCGTGTGACGCTCCGATCGAGGCCGCAACAGCGGCGTTGTGTCCGGGTTGTGCTAAAACGATACACGTGGTGTTGTCGCGCGCGATCCGGCCCGTAAACCGAACAAGCCAGATGCCAGTCAGTGCAGACCCGCTATTCGGAATGGAAACAAAAGGTACGCTCTTGAATTTGACCTTTCAAAGCAAAGCGACCGGCGCCAAGGCGCATTCCGTTCCGGCAGTGGCAGGTCCGTGCCCGGCCCACGGCCCGTTCGGGGCACGACCACGATCCGGGATCAGCCGGTCGGGCGTCAGCCTGGCCATCCCTCGGAAGGCTGCACCCGATCTCAAGTGTTGCGAATGCCAGGGCCACGGCCCGCGGGGAGGCCCCCGGCAGTCGTCAAGAAACCTCATGCCCCCTAAGGGGCGCGGCCTTAGGAGAACAGTCCTAACATGGCAATAGACAAGAAACTTGCGGACGAGTTGGAGAAACGGCGCGCCCATGCGCTTGAAGGTGGCGGCCAGAAAAAGGCCGATGACCGACATGCGAAGGGGCGGCTGACGGCGCGTGAGCGTCTCGATGCGCTTTTCTCCAAAGGAACATTCCAGGAATTCGGGCTGCACGCCAAGCACCGGACCCGCCATTTCGGCATGGACAAGAAGGACATCCCGACCGACGGCGTCGTCGTCGGCACGGGCTTCGTGGACGGGCGTCCCGTTGCGGCCTTCTCCCAGGATTTCGGCGTTGTGGGCGGCTCTTTGGGTGAAATTCACTCCAAGAAGATCTGCCACACGCTCGATCACGCCGTGAAAGCCGGCATCCCGGTCATCGGCTTCAATGACTCGGGCGGAGCCCGGATCCAGGAAGGCGTTGGCTCGCTGGCCGGGTATGGCCAGGTGTTCTACCGCAATGTGCAGCTCTCGGGCGTCGTGCCCCAGATCTCCATCATCGCCGGCCCCTGCGCCGGTGGCGCGGCCTACTCGCCGGCCCTGACCGACTTCATCATCATGACCCGCGAGCACGCCCAGATGTTCATCTGCGGCCCCGAAGTGATCCGCTCGGTCACCGGTGAAGTCACCACGATGGACGAGATCGGCTCCGCGCGTGCACACGCCTCGATTTCCGGCAACATCCACTTCATCGCCGATAGCGACGCGCATGCCGTGGCCCTTGCCCACCGGTTGCTCTCGTTCCTGCCGTCCAACAACATGCAGGATCCGCCGCACCATGTGGCCGCCGATCTCTCGATTGTCGACGATCCGACGATGGACGAACTGGTCCCCGCAGATCCCAAGTCGCCCTTCGATGTGCGTGAAGTGATCAAGAAGATGGCGGACGACGCCGACTTCCTCGAAGTGCAGGAGCTCTTCGCGCAGAATATCGTCATCGGCTTCGGCCGGATCGGCGGCATTGTCGTGGGCTTTGTCGGCAACCAGCCGATGGCGAAAGCCGGCACGCTCGACATCGACGCCTCCGACAAGGCGGCGCGTTTCGTGCGCTTCTGCAACGTCTACAATATCCCGATCGTCACCCTGGTCGACGTCCCCGGCTTCCTGCCTGGCGTCAAGCAGGAGCAGCAGGGCATCATCCGCCACGGCGCGAAAATGCTCTTTGCCTATGCTTCCGCCACGGTGCCGAAGATCACGGTCATCATGCGCAAGGCCTATGGCGGCGCGTATCTGGCCATGTGCTCCGAGGATATGGGCGCGGACCGGGTCATCGCCTGGCCGACCGCGGAAATCGCCGTGATGGGCGCGGAAGGGGCTTCCAACATTCTCTATCGCAAAGAGATCAAGGACGCCGAGAACCCCGCCGAGAAGGCCAAGGAACTCATCGCAGAATATCGCGAAGAATTCGCCACGCCGTATCTCGCTGCCGGTGAACTCATGGCCCATGACGTCATCCAGCCGCGCGAGACCCGCTCGGCCGTGGCGCTCGCCCTGCGTGGCCTGATGTCCAAGCGTGAGACCCGTCCGCCGAAGAAACACGGCAACATCCCGCTGTAAGGAAAGGTTTCCCATGCTTGATGCCCTGGCAATTATCGGCACCGGCTTTGCAGTCGTGATGTCGGTTCTGGCTGCTATCTGGGGGGCGTGTGCCGGCGTCGGTTTCTTCTTCACCCGCGAGAAGAAGGAAGTAAAACCGACCGAGGCCGCTCCCGTGCCGCCGCGTGCCGCCGTCGCCTCGCGCGCCGGCGTGCCGCCGCACCACCTCGCCGCGATCTCCGCGGCAGTGGCGGATGTCTTCGGGCCCGGCTACGTGGTTACCCGCGTCGCCGCGCCCTCCCATGTCGTGACCGACTGGCCCATGGAGGGCCGCAAAGACACCTTTGCCGGTCGCCGCATTCGAACAGCCTGGGGTCCCACCCGGCTCACCCTCGGTGGTGAAACCCCCAATATTCTGAGAGGACAAGACCAATGAAACGCCTTCGGATTACCGTTCAGGGCATTGCCTACGAAGTGACCGTCGAGGATCTCGACATCGACACTCCCGCAGCCG
>NZ_JAWMPX010000028.1:0-62951 GCF_033101155.1 Tropicimonas sp. TH_r6
AACCCTGCCGCCGTCAGGCGGTGCAAATCTCAGCTGTGATCATCCTCGACCTGGAATATCGAGGGAACCGCGGGACAAGGCGCCAGATCATTGGCCACCACATCCGACAGCCGCGACTGGTGCAGATAGACATAGACATGGGCCGACAGCCCTTCCCAGAGCCGGTTGTTGAGCGATTGCGCCCGGCTGCCCGAGACCCCGCCCTTGGCGCCCGCTCCGGTATGCAACGCACTCACCGTCTCATCGACCGCCGCCAGCACCTCCGCCACGCGGATCTGCTCGGGGACGCGCCCCAACCGGTAGCCGCCCCCCGGTCCGCGGACCGATTCCACCAGTCCGGCCCGGCGCAGCTTGACGAAGAGCTGTTCGAGATAGGGCAGCGAGATATCCTGACGCTCCGATATCTCCGCCAGCGTCACGAGTTTCTCGTGCGGAACCAGCGCGAGATCGGTCAACGCGACCATCGCATAGCGCCCCTTGGTGCTCAGTTTCATCGCCCGACCTCCCGCAAAACTTGACGCCACCGGCAGGGAGGCTTAACTGCCTCGAGCCGTGCATGTAACGCAGTGGCATTCATTGACGATCTAGATTGCCTGACCGAAAGGGTCAACAGCCCCGGCTCAGGCCCGCGACAAGGAAAAAGGCAAAACATGCCCGAGGTGATCTTTCCCGGACCCGAAGGGCGGCTTGAGGGCCGCTATCACCCGCAAAAGGAAAAGGACGCCCCTATCGCGATCATCCTGCATCCGCATCCGCAATTTGGCGGCACGATGAACAACAAGGTCGTCTACAACCTGCATTACACATTCTACAACATGGGCTTCACCGTGTTGCGCTTCAATTTCCGTGGTGTCGGCCGCTCTCAGGGCGAATACGACCAGGGGATCGGCGAGCTCTCGGATGCCGCCTCCGCGCTCGACTACCTGCAGTCGATGAACCAGAACGCCAAGCATTGCTGGGTGGCCGGTTTCTCTTTCGGAGCGTGGATCGGCATGCAGTTGCTGATGCGCCGCCCCGAGATCACCGGCTTCATCTCGGTCTCGCCGCCGGCGAACATGTATGACTTCTCCTTCCTTGCCCCCTGCCCGTCTTCGGGCCTGATCATCAACGGCACTGCAGATCGTGTTGCACCGCCGAAGGATACCCAGACACTTGTGGGCAAGCTGCATGAGCAGAAGGGCATCACCATCACGCATGAGGAGATGGACGGCGCGGACCATTTCTTCAAGGAACCGTACATGCAGCCGATGCTCGACAATGTCGAAACCTATGTGCGCCGCCGCCTCACAGAAAACACGCGCTGAGGCCGAGAATGGGTGTTCTGGAAGATCTCGCGGATACGCTGGCGAAAGATGCCATCGACGCTTACGAGAAACTGGGGGATGAGGATATCCTCAACGAGGTCGCCAAGCAGCTCGGCGCGACCTCGACCACGATGGAGGAGACCTATCTCACCTCCATCCGGATCCGTCTGTCCGAACGCCGCGCGCGATTGTATCTGGAACGCCGGGTGAAGGAGGCGGAAGGCTAGCCAACCTTCGGCAAGCTCTCACGGGCGGTATTCCTTCCACGACCTCATCCCATCTGCCCGGACGCCCATGTGTCTCGGCGTGTGGGTCATTTTCCTGTGCAGACCTGCTTCACTGGCCCGAAATCGACATTGCCGTTAAGCGCTGATTTGACACGTCCATGAATGCGTGTGCGGCGCGGGGCAGCTCTGTCCACGTCCCGGTCACTGAAAGACCCGCACAGCGGCAAGCGGCAGTATCAAGACAGAACGACCCGGCCTCCCAAGGGAAGACCGGGTCGGAAAATGGCCCAAAGGCGCGTGGATCAGAGCGCGAGCGCCTTGTTCAGGTTCTCGTCGATCTTTTCAAGGAAGCCGGTCGTCGTGTGCCAGCCCTGCTCCGGACCGACCAGCAGCGCGAGATCCTTGGTCATGTGACCGGCCTCGATGGTGTCGACAACCACCCGCTCCAGCGTCGAGGCGAAGGAGGCAAGCGCCACGTTCTCGTCGAGCTTGGCGCGGTGATGCAGCCCGCCGGTCCAGGCAAAGATCGAGGCCGTCGAGTTGGTCGAGGTCTGCTCGCCCTTCTGGTGCTGGCGGTAGTGGCGCGTCACGGTGCCGTGGGCGGCCTCGGCCTCCACGATCTTGCCATCCGGCGTCATCAGCTGCGAGGCCATCAGGCCAAGCGAACCGAAGCCCTGCGCCACGGTGTCGGACTGAACGTCGCCATCGTAGTTCTTGCAGGCCCAGACGAAGCCACCGTTCCACTTCATCGCACAGGCGACCATGTCGTCGATCAGGCGATGCTCGTACCAGATCTTCGCATCCTCGAACGCTTGCGCAAACTCCGCGTCGAACACTTCCTGGAACAGCTCCAGGAACCGGCCGTCATATTGCTTGAGGATGGTGTTCTTGGTCGACAAATAGACCGGCCAGCCCATCTTCAGGCCGTAATTGAACGAGGCCCGGGCGAAATCGCGGATCGAGTCGTCGAGATTGTACATGCCCATGAAGACGCCCGAAGACGGCGCCTGGTAGACCTCTTCCTCGATCACCGTGCCATCGTCGCCGACGAATTTCATCGTCAGCTTGCCCGAGCCGGGGAATTTGAAATCGGTCGCCTTGTACTGGTCGCCAAAGGCGTGGCGACCGATGACGATGGGGCGCGTCCAGCCCGGCACGAGCCGGGGCACGTTGCGGCAGATGATCGGCTGGCGGAAGACGACGCCCCCGAGGATGTTGCGGATCGTCCCGTTGGGCGAGCGCCACATCTTCTTGAGCCCGAACTCCTCGACCCGCGCCTCGTCCGGCGTGATCGTGGCGCATTTCACCGCGACGCCGATCTCCTTGGTCTTCTCGGCCGCATCGATGGTGATCTGGTCCTCGGTGCGGTCGCGCTCCTCCATCCCGAGGTCGTAATAGAGCAGGTCGAGATCCAGGTAGGGCAGGATCAGTTTCTGCTTGATGAAATCCCAGATGATCCGGGTCATTTCGTCTCCGTCCATCTCGACGATGGGGTTGTCCACCTTGATCTTGGTCATGGGTGTCCCTTTCCGAATCCGTGGTTGATCTGAGCCGCGTCATAGCGCAATCGGGGCTCCGCGGAAAGATGGTATGCGAAGGTATACAAAAATTTCCTCAATTATTTATGGCTTTGCTGCCTATTGCGGCTGTTAGCGGATGACATCGGCTGAATTGGACCCGATCCACGCAAGTGCGGAACCGGCAAGACGGATGAGGTCAACGAAGCGCGCCCGACGCCCGGGCGCCGGGCACAAACCGGTCCTGTCCCGACACGCGCGCGCGCCTGCGCCCGGGCTCCGCTAGAGGAATAGACTCATCCGGACCCCGTACACGTCCCAGGGCTGGCGCCCCGCCCGCTGCCCCCGCCCGGGGCCGTGCCGTCGGCGCGCCTTGCAAGACTGTTCAGCCCGGCGTAGAGCGGCTCCATGACAGATCGCCTGACCGCCCAATTCGCCTTTCTCGACGAGATCGACCGCCTCAAGGGGGTGCTCCGCGCAACGCCCATCGGCGATAATTCCCGGCGCGAGAACTCCGCCGAGCATTCCTGGCATATCGCCATGTATGCGCTTGTGCTGGCCGACCAGGCCGGGCCGGACGTGCGTATCGACCGGGTGCTGCAAATGCTGCTTCTTCATGACATCGTCGAGATCGATGCCGGCGACATGCCGATCCATCTCGCCCATGATGCCGCCGAGCAGGCGGCCAAGGAAGAGGCCGCCGCCGACCGTCTTTTCGGATTGCTGCCCGCCGAGCAGGCGGCCATGTTTCGCGCGCTCTGGGACGAGTTCGAGGCGGCCGAGAGCCCGGATGCAGTTTTCGCCAAGTCGCTCGACCGGGTACAGCCCTTGCTGCAGAACCATGCCTCCGGCGGCGGCAGCTGGATCGACTACGACGTGACGCTGGACCAGATCGACAGCCGGGTTGGCGCGAAGGTAAAGCGCGGAGCGCCGAATGTCTGGGATTTCGTGCGCGCCCGCGTCGCTCCGTTCTTCGACAGGTCGGCCTGAGGGCGTCGCATCATTTGCCCGACAGAACGGGACGTGGACGCCCGAGATACCCGCGCTGGAGGATGAGCCGGACCGACACTGCCGCAGCCGGGCAAGTTCAAGCCGTGACCGCAGCGCCCCTCTTCTGGTCGACAAGGTAATCCGTGAGTGCTGCGCCGATCCACATGCAGGTCAGCGCCAGCCAGGCCGTACCGACGAAGATCGACGTTCCCGTCACGCCCGCGCCAATCGCGCAGCCGCCCGCCAGCATGCCGCCAAAGCCCATCGCCGCCGCGCCGATCATCGCGCGCTGCATATTGCCGGCCCCCTCGAAGCCCTGCGCCTTCAACTCGCCCGCCCAGGCCGCCGCGATGAACGCGCCGAGGAAGACGCCGGGCACCAGCCCGATGTCAAACTCCAACACCGTGTCCGGCACCAGGAAGAACATCAACGTATGGGCGGAAGGGCCTGTAAAGGTTGCGCTTTCGATCTGAACAGGTTCGAAGGCGACCTGACTCAGCCCGTAGGTCAGCACCCAGCCAACCGCCACGGCAAAGCCCACGCCCGAGGCCATGAAAAGCTTCATCACCCCGAGATCGTTCTTCTTCGACAGGTAGAGCGCCAGCACCGCCAGCCCGAGACCGAGCACAAGACCGGTCGCCTGTGGCAGGTGCAGCGCCGCCAGCAGGTCGACATTGGTCCCTCCCGGCGTGATCCAGATCCCCGCCAGCGCCTCGCGCACCGGCACGAGCCAGCCGCCCAGCGTCATCTGCGCCACCACGGCGAAGACCAGCCCCGAGACCACGGACCGCAGGTTCCCCGTCGCCGCCAGCACCAGCAAGCGCCCCGAACAGCCGCGCGCCAGCACCATGCCAGCGCCGAAAATCAGCCCGCCAATCACCGCGCCGGACCATGTCCCCGGCACCGCCATCATTCGCGCATCTTCCGCCCGCATCAGGCCGAGCATCTGCGCGCCCTGTACCCAGACCATCGCCGTCGAGAAGGTCAGCAACCAGATCGACATGCGCGGTCCCAGCCCGCCACGCGCGAATTCCACCGTTGCCGCCCGCAGGCAGAAATTCGACCGCTGTGCGGCGATGCCGAACAGCATGCCCGTGACCAGACCGAACAGCGCCGCGCTCGGCGCCTCGCCGATCCGTTCGACGATTCCCAGAATATCCATCTTGTCCCCATGCGCGCGTTATATTCCGAATTTGCCATATAAACTGGCGCAAGGTAAGGCGCGTCGCCTTGATCCAGATCAGCCCCGCGCACCGCAGCCCTGCCCTGCGCGGATGCACGCCCATTTCGCTTTCCAAGAGGGCAGAGCGGGTCTATGGGCGAGGCATGAAAACGGTTTCTCTCGCTCAAGCTCAGGCACTGCCCTTCTGGCGCCGGCCGATCACGCTTCTCTTCGTCATGGCCGCCGCCATGCCGGTGGCCTTCGCCACATGGTCTGCATTGCTGAACAATTTCGTCATCGAGGTGGCGGATTTCGACGGATCGGATATCGGCTGGCTGCACACGGTGCGCGAGATTCCTGGCTTCCTCGCCATTTTCGTCATCGCGTTGATCCGTATCATGCGGGAACAGGTGCTGGGGCTCATATCGCTGGCGCTGCTGGGGGTGGCCACGGCGCTCACCGCCTGGTTCCCGAGCCTGGGCGGCATCCTGACCATCACCATGCTCAGCTCGATCGGCTTTCACTATTACGAGACCGTCAACCAGTCGCTACAGCTGCAATGGATCCCGAAGGACCGCGCGCCGAAAGTGCTCGGCTGGATGCTGGCCACGGGCTCGGCGGCGACGCTGGTCGCCTATGGGCTGATCGTCTCGACCTGGAAGGCCTTCGATCTCGATTATAACAGCGTCTACATGACCGCCGGTCTGTTCACGGCCTGCGTGGCGGTGCTGTGTCTGTTCCTCTACCCGCAATTCGAAAGCCCGACGCCGCAGGTGAAGAAATTCGTTCTGCGCCGCCGCTACTGGCTCTACTACGCGCTGCAATTCATGGCCGGCGCGCGGCGGCAGATCTTTGTCGTCTTTGCGGGCTTCATGATGGTGGAGAAGTTCGGATTTGAAGTGCATGAAATCGCGTCACTTTTCCTGATCACACTGGTCGCCAACATGGCCATGGCGCCAATCTTTGGCTGGGCGGTCGGTCGCTTTGGCGAACGCCGGGCGCTGATCTTCGAATATACCGGGCTGGCACTGATCTTCACCGCCTATGGCGGCATCTACATGTTTGGCTGGGGCGTGACGCTGGCAGCCGCGCTCTATGTGCTGGACCATATCTTCTTCGGCCTGGCGCTAGCGCTGAAGACCTATTTCCAGAAGATTGGCGATCCGGCCGACATGGCCCCCACCGCCGCTGTCGCCTTCACGATCAACCATATCGCCGCCGTCTTCCTTCCGGCCGCGCTCGGCTATCTCTGGCTGACATCGCCGGCGCTGGTCTTCGTGCTGGCCGCCTGCATGGCCTGTGGCTCTTTGGCGCTGTCGCTGATGATTCCGCGCCACCCCGAACCCGGCAACGAGACGATCTTCGCGGTCTTGCGCCGTCGCGCGCCGGCGGAGTGAGGTTCGCCACAGGCGCTGAATGGCACGGAGCGCAACGCGTCCCGCCCACCGATCACGCGGGCCGGAACGCCCAGGTCTCGACGGCTCCGTCCCGTCCGAAGCGCACCGCCTGCCCCGCCGGCACCTCTCGCCAGCCGCTCTCATCCACTTCCAGAGGCTCGGACACCACGGCGAAACCGGCGCGGGTCTCGGAATAGCGATAGAAGAGCGTCGGGGCCGTCTCGTCGGAGGAATACCGCACCGCATAGAGCGCGTCGCCGTCACTATAAGCCGCCGAGAAGCGCATATGCGGCCCGTCGCCATGTGCCCGAGACAGCGCCTCCAACTGCCCCACCGCCCGTTCCATCGCGGCGACCGGCGCCTCTTCCAGCCCTTCGGCCAAAGCCAAAAGGAACAGCACCTCGCTGTCCGTAGCGCCCTTGCGATGCGCGTAGAGCGAGTCCGGGATCAGCATGTCCGCCTGCTTGCGGAAGCCCTCGAAACCGCCCACCTGGCCGTTATGCATGAAGCTCCAGTGGCCCACGGCAAAGGGGTGGCAATTGTTGCGGCTGGTCGCGGTTCCGGTCGAGGCGCGGACATGGGCGAGGAAGAGCCCGGAGCGGACCTGTTCGCAGATCGCCCGCAGGTTCGGGTCCGACCAGGCCGGATAAATGTCGCGATAGAGCCCCGGCTCGGGGCGCGCGTCATACCAGGCCAGCCCGAACCCGTCGCCATTGGTCTGGGTCGGGCATTTGGCCGCCTCGAGGCTCTGGGCAACAAGCGAATGGCCCGGCCGGCTCACCACCTCTTCGAGAAAGATCTCGGGGCCGGCATAGGCTGCCCATCGACACATCGGCGCTCTCCCGTCTTGGTTCTTCTCCCACCGCCAATATCGGGGATTGCGGGCAAAGGGCAGTGCGGCACGGCCGCGCCCATCCGCCGACACGGAGAAAAGCAGGCAGGAAGCGGTTGAGATGGAGCGCGGCGCGCGCTATCGGCAATGGGGGCAGCGAAAGGATATCGCATGGAACGGGTGGAACTCAGCGTGGGGCTGGACCTCAGCCGCATCGTGTATGGCATGTGGCGGCTCAGCGACGATACCGACACCTCGCCGGCCCATGTTCAGGCCAAGATCGAGACCTGCCTTGAACAGGGCATCACCTCTTTCGACCTGGCCGATATCTATGGCGGCTACAAGACCGAGGGGCTGCTCGGCAAGGCACTGAAGGACGCGCCGGCGCTGCGGGCGCAAATGGAGATCGTGACCAAATGCGATATCGTCGCGCCGATCGGCAGGTTTTCCGACCGCAGCGTGAAGTATTACGACACCTCGCCGGCCCATATCTCCGCCTCCATCGACCGCTCCTTGCGCAAGATGCATGTCGAGCGGATCGACCTCTTCCTGCTGCACCGGCCAGACCCGCTGATGGACCCGTTCGAGACGGGCCGCGCGCTGGACGAGGCTGTGGCCGCGGGCAAGATCCGCGCCGTGGGCGTGTCGAACTTCCAACCGCATGACTGGGAGCTGCTGCAGGCGGCGATGGACACGCGGCTGGCGACCAACCAGATCGAGATTTCGCTGCTGGCGCATCAGCCTCTGACCAATGGCGAGCTGGCCTGGCTGCAACGCCACGGCATCGCGCCGATGGCCTGGTCGCCGCTGGCTGGCGGCGCGATGCTCTCTTCCGGGCACAGCCAGATGAACGAAGAACTGCACCGGGTCGCGGAGCGCGACGGGGTCGGGCCGATGGCGGTCGCGGTCGCCTGGCTGCTGGCGCATCCCGCCTGCATCCTGCCGGTGATCGGGACCAACAAGCTGGAACGCATTCGCCACATCCCCGATGCTTTCAAGGTCAACATGGACCGCGAGACATGGTACGGGCTATACACTGCCGCCCTGGGCCATGAAGTGCCTTGAGCCGCGCAGAAACCAGACGGACGAAACAGATGGATTCCGAGAGCTTCTCCCCCGGCCCCGGCCGCGAACGTGCCCTGCGCACCGCGCTTGGCGCCTTTGCCACCGGTGTCACGGTGGTGACCTGCCGCGGTCCGGACGGTCCGTTGGGCTTCACCGCCAACAGCTTCACCTCCGTTTCGCTCGATCCGGCGCTGGTGCTCTGGTGCCCGGCGATCCTGTCGCCGCGCCACGACGCCTTCGTAGGCGCGCAGGATTTCGCGATCCATGTGCTGGAGGCCCGCCAATTGGACGTCTCGCAGCGGTTTGCCGAACGCGCAGAGGATTTCGACGGGATTGACTGGACGGCCTCCGAGACCGGCGTCCCGCTGATCGAAGGCTGCCTGACCCGGCTCGACTGCCGCCATTTCGCCGCCCATGGCGCGGGCGATCACACCATCGTCCTCGGTCAGGTCGAACAGGTCACCCACCGCCCCGGCGCGCCCTTGCTCTTCGCGCTTGGCGCCTATGGAAAGCTCACCGGGATCTAGCGGCGAAAGCTGATGCAACCCCGCGCAGGATGCCTTTGTCCATTGGCGGATTGGGGGCCGTTTGAAGGCATTTGCATTGAAAGCGAATGGTCACGGGATCACGGCCAAAGGCCGCATTCCCGTCCACAAAGCGTCTACAAATTCCGCAGAACGGCTTTCTCGCCCCGCCCCAATCTCGAATTATACCTATTCTTATTCTGCAATGCAGCATCCCGACTGAACCGCTCCCGCCCTTGTTCTGACCGGGGTCTTCGCTCTGAACGCCTTGTTTACCTGCGCCGTTGCAAAAGCGTCGCCGCCACCGGGCATGACCGGACGTTGCCTGCGACGGGGCTTGCGCCATTGCCGCACCTCGTCAATAACCCCCAATGAAGAATTCCGTGCCGCACCCTCCCTCCCCGCGGCCCAGACGAGGAACGCCGACCATGACTTCCGCCGATATGAAAGCCGCCATTCTCCATCACCTGACCTATACGCAGGGCAAGGACGCCGCCCATGCGCAGATCTATGACTGGCGCATGGCGCTCTCCTATGCCGTGCGTGACAAGATCGTGGATCGCTGGTTCGAGGCGACGCGGCGCGCTTATGCGGAGCAACGCAAGCGGGTGTATTATCTCTCGCTGGAATTCCTGATCGGCCGGCTCCTGAAGGATGCCGTCGTCAACATGCGCCTTGAGGAGTCGGTGACGGATGCGCTGCGCCAACTCGGCGTGCCCTGGGACGAGATCATCGAGGACGAGCCCGATGCCGCGCTCGGCAATGGCGGCCTCGGCCGTCTTGCGGCCTGTTTCATGGAGAGCCAGGCAACGCTGGGCCTGCCGGCCATGGGCTACGGCATCCGCTACGAAAACGGCCTTTTCCGCCAGAGCTTCGAGGATGGCCGCCAGGTCGAGGAGCCGGAAGACTGGCTGAGCCAGACCCATGCCTGGGAATTCGTTCGCCCCGAAGTCTCGATCGATATCGGCTTTGGTGGCCATGTGCAGGAGATCGGCAGCCGCGCCAACTGGTACCCCTCCGAGATGCTCATCGCCATGGCGCATGACACGCCGGTCATCGGCTGGAAAGGCCGCTGGGGCAACACGCTTCGCCTCTGGGAAGGCCGGCCGATGCATGGCTTCGACCTCGCCCGGTTCAACCGGGGCGAGTATGCCGCCGCCGCCGAGCCCGAAGCGCTGGCGCGCACGCTTTCCCGCGTGCTCTACCCTGACGATCACACCGATCAGGGCAAGGAGCTGCGTCTCAAGCAGGAATTCTTCCACACCGCCGCCTCGCTCCGCGACATCATTCGCCGCTTCGAGAGCGAGTATGACGATCTGCGCCTGCTGCCCAAGAAGGCCGCGATCCAGATCAACGACACCCACCCGGCGATTGCCGGCCCGGAACTCGTGCGCATCCTGCATGACGAGCGCGGCATCGATTTCGAAGAGGCCGTTGGCATTGCGCGCAACACGATCTCCTACACCAACCACACGCTTCTGCCCGAGGCGCTGGAGACCTGGGGCGAGGCCCGCATGGGTCGTCTGCTGCCGCGCCACATGCAGTTGATCGACCGCATCGACGACCTGCATCGCCGCGAGACCGGCACCAACCATGTCAACGCCCACCAGGACGGCAAGGTCCATATGGGCACGCTGGGCTTCATCATGGCCCATAAGGTCAATGGCGTCGCGGCGCTGCATACCGAGCTACAGAAGACCACCGTCTTCAAGGAGCTGCACGAGCTGCACCCCGACCGCATCGTCAACCAGACCAATGGCGTCACGCCGCGCCGCTGGCTGCTCTCCTGCAACCCGCGTCTTGCCGGGCTCATCACCGACACGATCGGCGACAGCTGGGTCGATCACGCCGAGGACCTGCTGAAGCTGGAGCCCTCCGCCGATGACACGGCCTGGGTCGAGAAATTCTCGGCCGCCAAGCGCGCCAACAAGGTCGACCTGTCGAACTGGATCGCCGAGACCCTTGAGGTGAGCGTCGATCCTGAGTCGATCTTCGACATCCAGGTCAAGCGGATCCACGAATACAAGCGCCAGCACATGAACCTGCTGGAGACCATCGCCCACTGGCTGGAAATTCGCGACAATCCGAACGCCGACTGGGTGCCGCGGGTGAAGATATTCGGCGGCAAGGCCTTCCCGAACTACACCTATGCCAAGGAAATGGTGCACCTGGCCAATGACATGGCCAAGATGATGAACAGCGATCCGCTGACCTCGCGCTATCTCAAGGTGGTCTTCCCGCCGAACTACAACGTGTCGCTCGCTGAGCGCCTGATCCCGGCCGCCGATCTCTCGGAGCAGATCTCGACCGCCGGCAAGGAAGCCTCCGGCACGGGCAACATGAAGTTCTCGCTCAACGGCGCGCTGACCATCGGCACGCTGGACGGCGCCAATGTGGAGATCCGCGATCTGGTGAAGCCGGAAAACTTCTTCCTCTTCGGCATGACCGCCGATGAGGTCATGGAGCGCCGCGCCGAATCCGGTCACGCCGCCCGCGCCATTGCCGACGATCCGCGCCTCGCCCGCGCATTGGACGCGATCCGGTCGGGCCGCTTCAGCCCCGATGAGCCGGGCCGCTACCACATGATCACGGATAACCTCTGCCATCATGACTATTTCATGGTCTGCTCGGACTTCTCCGACTACTGGCGTGCGCAGCGCGAGGTGGACACGGCCTTCCAGGACCAGGCGAACTGGGCGCGCATGGCGGTGCTCAACACCGCGCGCACCGGCTGGTTCAGCTCGGACCGCACCATTCGCGGTTACATGAAGGATGTCTGGGACGTAGAGGCGGCCCCACTGGTCGATCTCGCCGCAGAATGAAATTCCGCGCTTGCGGATGGGGTCTACAGGAGTAGCTTGAGATTATGACCGATACCCCAGCCAAATACCCGCAAATGCCGCTGAGCCCCGACACGGCTCAGCAGATCGCAGCAGGCGCCTTGAGAGATCCGTTCTCCATTCTCGGTCCCCATGAGGCCGAGGATGGCAGTGTCTGGGTCACGGTGTATGACCCCGGCGCGGTCCACATGACGGTGATCACCGAGCATGAGGAGTTCCCGCTCTCGCATTTCGACGGTGTGCCCGGCGTTTTCTGCGGCCAGCTCGCAGGACGCGAATCCTATCGGCTGCGCGGCATGAATGCGAATGATGAGACCTGGGAGAACGAGGATCCCTATCGTTTCGGCCCGGTTATCGGCGAGATGGACGAATACCTGCTCGCCGAGGGCACCCATCAGCGGATCTGGCAGGTGCTGGGCGCGCATGTGATGGAGCATCAGGGGGTCCAGGGCACGCATTTCGCGGTCTGGGCGCCGAATGCGCAGCGGGTGTCTGTCGTGTGCGACTACAATTCCTGGGACGGGCGGCGCAACCCGATGCGGCTGCGCGGCGCGACAGGCGTCTGGGAGATCTTCCTGCCCGGCATTGGCGAAGGCGCGCCCTACAAATACGAGATCATCGGCGCGCAGGGCCAGCTCATGGCCGCCAAGGCGGACCCGGTGGGCTTCGGCGCCGAACATCCCCCGGCGACGGCCAGCGTGGTGCGCGACATCTCCGGCTATGGCTGGGACGATGATGGCTGGATGCATCACCGCCGCGAAAAGAACGCGCATGACGCGCCGGTCTCGATCTACGAGGTGCATCTGGGAAGCTGGAAGCGCAAGGTCGACGAGGGCAACCGCCCCCTTTCCTATCAGGAAGCGGCTGTGGAGCTGGTCGATTATGCCAAGGATATGGGCTTCACCCATATCGAATTCCTGCCCATCAGCGAGTTCCCCTTTGACGGGTCCTGGGGTTACCAGCCCATCGGCCTGTTTGCCCCGACCGTCCGCCACGGCCCGCCGCATGAATTCCGCGACCTCGTGGAAGCGGCGCACCAGGCCGGGCTTGGCGTCATCCTCGACTGGGTGCCCGGCCATTTCCCGACCGACGTTCACGGCCTCGGCCAGTTCGACGGAACGGCCCTTTACGAACATGCGGACCCGAAAGAAGGTTTCCATCAGGACTGGAACACCCTGATCTACAATTTCGGCCGCACCGAAGTCGCCAACTTCCTGATTTCCAACGCACTTTACTGGCTGGAGGAATATCACGTCGACGGGCTCCGGGTCGATGCCGTGGCCTCGATGCTCTATCGCGACTACAGCCGCGAAGCCGGCGAATGGGTCCCCAACAAGGATGGCGGGCGCGAAAATCTCGAAGCGATCGACCTGCTGCAGCGGACCAACATGATCTGCTATGGCGAGGTACCGGGCATCATGACGGCGGCCGAGGAGAGCACCTCCTTCCCCGGCGTGTCCAAGCCGGTCGATTCCGGGGGGCTGGGCTTTGGCTTCAAGTGGAACATGGGCTGGATGAACGACACGCTCGACTATATCGAGCGCGATCCGATCCACCGCCGGCATCATCACCACCAGATGACCTTCGGCATCCACTATGCCTTCAGCGAGAACTTCATCCTGCCGATCAGCCATGACGAGGTGGTCCACGGCAAGGGCTCGATGATCAACAAGATGCCGGGGCTGGAAGGCGAGAAATTCGCCAATCTGCGCGCCTTTTACGGCTTCATGTGGGGTCATCCGGGCAAGAAGCTGCTGTTCATGGGCAACGAGATCGCCCAATGGGCCGAGTGGAACAACAATGACCAGCTCGATTGGGCCGCGACCGAGTATTACACCCATGCCGGGGTGCAGAAGCTCATCCGTGATCTCAACTTCACCTATCGCGACACGCCCGGGCTCTATCGCAAGGATTGCGAGCCGGGCGGGTTCGAGTGGCTCGAAGCCAATGACATGGACAACTCGGTCTATGCCTGGATCCGTCGCGGCGCGCCGGAGGATCCGGAAGTCGTGGTGGCCTGCAACTTCACGCCCATTGAACGTTTCGGCTATCGGATCGGGCTGCCGTCATCGGGCAAGTGGCGGACGGCGATCAACACGGATGCCAAGGAATATGGCGGCGAGGGACGTGGCGACATGAATGGCGTCACGGCGGAGGAGACGCCATGGCACGGGCAGGACTATTCGTCGCCCGTGACGCTGCCGCCGCTTTCAACCGTCATCTTGGTGCGCGAAAGCGACTGACGACAGGACCATCAGGAGGAGAACCACACCATGCCGAACTCTCACGTGAGACTTTCCTCGAGGGCGATGGCCTTCGTGCTGGCCGGCGGCCGCGGCAGCCGTCTGAAGGAACTGACCGACACCCGCGCCAAGCCCGCCGTCTATTTCGGCGGCAAGGTGCGGATCATCGATTTCGCGCTGTCCAACGCGCTCAATTCCGGCATCCGGAAGATGGCGATTGCCACGCAATACAAGGCGCATTCGCTGATCCGCCACTGCCAGCGCGGCTGGGGCTTCTTCCGCGCCGAGCGCAACGAGTTCCTCGACATCCTGCCCGCCAGCCAGCGGATGGGCGGCGAGAACTGGTATGTCGGAACCGCCGATGCCGTGCACCAGAATATCGACATCATCGACAGCTATCACATCGAATACATCGTCATCCTCGCCGGCGATCACATCTACAAGATGGATTACGAGATGATGCTGGAGCAGCATGTGGAGGCCGGCGCGGATGTGACCATCGGCTGCCTGACCGTGCCGCGCGAAGAGGCGTCGGCCTTTGGTGTGATGGATGTGGACGCGAGTTCCCGTATCATCGACTTCATGGAAAAGCCCGAGGATCCGCCCGGCACGCCCGACGATCCGAACGTGACGCTGGCCTCGATGGGAATCTATGTCTTCAGCTGGAAATTCCTGCGGGAGTTGCTGCTCGAAGACGCCAAGGACACCAATTCCAGCCATGATTTCGGTCATGACCTGATCCCGCATATCGTCAAGAACGGCAAGGCGGTGGCGCATCGCTTCTCCGACAGTTGCGTCAAGTCCGACCCGGCCGGCCCGGCCTATTGGCGCGACGTTGGAACGGTGGATGCTTTCTGGAAGGCCAATATCGACCTGACCGATTTCACCCCGGAGCTCAATCTCTGGGATCAGGACTGGCCGATCTGGACTTATTCGGAATCGGTGCCGCCGGCGAAATTCATCCATGACGAGGAAAACCGGCGCGGCATGGCCATTTCCTCGATGATCTCGGGCGGCTGCATCGTCTCCGGTACGGAAATTCGCAACTCGCTGCTGGGAACCATGGTGAACACCAATTCCTACGCGGTGCTCGACCATTCGGTCGTGCTGCCCTATGCGACAGTTGCCCGCCATGCGCGGCTGACCAATGCAGTGATCGACCGTGGCGTGACTGTCCCTGAAGGGCTGATCGTGGGCGAAGATCCCACGGAAGACGCGAAGTGGTTCCGCGTCTCCGAGAAGGGAATCACGCTGATCACCCAGGACATGCTCGACAGAAGGGAAGCCGCGCTGTCATGAAAGTCCTCTCCGTTGCCTCGGAAATCGCCCCGCTGATCAAGACGGGCGGGCTGGCTGATGTTGCCGGCGCCCTGCCGGCAGCCTTGAAAGGCGTTGGCGTGGAAATGCGCACGCTGGTGCCGGGCTACCCCAAGATCCTCAAGGCGCTTGGCGAGGGACGGCAGGTGATGACGGACGGGGACCTCTTCGGAGGTCCCGTCCAGGTTCTCTTCGGCAAGATCGGCGAGCTTGAGCTTTATGTTCTTGACGCCTCTCATCTTTACTACCGCGATGGCGGCCCCTACGCGGCGCCGGACGGTTTCGACTGGTGGGACAACCCGGAGCGCTTCGCGGCGCTTTGCTGGATCGGCGCACGGCTGGCCAATGAAGGCCAGATCCATGGCTGGAAGCCGGATGTCGTGCATGCGCATGACTGGCAGGGCGGGCTGACGCCGGTTTACATGCAGCGTCTCGGCGCGTCGCATACGGTCGGCTCGGTGATGACGATCCACAATATCGCCTTCACCGGCACGGCCGGCGCCGACATGGTCCATCGGCTTCGCCTGCCGATGGAGGGCTACAACGCTGGCGGGTTCGAATTCTACGGCCGGATCTCGGCGCTGAAGGCGGGCATCGCCTATGCCGACAAGGTCAACACCGTTTCGCCGACCTATGCCGAGGAACTGAAGACGCCCGAATTCGGCATGGGGTTCGACGGCACCCTGCAATTCAAGGGCGAGAATTTCACCGGCATTCTCAATGGCATAGACACCGATTACTGGGACCCGGCGACCGATACCCATATCGAGAGCTACAAGGTCCTGCGCGGCAAGGCCAAGGCGCGCGCGGCACTCTGCGAGGAGATGCGGCTGGACCCGGAGGGCGGGCCGCTCTGCGTCGTGGTCTCGCGGCTGACGGATCAGAAGGGGATGGACCTGTTGCTGCAGGCCCTGCCCCGCTTGATCGCACGCGGCGGCCAGCTTTGCCTGCTCGGCTCCGGCAACGCGTATTTCGAGGAGAGATTCCTCGAGGCCGCAGCGGAGAACCCAGGCCAGGTTGCGGTGCGCATCGGCTATGACGAGCCGCTCAGCCATCGGATCATCGCCGGTGGCGACGCCATTCTCGTGCCATCGCGCTTCGAACCTTGCGGGCTGACCCAGCTTTACGGGCTACGCTATGGCACGGTGCCGGTCGTCGCGAAAACCGGCGGGTTGGCCGACACGATCATTCCGTTGACGGTGGCCACGAAGATTGGCAAGGTCGCCACCGGCCTTCAACACGCGCCCGGGTCGGGCGATGCGCTGGTGGCCGCACTGAACGAGCTGTGCGATATCTGGGACGAGCCAAAGCTCTACCAACAGATCCAGCGCAACGGAATGAAACACCCCGTCGGATGGGAGGTCTCGGCGGCCGAATATGCGGCACTTTACAAGGCTGCGGCGAGGACCTCGTGAGACACCCGGAATTCGTGATTTCGGCCGGCCGCCCGGCACCGCTCGGCGCGACCTTTGATGGAGACGGCGTTAATTTCGCCGTCTTCTCTCAACATGCGACCGCGATGGAGGTCTGCCTGTTCTCTTCGGATGGCAAGACCGAGACCCAGCGGCTGCGGCTGCCGGAGCGCGACGGCGATGTCTGGTTTGGCTATATCTCGGGCCTGCGCCCGGGACAGTTCTACGGGCTGCGCGCTCACGGCCCCTACCGGCCGGACGAAGGACATCGGTTCAACCCCAACAAGCTGCTGCTGGACCCTTATGCCAAGCGGCTGACGGGCAAGCCGGTCTGGCATGACGCGCTGATGGGCTACCAAATCGGCTCCAATGCGCGCGACCTCAGCTTCGACACTCGCGATTCCGCGCCTTACATGCCGCGCTGCGTGGTCGAGGACACGGCTTTCTCCTGGGGTTATGACAATCACCCGCGCACGCCCATTGCCGACACGATCATCTATGAAGCCCATGTGAAGGGGCTGACCCAGCTCCATCCGGATGTGGCGCCGGAGGGCTGTTTCCTCGGGCTGGCGACGGACACGATGCTGGATTATTTCACCAAGCTCGGCATCACCGCCATCGAGCTTCTGCCCGTCCACAGCTTCCTGACCGACCGGTTCCTCTTCGACAAGGGACTGGAGAATTACTGGGGATACCAGACACTTGGCTTCTTCGCGCCGGATCCGCGCTATCTCTCCGAGGGCAAGATCAGCGAATTCCAGCAGATGGTGGCGCGGCTGCACCATGCCGGGATCGAGGTCATTCTCGACGTGGTCTACAACCACACCTGCGAGGGCAACGAGCTCGGCCCGACGTTGAGCTTCCGCGGCCTCGACAACCGCTCCTATTACCGCCTGATTCAGGACAAGCGTTACTACATCAACGATACCGGCACCGGGAACACGCTCAATCTCGACCACCCGATGGTGCTGCGCATGGTGATGGACAGCTTGCGCTACTGGGTGCAGGTCATGCATGTGGACGGCTTCCGCTTCGACCTCTGCTCGACGCTGGGGCGCACGGATTACGGCTTCGACGCCGGCGCGAGCTTCTTCGACGCGATCCGCCAGGACCCGGTGCTGACGCAGGTCAAGCTGATTGCGGAGCCCTGGGACGTCGGCCCTGGCGGCTACCGGCTCGGCGGCTTCCCCGCCCCCTTCCTCGAGTGGAACGACCGTTTCCGCGACGGCATTCGCCGGTTCTGGCGTGGCGATGCCGGCCGCGCGCCCGATCTCGCCGGCCGGCTGACCGGTTCGGCGGCGGAGTTCGACCATTCGGGGCGCCCGGCCACGGCGAGCGTCAACCTGATCACCGCGCATGACGGTTTCACCCTGCAGGACACGGTCAGCTATAACGGCAAGCACAACCTGGCCAATGGCGAGGACAATCGCGACGGCCATTCGGAGAATTATTCCGACAATTTCGGCTGGGAAGGCCCGACCGACGATCCCAAGGTCACCGAGGCGCGCAACCGGCGCAAACGGGCGATGATCGCCACGCTGATGATGAGCCAGGGCACGCCAATGCTGCTGGCTGGCGACGAGCTGTCGAACAGCCAGAACGGCAACAACAACGCCTATGCGCAGGATAACGAGACCTCCTGGATCGACTGGGAAAACGCCGACATGGAAATGATGGAGTTCACGGCGGAGATGATCAAGTTCCGCCGCGAACACCCCATCCTGCGCCAGAAGGTCTTCCTGCACAGCCGCGAGCGTCGCATTGACGGGCGCGAAGACCTGTTCTGGTGGCGTCCTGACGGCAAGCCGATGACGACGCCGGATTGGGTCGATCCGGGGCTGAAGCTGGTCTGCGTCGAGATGCGCACCGCCTCCGGCACGCCGATCTTCGCCGCGACCGAGAACGCGGTCTTTGCCGTCTTCAACGCGGGCGGTGCCTCCAAGGTGCGCCTGCCCATCCCTCCCAAGGACACGCGCTGGCTCTGGTCGATCGACACGGCAGACCCGGGTCGCGGAGAGATCCCGGTGAGAAAGCTGGAGGTCAGCGTGGAAGCCCAGACAGTCGCCATTTTCGTACTGGAATCGCTCCTATGAGCGGTGCGCTGCGCGAGTTGGCGCATCTCGCTGGTATTTACGACGATTACTGGGACCAGAAAGGCACGCTCCGGACCACTGGCGCGGCCACCGACACGGCTCTGTTGGATGCGATGGGCTTCGCGGTCGGCACCGACGCGGAGGTCGAGGAGACATTGGCCCGGTTGCGCGAGGAGCTGTCCCGGCGCGCCCTGCCCCGCTGGATGATCCTGGAACCGGAAGCCGAGGCGAAGGCGGTGCTCGAAGCGCCGGCCGAGGCGATCCGGTTGATCCGGGAGGACGGCGAGACGGAAACGCTGCCCGCCGGACCCGAGCCGGTGCTGCCGGCGGGCACAGAGGTGACCCTGCCCCCGCTTCCCATCGGCATCCATGTGCTCTCGCTCGATGGCGAGGAGACGACGCTGCTCGTCGCGCCGCCGCATCTCGAACTGCCACCGCCGGGCTGGGGTATCACGCTGCCGCTCTACGGGCTGCGCATCGAAGAGGAAGGCGGTTTGGGCGATTATCACGATCTGAAACAGGCGGTCACGGCGCTTGGCCGGGTCGGCGCGAGCTTCGTCGGACTGAACCCTGTCCATGCCGGGTTCCCGACCGACCGCAACGCCTTCAGCCCCTATTCTCCGTCGCATCGGCGACGGCTGGCGACCATGCATATCGGGTTGGGCGACGCGCGCCCGACCGCTTCCGACACGTTGATCGACTATCCGGAGATCGTCCCGGCCCATCGCGCCGCACTCGAAACGGCCTTTGACGCCTTCGAAGCGAGGGGGGGCGATGCCGGTTTCGACGCCTGGATGGAGGCGGAGGGCGGCTCGCTGGACCGGTTCGCGACGCATCAGGCGCTTTCTGATCTGCATGGTCCGTACTGGCTGCACTGGGACGCCGAACTGCAGGACGCCTTTTCGCCCGCCGTGGTGGATTTCCGCGAGGCCAACCCGCGGGCGATCCGCTTCCATTCATGGTTGCAATGGCAGGCCGAGGAACAGCTCGCCGCCGTTTCCGAGGCCGCTGCGGTCGAAGGGATGCGCTACGGTCTCTATCTCGACCTCGCCGTGGGCACCCATCCGCATGGAGCGGAGACATGGTCCGACGGGGCGGTCTTTGCGCCCGGCGTGTCGCTGGGCGCGCCGCCGGATGCTTTTTCGCCCGACGGGCAGGTCTGGGCGCTGGCGCCCTTCAACCCGCATGCGCTGGCGACGATGCATTTCCGCCCGCTGGCCGAGACGCTGCGGCGGCAGATGCGCTTTGCCAAGCTCCTGCGGATTGACCATGTGCTCGGGTTCGAACGCGCCTTCTGGGTGCCGACCGAGACGGATGCACCGGGAACCTATGTGGTGATGCCGCGCGAAGCGATGCTGGCAGTGGTCCGTATCGAAGCGGCTCGGGCCGGCGCTGTGGTGATCGGCGAGGATCTGGGCAATGTGCCGGACGGGTTGCAGGAGGCGATGAGCCGGTCTGGCCTGCTTGGCTGTCGGCTGTGCATGTTCGAGCAGCCCAACCATGCCGAATTCCGCCCCCCCGAAGACTACACGGAGGCCGCGCTGGCCTCGTTTGGCAGCCATGATGTGCCGGTCTGGGCAGGCTGGCGCGCCGCGCGGGATGTCGAGATCCGGCATGAGCTGGGCTACCTGGACGATGCGGATTATCCCAACGCGCTGGACTGGCGGCGCAGCGAAGTTGCGGGGTTCGACCGGCTGGCCGGCACGGAGGATGGCAGTGCCGATGCACTGCACCGTTTCGTCGGCTCGGTGAAGAGCCGGCTCGTGGCGTTGCAACTTGCCGATATCCTCGGCGTGGTCGAGCAGGACAACCTGCCGGGCACGGTCGACACCCATCCCAATTGGCGCCGCCGTCTTCCGGTCGGTGTCTCGGAGCTTGGCCGGCACGAGGCCGTGCTGCGCTCCGCTCAAATCATGAAAGAATCCGGCCGAAGGGAGTGAGCCATGGAACGCATTACGGTTCAGACACAGCCGATCGAGGGGCAGAAGCCCGGGACCTCGGGGCTGCGCAAGAAGACCAATGTCTATATGAAGCCGCATTTCCTGGAGAATTTCATCCAGTCGATCCTGAACGGCATTGGCGGCGTCGCCGGCAAGACGCTCGTATTGGGCGGCGACGGGCGCTATTTCAACGATCACGCCGCGCAGGTGATCCTGCGCATGGCGGCGGCGCAGGGCTGCGCGAAGGTGATCGTGGGACAGGACGCGATCCTGTCGACCCCGGCCGCCTCCAACCTGATCCGTATCCGCGAAACCGATGGCGGCATCATCATGTCCGCGAGCCACAATCCCGGCGGTCCGGACGAGGATTTTGGCGTCAAGTTCAACACCCCCAATGGTGGACCGGCGCCCGAAGAGGTGACGGACCGGATCTTTGCCGCGACCAAGCAGATCAGCTCCTATGACACGCTCGAATGCGACGATGCGGACCTGTCCACGCTCGGTCTGTCGAAGATGGGCGACATGGATGTCGAGGTGGTCGACCCCGTTGCCGATTACGCCGCGCTGATGGAGGAGCTGTTCGATTTCGACGCAATCGCGAGGCTCATCGACACCGGCTTCCGCATCCGGTTCGATGCGATGCATGCCGTGACCGGGCCTTACGCGACCGAGATCCTCGAAGGCCGCCTCGGCGCGCCGCGGGGCACGGTGGTGAATGGCACCCCCTCCCCCGATTTCGGCGGCGGGCACCCGGATCCCAACCCAATCTGGGCGAAAGAGCTGATGGACGCGATGTTTGCCGAGGATGCGCCCGATTTCGGCGCGGCGTCCGATGGCGATGGCGACCGCAACATGGTCGTCGGCCGGGGCGCCTACGTGACGCCCTCGGATTCGCTGGCCGTGCTGGCGGCGAATGCGCATCTGGCCCCGGGCTATGCCAAGGGGCTGGCGGGCGTGGCACGCTCTATGCCGACCTCGGGCGCTGTGGACCGCGTCGCAGCCGCGCGCGGCATGGATTGCTACGAGACGCCAACGGGTTGGAAATTCTTCGGCAACCTTCTGGATGCCGGCCGCGCCACGCTTTGCGGCGAGGAGAGCGCCGGGACGGGGTCCGATCACGTTCGGGAGAAAGACGGCCTGTGGGCCGTGCTTCTCTGGCTCAACATATTGGCTGTGAACGGGAAATCCGTGCAGGCCATGCTCGACGACCATTGGGGCGAATTCGGCCGCAACTACTATTCGCGCCATGACTACGAGGGCGTGGACGCCACCGCCGCCGAAGGGCTGATGGACGCGATGCGGGCGCAGTTCGACACGTTGCCGGGCAAGGTATTCGCCGGCAAGACCGTCGCGAGCGCGGATGAGTTTGCCTATGACGACCCGGTGGACGGCTCGCATTCGGCCGGACAGGGCATTCGGATCGGCTTCGAAGGCGGCGGGCGCGCTGTCTTCCGGCTCTCGGGCACTGGCACGGTCGGCGCGACGCTTCGGGTTTATCTCGAAGATGTCTGCGAAGACCCGGCCGCGATGAACCGTGATCCGCAGGAGGCGCTGGCCGAGATCATCGCTGCGGCAGATGCAATCGCCGGGATTTCCGAACGTACGGGCCGTGACGGACCGGACGTTCGGACCTGATCCGAAAGCGGGGTCGACCGGGCGTCCGTTCGGGCGTCGTGTCCGCGGGAACCGGGAGGATCGCGCGGCACCGGGCGACAGGCACTGGCGAGGTGTTGCAGCGGCGACTCACTTCTGCCCTGCTGGTGGCAAGCGAAACCAAGTGACGGTTTCGCTTGTCGTACCGATTGTGGCAAGGTGTCCTCAACGCCGCCCGGTTCACGAGGCGGCCCTGAGGCAGAGTATGGGCAATTCCAATTCGCATCCGGCGGTAAATTCCGCCGTTTTCCTGACAGGTTTCATGTTGTTGGCGATGTATTTCACGTTCGCCGCCGTGCAGGGCGACTATGGTCTGTTCCGCCGGATCGAGATCGAGGCGGAGACCCGGACACTGGAAGCCGAACGCGCGGAGCTGGAGCTTGCCGTGGCAGGGATGCGCAACAAGACGCACCGCCTCTCCGAGGACTATCTCGACCTCGACCTGCTGGACCAGCAGGCCCGCGATGTGCTGGGCCTGATCCGCGTGGACGAGATCGTCATTCGCTAGCCCTGCGTTCCCCTGGCGAACGTATCAGCGCGGCGCGCCGAGTGCGTGCGACTCCACCATCATCACGGTTCCATCCGGGCTGAACTCGTATAGATTTCCGTCCCAACCGGCGAAATCGATCACCCCGCCCGCAACAATGGCCCTCCGCCGCCGCCAGTACCATTGCGTGGCGTCGGCAGCGCGAATCCGTGCATTGGTATAGTGGGCCATTTCCTGGAACAATCTTTGGCCGTCCCGGCTTGTGCCTTCATAGCCCGGAGCCGTTTCCGCGGCGCTGCAGGCATAGACGGTGATGGTCGAGACCACCGAGTCCAACTCGCCGAAATGCTGGACATTGAGATGACGCAGGTTCTCGCGGCAGAGCTGTAGCCCGCCCCCGCCGATCCCGTCCAGCACCGTGCGCTGGTGCACAAAATCGTTATGGCTTTCGAAGCCGTGGCACATGATGTCGAGTGTAATCGGCCCGCTCTGCGCCAACGCGTATTGCCTCAGCCGCGCCAGAGCGCTGACGAGTTGGGTCGTCTGGTTCACAAGGAGATTGAAATCGGTCGAGGGCGCCGTCCCCGCAAGCCGAAGGTCATGAAGAATCGCATGCATGGTCTATCCTCCGCGTAAAAAAATTGGTGTTCGAAATACGAATCTTGTCGGAATGCCTGCCTATACCCCCAAGTCTACCGCAAAACTGACGCAGGGTCACAAGGTCGAGCCATGCAAAAAGGCGTGCGAGCGTCCCACCAGGCGCATGACGGCTTTTCGGGGTTGAAAAGCGGATTCCCCGCACATGCGATACGTTTTTCCTGTGCGTTGCGCGCGCGCCTCTGCTAGATGTAATTCAACGTTAAACTATTCTTTGGCGAGGGAGGCCCTGCGGATGGCAGCGCGACGGACCACCAAGAAACCGAATGTCTCCAAGGAGGAGCTGCTCGGCTACTATCGGGACATGTTGATGATCCGGCGTTTCGAGGAGAAAGCCGGACAGCTTTACGGGATGGGGTTGATTGGCGGCTTCTGTCACCTCTATATCGGCCAGGAGGCCGTCGTGGTCGGGCTCGAAGCCGCGACCGAAGAGGGCGACAAGCGCATCACCTCCTATCGCGACCACGGTCACATGCTCGCTTGCGGCATGGATCCGAAGGGCGTGATGGCCGAGCTGACGGGCCGCGAGGGCGGCTACTCGCGCGGCAAGGGCGGCTCGATGCACATGTTCTCCAAGGAGAAGCATTTCTATGGTGGCCACGGCATCGTCGGCGCGCAGGTGCCGCTCGGCGCCGGTCTCGCCTTCGCCGACAAGTATAATGACAACCAGCGCGTGACCTTCACCTATTTCGGCGATGGCGCGGCCAACCAGGGCCAGGTTTACGAGACCTTCAACATGGCCGCGATCTGGGATCTTCCGGTGATTTTCGTCATCGAGAACAACCAATACGCGATGGGCACGGCGCAGCAGCGCTCGACCTCCTCCCAGGAGATCTACAAGCGCGGCGAAGCCTTTGGGATTCCCGGCGAAGAGGTTGACGGGATGGATGTGCTGGCCGTGAAGGCCGCCTCCGAGAAGGCGGTCGCGCATTGCCGCGCCGGCAAGGGTCCCTACATCCTCGAGGTAAAGACCTATCGCTATCGTGGCCACTCCATGTCGGACCCGGCCAAGTACCGCACGCGCGAAGAAGTTCAGAAGATGCGCGAAGAGCGCGACCCGATCGAGGGCGTGCGCCAGCTGCTGCTGACGGGCAAACATGCGACGGAAGAAGAGCTGAAAGCGGTCGACAAGGAGATCAAGGATATCGTCAACGAATCCGCCGAATTCTCCAAGCAGAGCCCCGAGCCCGCGCTCGAAGAGCTCTGGACCGACATCTACGCCGACGCGTAAGCCACAGACAGTACGGAGAAAAGACGAATGGCAACCGAGATTCTGATGCCCGCGCTGTCGCCGACCATGGAGGAAGGCACCCTGGCGCGCTGGCTGATCAAGGAAGGCGACACCGTGTCTTCCGGCGACATCATGGCCGAGATCGAGACCGACAAGGCAACCATGGAGTTTGAAGCGGTCGACGAGGGAATCGTTGGCAAGCTGCTCGTGGCCGAAGGCACCGAGGGCGTGGCGGTGAACGCACCGATCGCGATCCTGGTTGAGGAAGGTGAGGATGTTGAGGCCGCGCTGAGCGCCGCCCCCGCCGAAGCCCCTGCCCCGGCAGCCGCGCCCGCCGCGGCCCCTGCCGCTGCAGCCCCTGCCGCGCCGGTTCCGAGCGCCGTACTGGAGCCGGATTACCCGGAAGGCACCGCGATGAAGCAGCAGACCGTCCGCGAGGCGCTGCGCGATGCGATGGCCGAAGAGATGACGCGCGACGAGGCCGTCTACCTGATGGGCGAGGAAGTGGCCGAGTACCAGGGCGCCTACAAGGTGTCCCAGGGTCTGCTCGACCAGTTCGGCGCCAAGCGGGTGATCGACACGCCGATCACCGAGCATGGTTTCACCGGCATCGCCGTTGGCTCCGCCTTTGGCGGGTTGCGCCCGATCGTCGAGTTCATGACCTTCAACTTCGCCATGCAGGCGATCGACCATATCATCAACTCCGCAGCCAAGACGCTTTACATGTCCGGCGGCCAGATGGGCTGCCCGATCGTTTTCCGCGGCTCCAATGGCGCGGCCGCTCGCGTTGGCGCCCAGCACAGCCAGGATTATGCCGCCTGGTATGCGCAGATCCCGGGCCTGAAAGTGGTGCAACCCTATTGCGCCTCCGATGCCAAGGGCATGCTGAAAAGTGCCATCCGCGACCCGAACCCGGTGATCTTCCTGGAGAACGAGATCCTGTACGGCCGTAGCTTCGAGGTCCCGGATCTGGAAGATTACACGGTGCCGTTCGGCAAGGCCCGGATCTGGCGCGAAGGCTCGGACGTGACGATCGTTTCCTTCGGCATCGGCATGCAATACGCGCTGGAAGCCGCTGAAAAGCTTGCCGAAGACGGGATCGAGGCCGAAGTGATCGATCTGCGGTCGCTGCGCCCGCTCGACTATGACACGCTGCTGGCCTCGGTCATGAAGACCAACCGCTGCGTGACCGTGGAAGAGGGCTGGCCTGTTGCCTCCATCGGCAACCACCTCTCGGCCTATCTCATGGAGAACGCGTTCGACTATCTCGACGCGCCGGTGATCAACTGCACCGGCAAGGACGTTCCCATGCCTTATGCCGCCAATCTCGAAAAGCTCGCGCTCGTGACCACAAATGATGTGATCGCGGCTGTCAAGCAAGTCACCTACCGCTGAGGAAAGAGACATGCCGACTGAAATTCTGATGCCTGCTCTGTCTCCGACCATGGAGGAAGGCACGCTGGCGAAATGGCTGGTGAAAGAAGGGGATGAGGTGTCGTCCGGCGACCTCCTGGCCGAGATCGAAACCGACAAGGCGACGATGGAGTTCGAAGCCGTGGACGAGGGTGTGATTGGCAAGATCCTCGTGGCCGAGGGCACCGAAGGCGTCGCAGTCAACTCGCCTATCGCGGTGATTTTGGCCGAGGGCGAAAGCGCCGATGATATCGGAACAGCGTCCGCCGCGGCTCCTGCTCCAAAGGCTGCGCCCGCTGCTGATGAAGAGGTGACCGCACCCGAAACCTCCCAGGCTCCGGCACCCGTTTCGCCCGCCGCGTCTGACGGTACGCGCATCTTTGCCTCACCGCTTGCCCGCCGCATCGCCGCCGACAAAGGGCTGGACCTGAGCCAGATCCAGGGCTCCGGCCCGCGCGGGCGTATCGTCAAGGCCGACGTGATCAACGCCACCGCAGCCCCTGCCCCGGCGCCAGCCTCCGAAGCGCCGAAAGCTGCCCCGGCCGCGACGACTGCCCCGACCGGCCCCTCGACTGATGCGGTGCTCAAGACATATGCCGACCGCGATTTCGAGGAGGTCTCGCTCGACGGCATGCGCAAGACCGTCGCCGCCCGCCTCACCGAGGCCAAGCAGACGATCCCGCATTTCTACCTTCGCCGAGACATCAAACTCGACGCCCTGCTCAAGTTCCGTTCCACGCTGAACAAGCAGTTGGAAGCTCGCGGCGTGAAGCTTTCGGTCAATGACTTCATCATCAAGGCCTGCGCACTCGCTTTGCAAACAGTCCCCGAGGCCAATCGTGTCTGGGCCGGCGACCGTATGCTTCAGCTCAAGCCCTCCGATGTCGCCGTTGCCGTCGCCATCGATGGTGGCCTTTTCACTCCGGTTCTGAAAGACGCCGAGATGAAGTCGCTCTCGGCGCTCTCCGCAGAAATGAAGGATCTCGCCGGTCGTGCTCGCGACAAGAAACTCGCTCCGCACGAATATGTCGGAGGCACCTTCGCCATCTCGAATCTCGGCATGTTCGGCATCGACAACTTCGACGCCGTCATCAACCCGCCCCACGGCGCGATTCTCGCAGTTGGTGCAGGTGCAAAAAAGCCGGTGGTTGGAGAAGATGGAGAACTGGCCATCGCAACTGTGATGTCGGTGACCCTCTCGGTCGACCACCGCGTGATCGACGGCGCCCTTGGGGCTCAACTCCTTCAGGCCATCGTGGAGAACCTGGAGAACCCCCTCGGCATGCTAGCCTGACCCGACTCTGAATACAAAAAAGCGGCCTGCCCATTTCGGGCAGGCCGCATTCGTTTGATGTCAGGTGTTCAATGCTCGTCGAGCATCTGATCCATCGAGACCGCAGGTTGAGAGCATCCCGCCTCGCCGACGATGCGAGCCGGCACCCCTGCTGCAGTTACATGCTCAGGAAGATCGTCGAGAACCACTGAACCCGCTGCAATCCGGCTGCAGGCGCCAATCGTTATATTCCCCAAGATCTTCGCCCCAGCCCCGATCAACACGCAGTCACCGATCTTCGGGTGCCTATCGCCATCTTCTTTCCCGGTACCGCCAAGCGTCACGGAATGAAGCATGGAAACGTTGTCCCCCACCACGGCTGTCTCACCGATAACAATCGAATGGGCATGGTCGATCATGATACCGCGCCCGAGACGCGCCGCCGGATGTATATCGATCCCGAAAACCTCCGAAATCCGCATCTGGAGGAAATAGGCCAGATCCGAGCGCCCCTGCTGCCAAAGCCAGTGACCGACCCTGTAGGCCTGCAACGCCTGGAACCCCTTGAAGAACAAGATGGGCTGTAGCATCCGATGCGTCGCAGGATCTCGTTCCAATGTTGCCACAAGATCGGCCCGCGCCGCAGCTCCGAGGTCGGTATCGTGGGCATATGCCTCGTCACCGATTTCTCGCAAGATTTGCTCGGACATTTCGCCGGAGCCCAGCTTCAGAGAGATTCGATAGGCAAGCGCCTGTTCAAGTGTTCGATGATGCAGAAGGCTAGAATGAACAAGCCCTCCCAGAAGCGGTTCGTCCAAAACAGCCTGATTTGCTTCCTTCCGAATACGGCTCCAAACAGGATCTACTTCCTGAATACGGTCTCGCGGATCGAGCATTGATACTTCTCCTGGACGCAGGTCTTTTCTCAATTTAAGCATCCAGATGCCCGTCGAAAAGATCAAAACCACACTACACGGTGGTCCTCATCCAGTCGTGATGCCTCAATTCGGCAACGTGATACGGTAGAAATGGGCCGCAATCAGGAGCCTACCCCCAGTGAAGCTTCCGCCCACAGGGACAACACGAACTGATTTCGGCGAGTAATTCGCGGTTGGCTGCCCCAGGATCCCTGTACAATAGGAACCCGCTTCCAGTGCCATCCCCGTTCCGAAGACTATCTCTCCTGCATTCAGATCGAGGGTCCAACTCGTCGAAGTCCCCTCAATGGGGTCCGCAACCCGCGCCGAGCACGCAAAGATCACAACGTCTGCCGGGATTTCCAGACCAACAGGCTGTTCATCGCCGGCAACGATGTCATACTCGGCCTCAATTATTTCGAACTTGGCAGCAGCCCCATTCGACGAGACCGCCATCACACCCGACTGCCAGCTTTCTTGCAGATATGTAGCCCGGCTATGTTCATCCACCAGCCATGCCGACCAACCGGTCATAGGAGCAACATAGATCCATCCGCCATTGCTTGCGAGAGCGAGCTTGCCATCTTGGCCTTCCCAATCATCCGAGCACCCGGCGGGAAGCGCATAACAATCGCCATCCGAGAAACTCGCGGGCGGCGACGAAACACTTTTCGATTGGATCGTGATTTGAGCCAAGCCGTCAAGACGTACGAGAGCTTCATTGACGGAAATATGCTTCTGCGCTTGACTCGCTTGGAGCAGCGGCAACTGGAAGGTTCTGGTTTCACTCATTTATCTCGATCCTTTGGAATGGGCCGACGCCATAGCGCTCGGACAATTGTGCAACCCGGATTTCAAACGCACCGCTTGGTGCGTCTGCGGCTCTCATCTCTGCGTCGTATAGCCAGTTCGGCTCTTCTGTCTCCGCTTCTCTAAGGACGTTGTCCCCTTGAACAACGCGAACGAGGTACTGTTCGGACGTTTCGCCAAGAGGAACCTCAAGTCCTTCCCAGCTATCCCCGTCAATCCGGGTCCGGCGCACCCAATTCACACGCAACGAACCGTCAGATTGCCAATCCGCTTTCAGATGAACCGGTGTATATGGCCGCAACCCTGCGCTGGAGGCCGAATGCACGACATGTACAAATGAGTCGTCGGCGTATCCTTTGTCCGACGGTCCAATTCGATAGTTTCGTTCAAGTCCTCTCGACGATGAGGCGAGGTTTATCTGGGACAGGTCACTGTCAAGAACAACGACTTTGCTTCCAGCAGCCCATTCCGATGGCATAACAGCATCCGTACCGAGTTGCCCTCGAAGAAGATAACTCAGTTCGTAAGTATCCTCGGCAACCAATTCTGCTTGCCCGAATTGGATGATTTCCCAGTCGCCTCCATCGCCATCTCCAATGGCCAGGGCATTCGCACCATTCAGCAATGCCGTACGGGTCACCGACGAAAGTGCGCCTCCATAAATCCGAACTCTCAGGCAAGCACCTAAGTCCGGAACCCCCGCCGCTGCTGCCTTCAGAAGGGTCTCCGTAACACCGATAACGGATGGGCTTTCAACGAAAGAGTTGAGAGAATAACCTTCGTCTTCTGACGATGAGTAAACAGCTACCGCACCGGGCCAGGGAGACGAGTACGCAGCAACATATGGTGCTACAGGGTCCTCGTCGCCCGAGATCAAGGGAAGATCAAGCAGTTTCGCAAAAACCGGCGTGGATACCCTTGGCAATGGCAAGGTTACTGCAGATATAACATCTGTTGACGGACGGAAAAGATCTGGTTCAACTCGAACCGCTTCGATCTCCAATGCCTCGCCGATATCCATCCGATCAACACGGAAATTGGCTTTCCTGTCACCATACGTCAGTTGGACTACGTCACCAACCTGAACATGCGCGCAGGAAGGCGGAAGAGAGAACGTAGCGTTATCGCGAGCAATACGAGCTTCCGCGAGCCATCGCTCACTTATCCTTTTGCTTTCTGTATCGGTCAGGCAAATAGCCAAGTCCGAAGAGGAGGCCGCAGAGTTTTCTTCATCTGGCAAACTTGCTTCGGTAGTTCGAGTTTCGAAAGAGCTATCCGCCTGAATATAGTTGACACGGACTTTCCCCGCAGATTCCCCAAGCGCCGATCGTTGCAGCGAAAGCACCGCTTCGCCGTCTCCAACCAAGGTTTCCTCGGCTAGTTCCAAGCTCGGAATTCCGTTTCGGCTCTTGAAACGTAGCAAACCATCGTGCTCAGATGCATCGAATCCATATGCCAATTCAAGCGGTTGCAGAGATGAACGAGCACCAGACGTCTCATCGATGCCGTAGCCTCGAACAAGACCATACAGCTCGGACACATCGATATCAGTCACGCCAGCATGTCCGCAAATGTCCGCAACGACGGCAGCGAGTGACTCTGACGTTGCACGACCATTCAGCCAATGACCAAGCCGGTAGTTTTCGCCGTCACTCCAGACATCCGTTCGAGCCGGAAAATCGGGATATGGCCGGGCATCCCAAGCCCAAACATGCGCGCGCGAAACATCGACCATTTTCCCGCCAAAGACTGACGAAACGGGATTGTTCGACCCATCTTCCCAGAACTGGTAAGTCGCTCGGATATATTGCATTTGGATAAAGTCATCTCTCAAACCCGAGGAGAACCACGGAACCCGTGACTCGGAAGATTTGGGATCAACGAATTTGTTGGGCTGGTTTGTTCCTTTGTCGATTGCTGCGCACCCAATTTCGGTGAACCAGATTGGTTTACTCTCGGGCACCCAGGCCGTCGGTGTCGATTTCCTGACACCACCAACTCTCTCACGATGCTCGCAGCTCCACCAATTCCGAATGTCTTTGTAACGATAGATCCAGTGCTCTCCATGCAAGCCGTCGGTTATTGGAAGTCGAACTTGCGCATCGCGCCCGTCCTCATCGGCGTAATACCAGTCGTAACCTTCCCCCCCCGCAACATTGGCTTTCAAGTACTCCGCATTGTAGATAGACTTCCATTCTGCATCTGCATGATCAACTCCGTCTCGCCAATCCGATAGCGGCATGTAATTGTCAATACCAATAAAGTCGACATCATCGCTTCCCCAAAGAGGATCGAGGTGAAAGAAGACGTCGCCAGAGCCATCTTGGGGGTGATATCCGAAATACTCGCTCCAATCGGCCGCATAGCTGATTTTTGTGTCTGGCCCAACTATCGCTCTGACATCTCGTGCAAGAGACACCAATTCATCTACAGCAGGGAAACGATCACCGTCCGAACGAATCTGCGTCAGTCCTCGCAATTCACTTCCAATACAGAATGCATCAACGCCACCGGCTTGCACGCAAAGATACGCATAGTGGAGAATGAATCTACGAAAAGACCATTCATGATCACCATGAAATGAAACTGTTTCACGGTCGCACGTGAAGTCTTCAGGCCTTGCCTGACCAAAGAATGCATCAACCTCGTTTTCGGCGGCCGCTGTCCCGTCAGTGCTGCCGGCTACACCAGGAGCCAATCTGGTTGTTATTCTGCCGCGCCAAGGAAAGCTTGGTTGTCCCTCCGCACCATCCCACGGATTTACCAGATCATTCCCATCCACCTGATCCATTAGAATGAAGGGGTAAAAAACAATAGACTTCCCGTCTTCTTTTATGGCCTTGATCGCCTCCACGACAGCCTCATCAGAAGGCGTACCGCCGTACACTGGACGATCAGACTTCCTGGGAACCTCCTGTGCGTCTTTGCGCTGCAAATCGCTAACAGCCCATGCCATCTTGTCACCGTCATATTCAGTTTGCTCAACCTTCGGAACAATCTGACATTCTCCGCAACGCAAGTCACTTCCGAACCAGGAGACGACGAGAGATACAGAATTGCACAAAGGCAACTCTGTGGCCAATTGATCCAATGAGGTCCGCAGATCTGTCTTTCCACTATTTGAGTTCAGGTTAGCTGGATCAGACCACCCAAAACCATTTGTGTAATTGACTTTGCTGGCAGAGAGTGAGTACTCCCCGGTTCCAGGAATGAGAGCCACCGCCCGAACAGTTCTGGAAAGGTTCTCCTCGCCTTCCGGAACAAATTCTGGACTGGTTGGGCGCAGAACCTCGAAGGAAAATTGGGGAACGCGATTGCCAAATTTTGACAATTGCAAATCTTCAAAAACAACATACGCAAGTCCACGATAAGCCGGCGCATTTTCTGTACCTTCAATCGCCTCTATTTTGGGGTCGGGCAATTGGCTCTCAGACCCAAAATATACCCGCACTTCGACATCCTCGCGAGAGACCTCCATTCCGTCGGCCCAAATTCTGCCGACTCCCAGGATTTCACCTTCGCAAAGACCGACCGCCAAGCTGACAGAATAGCTGTAAGTTTTGGTTGTAGTGGTACTTCTTCCTCCCCCTTTTCCACCAACGTCCTCGGTTTTCACCGACTCCTTGAATAAGGTGGACCAAATCACCTGCCCCCCCATCCGCAAGCGTCCATAGTGGCGTCCAACAGCAGTGCCTTCACTTGCCCCAGTCAGCTGAAAACGTTCAATTTGTCCGGTCTCGACCACCTCGCTCCCGCCACCAAGAAGTTTCTGATCAATTACACGCCCTAAGGTTGCACCAATCGCCCGGCCAAGAATAGCTGTGGAGAGGCCAAATGCCGTTCCACCAAATGTACCGCCGATTGCGGCGCCGGCTGCTGATAGCAGAATTGTTGCCATTAGTCTTTCCTTTCAGGAAATGCGAATCTGGCTACGATCCGTTCTCTCATCGGAACGGAAAGCGTCGTTTCAAGCACGCTATGACCTTGGTATGCATGGATCAAACAGGGCACGCCGTTTCGTTGCGAGGATATTCCAAGATGTTTCGCAACACTGCCGCGACGCATCCGGAACAGAAGGACATCGCCTGGCTCTGGAACACCGCAGGGGAAACGCTGTTCGAGATGTCTTGACGCGGCACTCCATAGTCGCTCCTTGCCTGATGGTTCGGACCAATCAGGGGTGTACCTAGGAATTGCCTCAGGTTCTTGACCATAGATGGTTCTCCAAACACCCCGGATTAGTCCCAGGCAATCTGCGCCACTTCCCTTCAAAGAGGCCTGATGACGATAAGGCGTACCTATCCACTCTCGAGCGATTTCAACCACTTTTTCTTGCATTTTACCTCCGGAGGCAATTTTTATACAATCGATACATTCATGCTTCCACCACCGTAATCTTCTCCGCTTCGCGGATATGATGTAAGCCAATCTTCGCCCGGAATATGAGGACACCCTCGAAAGTTCTTAAAGTTTCCAAATTTAGCCGCACAGGTCGAAGCTGACTTGTCACAACCAGCCTCGAGCCGGATAAGGTCGCCAGCGCGAATATCCGCCCTCAAACCCTGCCAGAGTGTTAATTCCCGCTGACCATCGACTACAAGATCATTCTTGATCCAGCTCCAAAGCCCTTCGCCTATTCCATCGCGGATCAGTAGGCGACCTCTCTCAAACCATGCTGCGGAAATGTCGTCGAATGAGTCAAATCGGAATACTCGCGCCTCTTCCACTTCTACGACAGGGAGTTCAACGTAATATCCTGCTGTGTTTGTATTGAATCTACACCTGGAATCTCCCAAAACCGCGCTACAATCACGTTGATACACTCTGCCTTGTGGCTGATTGAGACATTCCGTCATACCGAGCAATTCAGCGGTAAATGTGCTATCTTTTCTAGCTATTTGACCTAGAGAACCCGTGAAACGAATTAGTCTCTGATTCGGCTCTTTCCAATTAACAAGAAAACAAGTGATCGTCGCCCTATCGAACCGTCCCGATTCGATATCGTCTTCAGTAATACCAACATCAGAAATTGCACCAATCGTTTCCGTGTTGTTTACAGAAATGCCTGTTGTCGTTTCAAGTGCGCTGGCCGTGAGCCCGGTGCTCGCGAGATAGGTATTTCTATCGACGACGAGATCACGGTCATGGTCGGTGAAGCCCCGCTTCCAACCATCCTTCCGCTCGATCATCCAGCAACGGCATGTGGTTGTGGCACCTGTGAGCAGATGATCGTACAGCGCTTGTGTTTCAGAGTTGTTGTAGCTCATCAGACACGCACCTCCACAACCGGGACATCCGGGACTTCACCCCCATCAAAGCCGACAGCAGAGATTCTTACGGCGTCGGTGTCGAACCGAACAGGTACGTCAAACTCAAATCCGGCAGTAACCGTATTTCCGTCCCCTGGAGGCCGGACAAATGCAAGAGTTCCGGATTGAGTGTCGATCGCCCAATCCAGCCCTTGCATCAATTCTACACCGTCCAAAGCGACACGGACCGTTCCTTCCACGGGCTTGGAGATCGGGCGGGAGTATGATTCACCACCGGAACTGTAGACCTTAACCAATTGGAATTGTGTTTTTGCGCCATTGCCAGTGCCCAATGCCTGATCCGTTGGATCGACGGGATCTGACGGACGCGACGATTTGTAGTCCGTCCAGTCTTTCCAACGAAAGCCATAGAGTTGTCCACGCCTGGCTTCGAAAAAGGATATCAACTCCTCCAACTCATCGAGGGTCTGAAGACCAAGGCCGGCATCGTAACGACGTCGGGAATGTGCCCAGGGAGTGTTGCGCTCCTCGAACCCGTTGGCCAAGGAAACGATCTCCGTTTTCCGTTCCGGACCACCGATGGATCCGAAGCTGATTGCCGCGGGAAAGCGAACTTCATGAAATCCCATTTCATGGCCTCCTGATTGTTAGCGGTTGCGTTGGCCGCGCCCCAACGCGCGCCCAATTCGAGAGGCGACCTGGCTTTGGCTGCGTCGGAAGCTTTCGACATCTTGCGTGGAGATATTTACGACAACCTGTTGTGCCGTGCGTTGAGCTCCGCTTTCTGCGCGCACGCCCAAGCTGCCGTCCGCTCCGCGTGTCAGCGGCATGATTGCCTCGGGACCGGCCTCTCCCATCAAGCCGACACCTCCACGCATCGGAAAGTTCGTCGGGCTTGTGACAACACCACCCTTCGCGAACGGCATGATACGACCCTGGGAAAAACTCCCACCTTTCGCGAAGGCGGCGGCGCCAATGCTGGCAAGTCCGCTAGCCAGAACGCCTCCGAGCTGTTGGGTGACCGGCTGGATCGCTGAAGAATAGGTTGCGTTCACAATGGACTGCGCCACTGTAGACAAGGCGTCCGACGCTTTCATTCCATCGAATATCAACCCGTCAAAGGCACCGCGAAGGCCGCTACTTATGCTCGAAGACAGCTTCCCGACGCTTGCGCTTGTCTCTGACAGATTTGATTGCATCTTCTGCAATTCGCTTCCGAAGCTCTCAACCATGAGGCCGGCATCAGCAAGGCTGTTCTCCAGAGCGTCTACCTGGCCTTCAAAGCCCTCCTCGCCATCAAGATCAATGGCCATTCTAGATTTCCTTCTTCTTGTCCGGGTAAGCGCGCGCCAGTTCGTCAAGGCGTACACGCGATAGGGCTGGTTTGGCGGAATCCATTCCGAGCTTCACCAGCAACTCGACTGGGGTCAGTTTCCAGAAGACCTTGGGGTCAAGACCAAGTTCTCTCAGTCCAAGGCGAATCAATCCCGCCCAATCCACTGCCTCAGCGCCCCGTTTCGGGCATAGCAAATGCTCGCGCCAACATCTGCGCAGCCGCACGTGCAGCCTCCGTTGGACCGCCGTCAATCTCGACCGTCCGAAGGTCTTTTGTCGAGCCTTGCCAGCCCCCCCCCCTCAATCCAGCGACAACAAGCGCCAGCACATCGCGAGCCCGAAACCGACCGGCTTCAAAACGTTCGACCAGTTCTACGAATGTCTCGTCTTCAAGACCGCCTTCAAGCTCCGCCAAAGCACCAAGGGTGAGCTTGCAAACATGAGGCTTTCCATCGAGATGAATGAGAACTTCTCCTGCCCAGGGATTCGCCATGGATCAGAATGCCGTGAAGGCAATGGCCCCTGCCGACGCCATCGCGATTTCAAAAGTTGCTTCTCCATCATGACTGCCGGAGTATTCCAGAGACGTCACTTGGAACGGTCCCTCTACGGTCCCGAAGTCAGGAACAATCACCTGAAAGGATGGCGTCAATCCTTCAAAAAAGATCTGTCGAGCGCGCTCGTCGGTCGTTTCGTCTTTGAATATTCCGGATCCACTCAGAGACGCGCTTCGAGCCCCCGCACCTCCAAGAAGCTCCCGCCAGCCGCCTTCACTTTCTATCGTGGTGACGTCGACCGTTTCGGAATTGAAATTCAGGCGCGTGGCTCGAAGCCCCGCAATCGTTTCGAAATCACCGCTTCCAGTCATGTCCAGTTTGATCAGTAGATCCTTGCCGGCTTGAGCACTCATGGCTGTTCTCCGTCCAGTTAGTTTGTTGATTTATCAGGAATCTTCGACCCGCGCTTCGAACAACAGGTCGATGCGCCGCCGGGCCCCTTCACCGATCCTGCGAGCACTTGCTCGAAGGAACTGCATGCGTACAATTCGGCCTCGGTCGAGGGGCGGGTTTTGATTGTGCAAGGCATCCGAAACTGCACCAGCGATCGTCTTCGCAGCCTGGAAGCCGGCACCCTCGTTCACGACGCTGACAGTAAATCGATGCACCGCTCCGCAGCCCGATTTGTCATTCCGGGCAACGACGTCCTCTCGTCCGAGACTGATATAGACCGAAGGGACGATGCCAGATGGCACCGCGTCAAAAACATCGTCGCCAACGAGGCCGGAAACCCCCGGGTCCGCCTTGAGATGCTGATAGATGGCCGTTTGAAGCGCCGCCGAAGCACCATAACTCATGCCGAGGCCTCCTCTTCACGAGCGTAGCAAACCAGAAAACGCCCCCGCGTGTCTGCATCCGCAACCGCAAGAATCCGATAGATTCGACTACCTTCACGAAACCGTTGATCAGGCGTGGGGCGGCGAGAATCTCCCGGCGGCGCCGACCGGACAGTGATCCGATATGGAACGTAAGAAAGCGTCAGGAAGTCGGACTCCGTCTCTCTCCCCGAGCCTGCCTTGACCTCCGCCCATAGTGTTCCGATCTCAATCCAAGCCTCGACATACCCACCTGACCCGTCAGGCGTTCGTTCCAAGGCTTCCAGGATGAGTCTGCGCCTCAGTTCAGGTCCTCGAACGCTCATCGCGAGCCTCCGCCCACTAGCCGAACGTTGCGCCAACGGTCGACCAAGGAAGAAACGCCATATGGCATCACCGCACCGCCGACCCGCATTTCATGGCGATACTCGTAGTAATATGCCGCAAGCAACATCACGGCTTGCCCAAGGTCTGCCGGCACATCGTTCCAGTTCTCACCAAAACCGGCCGTGAACTCGATGCGAACAGCCCCTTGCGGCGGGATCGTTGGTAACCGCGCGCCTCTGGCCATCACCACGGGTCGATGCGTGTCCTGCTGCAACTTGTATTTCGAGGACTCGACAATCACTTCCCAGTCGAGGCAATCGATTATCCGCACCTCTCGAATCTCGCTGACCGGTGCAACCGGCAAGGTCTGGGCGCGCCCGTCGCGCCACTGTGCGAGGCTCCAACTGAAGTCGCGCTCAAGAAGAACCTTTCCGGTCCAGGCTTCCACCGCGGCAATCGACGCCCGGAGAAATGTCTCCAACAGGCTATCTTCTGCGCCTTCGTCGGCAAACCCGGTGCCCAGACGCAGGTGATCCCGAAAGTCCGCAACCGGCAGAGACGCGGCAGGCGTAGAGGTCTGCTCGACTAGCATCATTCAACTCTCCGAATAGATCTGCCCCTCAAAAGATCGTTGGCAGGCATGCGCCCCGCATTGCTCGACGGAGGGGAAGCAACTGGACAATACGGCGAAGAACTCTCGACGCGTGCCTGCCGACCAGCCCGGAAGTGGATCCGGACCGGCCATCACGGTCAGTTTCAGCTGGCCGAGAATTTCAGGACCTTGATCGCGGCGAAGTCGCTGACATCACCGCCAACCCGCTTGGTCGCATAGAAGAGAACATGCGGCTTGGCCGAGAACGGATCGCGAAGGACGCGAAGATCCGGGCGTTCGGCAATCGTGTAGCCGGCGGCGAACTCACCAAATGCGATGGCGGCAGCATCAGTTGCAATGTCCGGCATATCTTCCGCGATCAGAACCGGATAGCCCAACAAGCGAGCCGGTTCAGCAGCCGCAAGACCATCAGACCACAGGAAGCGGCCATCGCCATCCTTGAGCTTCCGGACCATACCGGCGGTCTTGGAGTTCATCACGAAAGTCGCGCCGGCGCGGTACTCAGCTCCCAGAGCATAGACAAGATCGATCAGCGAGTCGGCCGAGCCAAAGGCCCCATCGACACCGGTCGCAACATAGCCAATCTCTCCCCAACTCCAAGTGGCGTCATCCGCGATAGTGTGGGTCAGGAAGCCCGTCGGCTTGTCAACGCCGTCGCCATTGATAAAGGCAGCGGCCTCGGCGCGGGAGAACTTCTTCGCGATCCGGTCGGCCAGCCAACCGTCAATGTCGAACGCACTGTCATCGAGCAGACGTTGCGAGGCTTTCGGCATCGCGGAAAGCTCGTGCAGAGGAATGGAGATTCGCTCGATCTGCGGTGAATCCGTCTCGATCGTCGCATCGGATTCCGTCGCCCAGCCCGAGCCCATGGCGCCCTGGTCGATCAGTACGTCAAACGACGTTGCCTCGACATTCACCACATTGGAAATGGCCCGGATCGAAGCAGAAGAAGACAGAACCGTCGCGACGGTCTCAGATGTCTCCGGATCGACAAGATAGCCGCCATCGGCAGCTACAGCTGTCGAGAGCGCCTTGCTCTCCATCTCCAGACCGCGCAGCGAGTCTTCGTCCCCCGACCGCAGATAAGACTCGAAGGCTTTCTGATGCGGCGCGGCGCCTTCTTCGGCGGCGGTGGAGAGGGCGGGACGCCCGGCAAACATGGTTTTCCGATCCAGCATGGTAAGTCGCTCTTCCTGGTTGTGAAGCTTGGTTTTGATGTCGGCCTGAAAGTTCTTGAATTCACTCAAGAACCCTACCATGGCCGTCTTGATTTCGGGCGCAGTTTGCCCGTCCCGAGCCTTGGTCTCGGTTGTGCTCATCAGCATATCTCCTGATTGTCGCTTGGGGTCGGCGGCTCAGCGCTCCGCCATCTCGCAGCGGGCCGCCTCCAGCGCCTCCGCCAGTTCTTTCATCGGGTCGGGCTCGTCGAGCGATTCACCTTTCGACCCAACCCGCGCTTCCGGAAGCATCGGAAAAGTCACAAGCGACACTTCCCAAAGCTCCAGATCGTGCAAGAGCCGCCGCCCCTGCCCGTCCTTCTCGGCCCGCTTCGTACGATAGCCGATCGAAAGGCCGTCAATCGCGCCCGCTTCGATCAACGTGGCAGCCTCGCGGCCTTTCTCGACATCCGTGAGGATCCGGCCCTTGACCCAAAGCCCGCGCTCATCTTCGCGAACCTCATCCCAAACGCCGATCGGCTGAGCCGGGTCATGCTGCCAGAGCATTTTTACCCTGCGCTCCTTCTCGGTCAGCACCTTCAGCGAGGCCTGATAGGCGCCTGGCTGCACCACGTCGCCACCTTGATCTTTCAAACCGAACAACGAGGCATAGCCCTCGATCGTCGCGCCATCCGTGACCGTCAGAGTGGCCTCCAACTGGCAGAATTTCCGCTCGAGACCCGCGCCGTAAACATCCGTCATATCTTGATATCCTCCAGAAACTCAGCTTTCGTCGACCAGCGGCGGAAGTCCCAGGAGCTGGCGCTTCTCAGCATCGGTCAAAAAGACCGCCGCCCCGATCCGCGCCCATTGCGCCTCGCGCTCCACGGCCAGGGCCGGGATCTTGTCGAGATCCGGCGCCAGCCGAACCGGCAACCCCGAAAACCGAGAGAGCCAATCCGATACCGCCGCCGTCACCCGCTCAGCCATCGGCAAAACCGCCAATCGGTAGAAAGCCCGGTTCGCTTCCTGGTAATTGGCGTAGGTGGCGTCGCCTTGGATTCCGAGCAACATCGGCGGGACACCGAAGGCCGTCGCGATCTCTCGCGCTGCATCTCGCTTGGTCTCCTGAAACTCCATGTCGGAGGGCGAGAAGCCCATTTGCTTCCAGTCCAATCCACCTTCCAGCAGCATCGGTCGGCCCGCATTGCGCGCCCCCATGTGGTGCATCTCCATCTCGGAGAGCAGCCTGTCATATTGATCGGCCGAAAGCGTCCCCGGCCCGCCATCCGCACCGCGATAGACGATCGCCCCCGAAGGCCGCGCCGCATTGTCCAGCAAGCCCTTGGACCAACCCGACGCGCTGTTGTGCACGTCCACCGCCGCCGCTGCCGCAGACATCGGCGAGAGCCCGTAGTGGTCATCCGTCGGATGGAAACTCTTGATGTGGCAAATTGGCGGGATCTCCGCCGTCATATCGAAGCGAACCTTCTTGCCACCGACGACGTAATCATAGGCAATCGGCCAACCGTCAGTACCAGGCACGATGTTCATCCGGTCCGACCGCAGCACATGAAGCTCGAAGGGCAGCCCGCCGTCGCCCACGGCCTCAACATAGCCGTTTCCCGACAACAGAAGGTGCCCGATCAACGCCTCCATCAGCTCCGCACGCCCCTGCCCGCCATTCGGGCGGTTGATCAGGTCAAGAACCGGATGCACATCGTAGCGCCGTTCCGCGTCCTGACAGGTCAGCGGGATCGCCGCTGCGGCCTCCGCGATCAGCTTCACGCAGCGATACCCGATCGGGTTGTTGACGAACCCGTTCTTCGTCATCGACGCTGAGTCCCGAGGCGACCAGACGACGCGCCCCCCCCCTTGCCAGGCGATCACCGGCCCCGTGGCCGAGGCTTTCTGCTCGGGCGGTTCAGCGGGGCCGGCCTCCATGCCGGACCGTCGCAGGAAATCCAGTACCATGCGCTCTTGCTCCTTGTTTCCTTGGGGCGCCGCCCCGGCGTTGCTCGCCCGGCCCCCTGCCAATGTGGCAGGGGGCGGGCACACGGAAAGACGGGCCTCGCCCCTGCTCGAGCGCGCCGCACATCCTTCCAATCCTGTGGTGATTGCCCGTTACAGCGTCCGGATCGTCGGCCGCCTGAATTGCGCCGCCGGGTCCAGCAGCAGCTCCGTCATAGCCCAGACCAGCGCATCGACCCGGTCCGGAGAGCCCTTACCGTCATAGCCCCGCACCGTCATCTTGCACATCTGCTCCTCGAGCTCTTCAAGCCCGCGGACATGTCGAACCCGGCCTTGCTCGTAGAGCGCTGCCACCGGCTCCGCCCGTGCGATCTTCCCATGCCGGGCCCGGACGGCCTTGTAGGGCAACATCGGATCGATCTGGTTCAGCACCGTCTTCACGAGGTCGCCACCCTGATTCACCTCTGCAACCAATTTGCTCGCACCGTGGCGCTCAAGAGCGGCCACCGCCGCATGTGCCCATTGCAGTGGAGACGCCGCCGAAACAGTCGCATCCTCCAGCACAACGGCTTCCCAATCCTTCGGGTCGCCCTGAGTCACCGCCCCGACGACCACGATTCCGCATTCATCAGACCCCTTGTTGCCTGTCACCGGCGGATCCACCGCCACAACGATCCGGTCAAACTCCGGAAGCTCTTCGACCCGAGCTGCCTCGATCGCCTTGGAGGTCCAGAGCGCCCCCTCGGTATCCTCGACAAGCACGCCGTCCAGCTCCTGTCGCCCAAGTCGGGTGCCGCCATACCGCGTCCGGACCTCATCAAGGAAGCTGTCCGCCAGGTTTGCCCGGTTCGCCTCTGTTGCGGCCGAAGTCACAACCGTCGACTCCCGCTTCAGAAGCTCCTTCAGGATCGCCACGTCCCGCGGCGTCGTTGTCACGCATTGGCGTGGATTGTCACCCAACCGAAGCCCGAATTGCAGCATCGACCACGTCTCATCCGCCTTTTTCCATTTCGCAAGCTCATCGACCCAGGCCGCATCAAATTGCGGTCCCCGAAGCGCTTCCGGCTCATGGGCGGAAAACGCCTGGGCCATTGCTCCGTTGGGCCAGATGAGTGCCCGTTTGCCAGAATGCCAAACCGGCGTGCGATCCGGGGGCGAGCAGGCGATAATGCCGCTGTCCCCGAAAACCATCACATCGCGAACCTGATCGAAGGTCTCTCCGATCAGCGCGACCCGCTTGGAGCGGCCAGGCTCATCCGGTCGACCGCCCTCAACTTGTGCCCGGACCCATTCCGAGCCAGCGCGGGTCTTGCCCGCGCCCCTGCCGCCCAGGATCACCCAGGTCTTCCAATCCCCGGCCGGGGGAAGCTGATGCGGCAGCGCCCAGAACTCGAAAAGCCATGGCAGAGCACATAATGCGTGCTCGCTCAGCCCCTCAAGAAACGCTTCCTGCTCCGCTTGCGGCGCGGATGCGAGCCATTCGGCACCCGATTTCATCGCGGGCCCCGGCAAGGTCGAAGCTCTGCTCAGAAACATTCCCGACGAGCTTTCTGCGAAGGTCTTCGACATTTCTCGCTTCCTCCATCATAGCCATGGAAGCCTTCCGGATCTCGGTAAGAACCGGCGAGAGCTTCTTTGCGCGATCGGTCTTGCCATCGCCAATTTCACGAACGATATCGGTCAGCTCCTTGCTGGAGCTGCGATAGATTTCCGCGGCCTGATCAAAATACTGACCGACGAATTCACCCGAAGTTTCGGATTTGCTGTATTTATCCATTTTTTGAACCTGCTCTTGCTCATTCCCTCCGAACGAGCGAAATGAAAAAGCACCGTGAGCCTCTCGGCCCCGGTGCTTACCCACTTCATCCAGCGTGTCTTGTTTCTACTTTGGACCGTTCGGAGAGTCAAGCTCGGCGTGAGCCCCCGCAACGGAACACCGTACGGCAAGTTACTGTTTGTTAACCATTTCTCACTGATTGGCCCGCTGTGCTTCGATCTCGCGCCACTTCTTAACGTTGAGATTATGCTCCCGCAAAGTGGTCGCAAAAGCATGCCCGCCCGTGCCATCGGCGACAAAGAACAGGTAATCCGACTCCGACGGATTCAATGCCGCGAAGATCGCATTGCGACCCGGATTGGCAATGGGTGTCGGCGGAAGACCCTGAATAACATAGGTATTGTACGGGGTCGCCCGGTCGAGCTCGCTGCGTCGCAGGCCGCGCCCAAGCACGCCCTTGCCCTCGGTGATGCCATAGATCACCGTCGGGTCCGTCTGCAGCCGCATACCCTTCTCCAGACGGTTCACAAAGACGCTGGAGACCAACTCCCGTTCCCCCGCAACGCCCGTCTCCTTCTCCACGATCGAGGCCAGCGTGAGGGCTTCTTCCGGAGTCTCGACCGGAAGCCCCGGTTCACGCACCTGCCAGAGTTCCGACAGAATCGCCCGTTGCTTCTCTTCCATCCGGGCAAGAATCGCTGTCCGGTCGCCGCCGCGAGTCGTCTCGTAGCTGTCCGGCGCGAGATACCCTTCCGCCGGAACCTCGGCGATCTCGCCGCTCAGGAACTCAACCGACTTCAGCGCCGCGACCACCTGCCAGCTCGTAACGCCCTCGGCGAGCGTGACCCGGTACCGCGTGCTCGGGCTCTCCATCAAGGACCCGAGGGTCACCGTTTCACCCGCGATTGCGCTCTCCAGCAGCATCCCGTCATCAATCGGCGCGGCATCCGCCCCGACATCGACCCGCGCCAGTTCGATCTGCTCCTGGTTCGCCGGATCGAGCTCCCGCACAATCATCCGCGCCACGTTCACACCGATCTGGAGATTGACATCCGTGCCGCAGCTTGGCGGTCCGGACACCGTGACCGCGTCGAGGATATGCTCCATCGACACGCCAACTGGCAAAAGGTAGCTGCCCGCCTTCAATTGATCGGCCCGCTCCGTGTAATCAGCACCGATACGAAAGATCGTCGGATTGCTGATCGCTCCGCGCGCCGCGAGATCGGTCGAAACCGAGGTCATCGACGCGCCGGACGGCACCTGAAGGCAAATCGCCTCCTCCAACGGACCCGTGCCCGCATACTCGCTCCGCCCCCATGCCACGACGCTGGCCAGGGCTAACAAGACAACAATGCCGATGGTCAGCGCATTGGAGGCAATCGCCCGCGCCATCACTCCGTGACCTTGCCCATGACAAGGCTCGCATTGGTACCGCCAAAGCCGAAGGAGTTGGACAGGACGACGTTGATCTCACGTTCCCGCTTCTCGTTCGCGGCCAGGTCGAGAACCGCACCCTCGGGCGGGGTCTCAAGGTTGATCGTCGGCGGCGCGACCTGATCCCGGATCGCCAGAATGCAGAAGATCGCTTCAACCGCGCCAGCCGCGCCCAGCAAATGCCCGATAGAGGACTTGGTCGACGACATCGTCGCCGTCTTCGCCGCGTCGCCCAGCAACCGCTCAACGGCGCCCAGCTCGATCGTGTCCGCCATGGTCGAGGTGCCATGCGCATTGATATAGTCGATCGCCGACGGTTCCAGTTCGGCCCGCTTCAGCGCAGCCTGCATCGACCGGAAGCCGCCATCGCCATCCTCGGACGGCGCCGTGATATGATAGGCATCTCCCGACATACCGTAGCCCAGGATCTCGGCATAGATCTTCGCACCACGCGCCTTGGCATGTTCGTAATCTTCGAGAACCACAACGCCCGCGCCTTCGCCCATCACGAAACCATCGCGATCGGCATCCCAGGGACGGCTGGCCTCTGTCGGCGTGTCGCCCCGCTTCGTCGACAGCGCCTTGCAAGCGTTGAACCCGGCAATCCCGATTTCGCTGATCGGATTCTCGGCTCCACCGGCGATCATCACATCGGCGTCGCCCCACTGAATAAGACGCGCCGCGTCGCCGATCGCATGTGCACCGGTCGAGCAGGCAGTCACGACGGCATGGTTCGGACCCTTGAACCCGTAGCGAATCCCGACCTGCCCGGAGACAAGGTTGATCAGCGCCGAAGGAATGAAGAAGGGCGAGACACGACGCGGGCCGCGTTCGGCCATCATCACCGCCGTATCGGCAATCGCCGACAATCCGCCGATCCCCGCGCCGATCATCACGCCCGTGCGCAACCGGCTCTCTTCGTCTTCCGGCATCCAGCCCGCGTCGCGCACGGCCATGTCCGCCGCCGCGATCCCGTAGAGGATAAAGTCGTCAACCTTCCGGCGCTCCTTCGGAGCCATGTAGTCGTCGGGATTGAAGGTCCCGTCGCTGCCATCGCCAAAAGGGATCTCGCAGGCGTATTTCGTAGTCACGCGGGAATTGTCGAAACGCGTGATCTCCCCCGCGCCCGACTGCCCGTCCAGAAGCCGCGACCAGGTCTCTTCGACCCCACAGGCCAGCGGCGTGACCATTCCCAAACCGGTGACAACCACTCGACGCATTTTCTTCACCTCGGTGCGATTTTCGTTGATTGGCCTGATACACGCGGGGCCCTGCGCACGCAACAAGGCGCCGGCACCCTAACGTCAATCTTTTCGCCGCGGCGCCCCGATTGGCGAAGCTTGGCCGATTCGACTCACCGTGAGTGCCGGAATCACCGCCCCGCACCCGAACTCGCTTCTGCCCAACAAATGAGCAACTACCCGAGAGTCGGCAGTTTCATCCCATTTGAGACAACAGCGTTCTATCGCCGCGCCCCACGCTTTTGCCTGGTAACGGACGGCTCCCGGACTGGACCGGTCGAGAGCGCCGCGCGACGCGAAGCGGCGATAAATAAGTACTTTTCAGGCCGGTTTCAACCGCACACGGATGCATACCAAAAGCGATGCCCTGAGCGGGCAGCGGCCATTCCCCTGCATCAGTTGACACAATTGGGCATCGGCGTAGGCGAGGTTCACGGAATTGTGACGCGCCTGACGCTGCGCGCACAAAAAAAACAAGAAAAACAAGGAGCGAAGGGATGCTTTTTTTCTTTGCCTGTGTCGGTGTCCTGATACTTGGCTACTTCACCTATGGCGTACTGGTCGAACGGATCTTCGTCCCGGAACCAGAGCGCAAGACCCCCTGCTGGACCCGGGAAGACGGCGTTGACTATATCAACATGCCGACCTGGAAGGTCTTCTTCATCCAGCTTCTCGACATTGCCGGCCTCGGCCCGATCTTCGGCCCGATCCTCGGCGCCCTCTACGGCCCCCAGGCGCTGCTCTGGGTGGTGATCGGCTCGATCTTCGCCGGGGGTGTGCATGACTACTTCTCCGGAATGCTCTCGGTCCGCTCCGGCGGCAAGTCGATCCCGGAAGTCGTCGGCGACATGATGGGCATGACCGCGCGGCAGATCATGCGTGTCTTCTCCGTGGTGCTGCTGTTGCTCGTGGGTGTCGTCTTCATCCTCGGCCCGGCAAAGCTGCTCTCGGCCATGACCGGTTTCAACGTGCAGCTGCTCGTCTTCTGCATCTTCGTCTACTACTTCATCGCCACGATCCTGCCGATCGACAAGATCATCGGCCAGCTCTACCCGATCTTCGGCGCACTGCTGCTCTTCATGACCTTCGGCGTGCTCGGCGGTCTCATCTTTGGTGGCTATGAACTGATCCCGAACCTGGACTTCAGCGCCAACGTTCACCCGAACGACCTGCCGCTCTGGCCGCTCCTGTTCATCACGCTCTCCTGTGGCGCCATCTCCGGCTTCCACTCGACGCAGTCGCCGCTCATGGCCCGCTGCATCCGCAACGAGAACAAGGGCCGCATGGTGTTCTACGGCGCCATGATCGTCGAAGGCATCATCGCGCTGATCTGGGTCACCGCCGGTATCTCCTTCTACGAGAGTTCCGACGCGCTGCAGGCTGTCATCGCCTCCGGGTCGCCCTCTGCGGTCGTCAATGAAGTCTGCAACACGTTGCTCGGCGCCTTCGGTGGCTTCCTCGCCATCCTCGGCGTTGTGATCCTGCCGATCACCTCCGGCGACACGGCGTTCCGCTCGACCCGCCTGATCCTGGCCGAGACCTTCCGTCTCAACCAGGCAGACGTGATGAAGCGCCTGATGATCGCGATCCCCCTTTTCGTGGTCGCCTTCTTCATCACCAAGGTCGAATTCTCCGTCGTCTGGCGGTATTTCGGCTGGTCGAACCAGATGCTGTCGATGATGGTGCTCTGGTCCGCCGCGATCTGGCTGGTCCAGCGCTCCAAGTTCCACTGGATCGCGACCGTCCCGGCCGTTTTCATGACAGCCGTCGACGCAGCCTTCATCCTGCAGGCAAAGATCGGCCTTGGGCTTGACCCGACGATCTCCAACATCGCCGCGGTCGTGATCGCAGCCGGGACGCTGGTCGTGTTCCTGCGCTTCGCAAAACCGAGCGACGCGGCGAGCATGCCGGCCGAATAGCGGCTCCAAGAAGCCACGCACGAATGGGCCGCGCCGGAGCAATCCGGCGCGGCCCTTTTTCTGTTGGACCGGAGAACCGGCGCGCGGCCCCGGTGAGCGTATGGAGCGCGCTTTCGCTGCGCAGGCAAGGAAGTGCCAAAGCAAGGCGCCCGATCAGCGCGCGGCTCCCGACTGCGGTCCCGAAGCTTTTCCTGCCCCCGACACAATCCGCGCCACACTCCGCCCCAACGCTGCGGATCATGCCGGAACAGCCGTCTCCGGCAGCTTCCTCAAAGCATTTCATACGCTACCATTGCACCCCATATCGCGGACCTGCTAAGAAGCCTCATCCAGATATAGCGGTGCGCAACAGAGAACGCAGGCAGACATGACCGATACCCCGCAGCCCCCCGAAAGCCCCGAAGACGAACGTCCCGAGCGTCCCGGCTATGATGGCCCGACGATCGACATCTCCGAGGAGATGAAAGCGTCCTATCTCGACTACGCGATGAGCGTGATCGTCAGCCGGGCCATTCCCGACCTGCGCGACGGGCTCAAGCCGGTGCACCGGCGCATTCTCTACGCGATGCACGAGACCGGCAACTCGCACGACAAGTCCTATCGCAAGTCGGCCCGCCCGGTCGGCGATACGATGGGCAAATACCACCCGCATGGCGACAGCGCGATCTACGACGCGCTTGTCCGCATGGCGCAGCCCTTCTCGATGTCGCTGCCGCTTCTGGATGGGCAGGGCAATTTCGGCTCCATGGACGGCGATAACGCCGCCGCCATGCGCTACACCGAAGTCCGCATGGACAAGCCGGCCGCGTTTCTGCTCTCCGATATCGACAAGGACACGGTCGATTTTCAGGACAATTACGACGGCAAGGACCGCGAGCCCTCCGTCCTGCCGGCCCGCTTCCCCAACATGCTGGTCAATGGCGCTGGCGGCATTGCCGTCGGCATGGCGACCAATATCCCGCCGCATAACCTTGGCGAAGTGATCGACGCGACACTGGCGATGATCGAAAACCCGGACCTCACCTCCGAGGACTTGATCGAATACATCCCCGGCCCCGATTTCCCGACCGGCGCCGTGATGCTCGGCCGCTCGGGCGCGCGCAAGGCCTATCTCGAAGGACGCGGCTCGGTCATCATCCGCGCCAAGACCCGCGTCGAGGAGATCCGTCAGGGCCGTTATGCCATCGTGCTCGACGAGATCCCGTATCAGGTCAACAAGGCCACGATGATCGAGAAGATCGCCGAGATGGTGCGCGACAAGAAGATCGAAGGCGTGGCCCATGTGCAGGACGAATCCGACCGTGTCGGCGTCCGTGTCGTGGTCGAACTCAAGCGCGACGCAACCCCGGATGTCGTGCTTAACCAGCTCTTCCGGTTCACGCCGATGCAGACCTCTTTTGGCTGCAACATGCTGGCGCTCAATGGCGGCCGTCCCGAACAGCTCACCCTGCGCCAGTTCCTCACCTCTTTCCTCGACTTCCGCGAGGAAGTCGTCGCCCGCCGCACGGCCTACGAGCTGCGCCGCGCCCGTGAGCGCAGCCACATTCTCTGCGGCCTCGCCGTCGCCGTCACCAATGTCGACGAGATCGTCGCCACCATCCGCGCCTCCGCCGATCCGGCCGAAGCGCGCAGCAAGCTGATGACGCGGCGCTGGCCTGCCGAGGATATCGCCGATTACATCCGCCTGATCGACGACCCGACCCACAAGATGAACGAGGACGGGACCTACAATCTCTCCGAGACCCAGGCCCGCGCCATCCTTGAGCTGCGCCTGCAGCGCCTCACAGCAATGGGCGTCAAGGAAGTCACGGACGAGTTGGAAGAACTGGCCAAGAAAATCCTCGATTACCTGGCCATCCTGCGCTCGCGCGAGCGGATCATGGAGATCATCGGCAACGAGCTGAAAGAGGTCCGCGAGAAATTCGCCGTTCCGCGCCGCACCGAGATCGTCGACTGGTCCGGCGACATGGAGGACGAAGACCTCATCGAGCGCGAGGACATGGTCGTCACCATCACCCAGACCGGCTATATCAAGCGCACCCCGCTGGCCGATTTCCGCGCCCAGCGTCGCGGCGGCAAGGGGCTGTCGGGCATGGCGACCAAGGATGATGACGTGGTCACCACGCTCTTCGTTGCCAACACCCACACGCAGCTCCTGTTCTTCACCACCGATGGCATGGCCTACAAGCTCAAGACCTGGCGCCTGCCGCTGGGCGGGCGTACGGCCAAGGGCAAGGCGATCATCAATATCCTGCCAATCCCGGTCGGCGTCTCTATTGCCGCCATCATGCCGGTGGACCGCGACGAGGAAGACTGGGGCGACCTGCAGATCGTCTTCGCGACCTCTGCGGGAACGGTACGCCGCAACAAGCTCTCCGATTTCACCAACGTCATGCGCAACGGCAAGATCGCGATGAAGTTCGAGGGCGAGGATGCCGAAACGCGGCTCATCAACGCCCGGATCTGCTCCGAGGATGACGATGTGATGCTGGTCACCAAGCTCGGCCGCGCCATCCGCTTCCGCTCGACCGATGTCCGCGTCTTCAACTCGCGCGCCTCTCTCGGCGTGCGCGGCATCCGTCTGGCCTCTGGCGACGAGGTCGTGTCGATGTCAGTGATCCGCCACTTCGAAGCCTCGCCGGACGAGCGTGTCGCCTATCTCAAGCAACGTCGCCTTGTGGCCGGTGCACCGGACGATGCGGAGCCCGATGACGAGGAAACCGTTGAGGGCGGACAGCTTTCCCCGGAACGCTACGCGGAGATGTCGGCTCTCGAGGACCTGATCCTGACGATCACCTCCCGCGGCGCCGGCAAGACCTCTTCCAGCCACGACTACCCGGTGCGCGGACGCGGCGGCCAGGGTGTCGCGGCGATGGACCGCGCCATGCGCGGCGGCCCGCTCGTGGCCTGTTTCCCGATCGACCCCGATGACCAGATCATGCTGGCCACCTCCAACGGCCAGTCGATCCGGTGCCCCGTCGACGGCATCTCCTTCCGCTCCCGCGGCGCCGGTGGCGTGCGCGTCTTCGATACGGCCAAGGGAGAGGAAGTCGTCTCCGTGGCGCGGATTGCGGAACAGGCCGAGGACGGCGAGGACGAGGCCGAGACCGAAAACTGAGCTCTCAGCGGCGCCCGAACGGGCGCCGCATCTTGAGGCCGGTGTGAACGCTGCCTCTACGGCCAGGCGCTATCTTCGAAACTTCGTCATGGGAACCGTGCGGACGCGATTCCGGCGCAAATGCACGACGCGCTATCGATCCTTGCGCGATGCGTCGATGAGCGTCTTGCCGATCAGCCGGAAAACCAGCGGCATGCCGAAGAGGATCATCACGATCCGAGCGACATGCATGGTCGAGACATAGGCAACGTCCTGCCCCATGGCGAGCGAGAGCAACGACATCTCGGTCAGCCCGCCCGGCGAATAGGCCAGCACGCCTTGCGGCAGTGAGGTGCCGGCGACGGGACCAAGCAAAGCCGCGAATACGGTGGTAACGCAGAGCAGGAGCATCGTGGCCCCCAGCCCGAGCAGCATGTCGCGCCCCATTTCCCGCAGCGACACGCCGGCGAAACGACAGCCGAGGACCGTGCCAATGGTGAGCTGCGCAGCGATGACGAGCAGCGAGGGCGGCGGAACGGTGACCCATTCCAGCATATGCGCCGCCGCCGAGGCGATCATCGGCCCGAAAAGCTGCGGCGCCGGCAGGCGCAGCCACTTTCCGCCGTAGAAACCTATCACACCGCAGGCCAGCAGAAGAGCGGCGTCGAGAAGGCTGAGATCCGTCACGGCAACCCAGCTCGCAGCGCCACGCACCGCCCGGATGTCGAGCAGCAGCGCGAAGACAAGCGCGATGCCGGAGATCGTCAGGAAGACACGGAGCGCATGGGCGAGCGCAATTCGGGATTCGTCGCCGCCGGCCTGCCCGCCCAGCACAATCATCTCGTTCAGCCCGCCCGGCGCCGCGCAGAAGAAGGCATCGACCGGCGCATAGCCCCCAACGCGTCGATAAAACGTGTAGCTCACGAATGTCGCCATGATGAGAAAACCGGGCAGGAGCAGAAGCGTGCCCGTCCAGGTCCCGATATGGTCAAACAGGCCGGGATGGAAGCCGGCACCGAGCATGACGCCGATGATCGGGATGACGATCACACGCAGCCCGGACGGACCGTGGACGGGAGCACCGGCCAGAGCCGCCACGCCGCAGCCAAGCATGGGCCCGAGCATCCAGGGCAGCGGCATTCCGATCCAGCGCGCCAGCGCGCCCGATATCATGCCGATCACGGCACCCAGCAAGATCTTGAGCCAGAGCGAGGCGGGAAGAGAGGTCATGTTCGGAATCCTTGTCCGCCCTTTGCACCCGAACGCGGCCGGTTTCAAGCCTCCCTGCTGCGACTATTCCATCGGATCCGTGAGGATCACTTCCGCGTCATTGCGGATCGCGGTGAAAAAGCAACTGCGGCGGTTCGTGTGGCAGGCCGGGCCGATCTGTTCGACCATCACAAGCAGGCAATCGCGATCGCAATCAACGCGCAGATCGATGAGCTTTTGCGTATGGCCCGAGCTCTCTCCCTTGACCCAGAAGGATTTCCGGGAGCGCGACCAATAGGTTACCTTGCCGGTCTCCAGCGTGCGCCGGACCGCCTCCTCGTTCATCCAGGCCATCATCAGCACCTCGCCGGTCTCCGGATCCTGGGCGATGGCGGGGATCAGGCCCTGTGCGTCAAAGCGCAGACTTTGGGGATCGAATGCCATTCTCTTTCCTTTGCAAATCAACGCGGCGAGGCTACATAAGAACTCTCCTTATGCCGCGTACAGGACAGGCTCATGGCCACCGATCTCGACCTCGTCAAGCTCTATTCCGGGCGCATCCTGGCGCTCGCGGCCGACATCCCGCATCTGGGCCGGCTGGAGCAACCCTGCGCCACCGCGCACCGCCGCTCGCCGCTCTGCGGCTCGACCGTCACGGTCGACCTGCGGATGGAGAACGGGCGCATTGTCGATTTCGCTCAGGATGTGAAAGCCTGCGCGCTTGGTCAGGCTGCTGCTTCGGTGCTTGGCGCCCATGTGATCGGGCGCAGCCGGGAAGAGATCGACATCGCGCGCGACCAGCTCTCGGCCATGCTGCGCGAAGACGGACCTGTACCCGAAGCGCCTTTCGAAGATCTGGAAACGCTCCTGCCGGCGCGGGAGTTTACAAATCGCCATGCCTCGATCCTGCTTGCCTTCGAAGCAACGGCAGAGGCGATGGCAGAGGCCGAAAACGCCGCCTGAGGGCGGATCCCTTACGATTGACCGACATAGTCCGGGTTTAGCTCCCTTGGCACGGAGCCAAGACGAAACCGCCGTGCCAACGCCATCCCAAGGGCAGGCACTGACACGGCTTTCAGATCACTCCTTTGCAGGCGCAGCGAATGAGACCTCTGCCCGCTGGACACAAATAAAAAAGAAGCGGCGCCAAGCGCCGCTTCCCTGTCCAGCCGGTCGCCGAGGCGTCAGTAGGTCTTTGATGCCTCTTGCGCTTCGAGATCATCCCCGAACTCTGCCGCCATCGCAGCGTTGGCCTTCTTGAAGGCCTCCATGATCAACAGGATGTCGACCGCCCCCACGACGAGGTTATGTCCACGCTCCTTGAGCTCCTTGTGGCTCCAGGCCGGGCGCGAGACGGTGCCCATGAGCTTGTCCGTCTCCAGGATGCGCCGCTCGGTCTCGGCGGCCAGCGCCTCGGCATCGGGCTTGTCGAGCTGCTCCAGAAGGCCAACCGTGCCGGCCATGTCATTGGGTCCGAGCAGCAGCATGTCGATCCCGTCCACTGCTGCGATCTCGGCGATATTGGGAACCGCGTCCTTGTGCTCGATCTGGGCGATAACGAAGGTCTCCTCGTCATGCGTCTCCAGGTAGCCGGTATTCATGCCGTATTGGGTGGCCCGTCCGACCGGCGCCGCATAGCCGCGCGTGCCCTTCGGCGGGTAGCGACAGGCATCGGAGGCCGCCTGTGCCTGCTCCTTGTTGCATATCATCGGAACCATGACCGACTTGGCGCCGATCTCCAGCACCCGCTTGAGATAGACCGGGTCGTTCCACGGCACCCGCACGATGCAATGTCCGCCCGCCGCCTCGACCGCGCGCAACACGTTCATCGTCGTCTCCAGCCCGGCGGGACCATGCTCGTTGTCGAGCACGACGCAGTCCCAGCCAGCCCAGACAGCCGCCTCGGCAATCGCCGGAAGACCGAGATCGATCCAGATCGCCCGGACACAGCGCCCGTTTGCGATCTGATCGCGCAGCCAGTTTCTACCCTTCATTACTCCAGTCCTTCTTCTGCTTGCGGCTTCGGCCTGGCGATCTCTCGGACCGCTCGCAGGATCAGCAGGGCCCAGAGGCCGAGCGTGATAATGCCGAGAACCATGGAATATTGCCGCTCGAAGAAGGCCGAGAGATCCCCCTGCGCCTTGATCATCGAGACCATGAAATTGTCTTCGATGATCTTGCCGAGCACGATGCCGAGAATGGCCGGAGCCAGCGGGATGCCGACCTTCTCCATGTAATAGCCAACCAGGCCGAGCGCGAGAACGATCCAGACCGCCGTCACCGTGCCGGCAATGGCGAAGGCGCCGACCAGCGAGAAGAGCAGGATCACCGGCGCCATCACGGCGCGCGGCACCTTGAGGATGAAGGTCGAGGCGAGAATGGCGAGGATGCCGACCGGGACCATCATGACATTGGCCACGAGGAAGGAGCCGAACAGCGCCGACGTCAATTCTGGCTGGTCGATGAAGATGCGCGGACCAGGGGTCATGCCCTTCAGGAGCAGCACGCCGATGGCAATGGCGGTGACCGAGTCGCCCGGGATGCCGAAGACCAGCGCCGGCGTCCAGGCGCCCCCGATGGCGGCATTGTTGGCGGAACCGCCAGCGGCCACGCCTTCGAGCGAGCCCTTGCCGAATTTCTCCGGGTTCTTGCCGAAGCGGCGGGCCAGCGCATAGGCGATCCAGGCCGCGATATCAGCCCCTGCCCCGGGCAGCGCGCCGACAAATGTCCCGAGCACGGAGGAGCGCGCAACCGTCACCGGGTAGGTAAAGACCGCCTTCAGCGCGCCCTTGAGCGCCGCGCCGACCTTTTCGGTGGCGTGGATGATGGTTTCCTGCGGCTTGTCGAGGATCTGCACGTTCCGCAGCACTTCGGAGAAGGCGAAGATACCGATCATCGCGGGGATGAAGGAGATGCCGTCCAGCAGGTCGAAAGAGCCGAACGTGTAGCGCGGATGGCCGACGGCAACGTCGATGCCGACACAGGCAACCGCAAGCCCGATACAGAGCGAGGCGAAGCTCTTTGGCACTGTCCCGCCGCCGACGAAGATGGCGCAAGTCAGGCCGAGACAGGCGAGCCAGAAGGTCTCGTAGCTTGAGAAGCTGATGGCGATGCGCGCGAGTTGCGGCGCGATCATCATCAGGATGATGACACCGACAACGCCGCCAATCGCGGCCGTGATCAGCGAGACGAAGAGCGATGTGCGCGCCTTGCCCGATTGGGACAAGATATGCGCGTCATCGACATAGGCCGCCGAGGCGGGCGTGCCGGGGATGCGCAACAGCGTGCCCGATATGTCGCCCGCGAAGATGGCGGTCGTCGTGGTGGCGACGATTGCGGAGATCGCGGGGATCGGGTCGAGAAAGAAGGTGAAGGGGACGAGCAGCGCGACCGCCATGGTCGCGGTCAGCCCCGGAACGGCGCCGACAAAGCAGCCATAGAAGGTCGCTGCGGCGATGATGGCGAGGTTGTTCGGCGCAAGCACCGTCAGGAGGACTTCCGTAAGCATTCAGGCTCTCCCTACCAGGCAATCGGTTCAAGCAGGCCCCAGGGCAGCGGGACATGCAGGAAGGAATAGAAGATGAGATGGACCAGCATGGTCACGAACCCGGCGAGGATAAGCGCTTTCCACCAAACGATCCGGAACAGGAGCAGCAGGACCAGGAGAAGCGGGAAGGCCACAAGGTGGAAGCCGAGAATGTCGAGTCCGAAGGCGAAGAAGACAACACAGCCGATCACAGCCAACGCATTGATCAACGGCCAGTTGGATCGAGGCTCCTCTTCCGGCGCAGCCGCGGCGGGCACGCCCTGGACCAGGCCGGTGATGAGGATCAGCGTGCCGCAAAGTACGAGGCCGAGCCCCGCGATGGTCGGAAAGAGGCCGGGACCATAGGTCATGCCGCCCATGGTCGGGAAGGACTGCGCTTCCCAGGCGAACCAACCGCCGAAGCCGATCAGGAGAGCGCCGGTGACGATGTCTTTGTTTATCATTGATCTGGTCTCGTCTGTTTTGGCGAGAAAGGGTCCGGGGCAGCGGAAACGAGGGAGAGGCCGCCCCGGACAGTTGGAATGGCGCAACAGGGACACGCCAGTCGGTATTCGAAGAAGAGGACGGGCCCGCAACCGGGCCCGCCGCCAAATGGCTTACTTTGCCAGGCCGATCGCTTTCATGGTCTCGCCAAGGGCGACATCGGACTCGGCAACGAACTTGTTCAGTTCATTGGTGCCCATCAGAACGACATCAGAGCCGCGGGAGGCTTTGAACTCGGCCCATTCGGGGGAGCCCATGACCTTCAGAGCGGCTTTCTCGTAGGAGCACGCGATTTCACTATCCATGCCCTCGGGGCCGGAAACGGTGATGAAAGCGGCCAGCGTCCAACCGGACTCGAGGGTTTCGGCAGTGGTCGGGATGTCCGGCAGAGCAGCCATGCGCTCGGAGTGCATGTAGCCCAGCCCCTTCAATTCGCCCTGCTCAATCAGCGTCTTGGCTTCGGATTGCGCAACGGTAACAACGTCAACACCGCCAGCCATCAGCTCTTTCATTGCCGGTGCCGCACCCTTGGACGGGATCCAGCGGATCGCTTCCGGGTCCATGCCCTCGGCGTTCAGCAGGCCGGCCAGCGCCAGGTGCCAGATGCCGCCCTGGGCGGTGCCGGAAGCGGTCAGCTCGCCCGGGTTCGCCTTTGCATAGTCGAGCACTTCCTGAACGGAACCGTAGGGCGAGTCCTTGCCGACGGTGAAGCCGGCGGGCACGATATCGACCAGCGCGATGGGCGTGACGTTTTCATAGGTCAGGTCGGTCAGGCCGGCCCAATGCATCGTGTCGATCTCGACCGTCACGGCGCCGACAGTGTAGCCGTCGGGCTTGGCACGGGCGATGGCCGAGTGGCCGGTCACGCCATTGCCGCCGGTGCGGTTGACGACGTTGAAGGGCTGGCCGAACTCCTGGCTCAACAGGCTGGCAAGCATGCGCGAGTTCGCATCGGTGCCGCCACCGGCGCCCCAGGGCACGACATAGGTCACGGCGCGCTCCGGTTTCCAGTCGCATTCTGCCGCTGCCTGAGTCGCGACCAGCGCGCCGAGGCCGAGGGCAGTCGCGCCCAGAAGGGTGTTGAGGGCTTTGGTCATGGAATCCTCCCAAGATTCAATCTGTTACATGCCCCGATTCCGTCGATCTCGGTGCCTCTCGCAGCGCCTCCTGATCGAAAACCGAACTCCGGGTGAAAAAAAGGTAGCATCGCTCAAACGATTGAGCAAGATTGAAGTCAATGGTTTGAGCGGAGAGGACGAAGTGTCCCTCCTGACAAAAAGACGGGCGGGAGCAGCCCCGCCGAAAGGAGGCGCGATGGCCGCGCGGGTGACGCTGAAGAACCTGGCCGAAGCGGCGGGGGTGTCGATCTCCGCCGTCTCCATGGCCCTGCGCGACCATCCCCGGATCTCGGAAGCAAAGCGCGTGGAGATCAAGCGGATCGCCTCCGAGATGGGCTATATCTACAACCGCCAGGCTGCGAGTCTGCGGCGCGGGTCGAGCGACTCGGTGTCGATCTGTATCAACGACCTGCACAACCCCGTCTTCATCGAGTTCCTGACCGCCATCGAAAGCGAGTTCCGCCGCTCGGGCAAACTTGTGTTGCTCTGCAATGCGCATGAGGACCCGGAGATTCAGGCCAGCTTCGTACACCGGATGCTGGAACAGGGTTCGGCCGGGCTTCTGCTGTCGCCGGTCGAAGGGACGGAGCCGGCGGAGCTGCGCGAGATCGTGCGCGATCGATTCCCGACGGTCTTCTTCTCGCGCATGCTGGAGGGCAGCGACTTCGACCACGCGATCAATGACGATGCCTGCGGTATGCAACTCGCGGTGGAAGAACTGGTCCGGCTCGGGCACCGGCATTTTGCCTGGATCGGTGGCGGACAGGCGACCTCGACCGCGCGGGGGCGCGTCAGGGGGTTCGAAGCGGCCGTGGCACGCTTTGGGCTGTCCTGCCCGCCCGAACAGGTCGAACGGGTCGCCGAGACCTCGCTGGAGGCGGGGCGCAAGGCGATGGCGGCGATCCTTGCCCGCGCCCCGCATGTGACGGCTGTTGTCTGTTTCAGCGATCTGCTGGCGCTTGGAGCCCTCGTGCAGTGCCGCGACGCGGGCCAGCGTGTCGGGGAAGATATCTCGATCATCGGTCATGACGACCTCGAGGAGGCGTCCTATTTCGAGCCGGGGCTGAGTTCGGTAAAGGTCGCCAAGGGCGAGATCGGGCAGGCCGCGGCCCGGCTGTTGCTGGCACGGATCGCCTGGCCGGATGCGCCCCCCGCCCGCGAGGTGGTCGCGCCCCGGCTTGTGCTGCGCGGCTCGACCGGGCCCTGTCGGCCACGAAAGGCTGGCGGGTCTTAACCAGTTTCCCCGATAAACAATGCTAACGAAACGTTAATGGCATAGGATTGAAGCATGGCCCCGTCCTGCGTCGGGGCAGCCCTGCGACCTGGAGGTTTGCGATGCGGCGCAAGGCCCCTGCCCTGTTGTCCTGCTGTGTTCTTGCCCTGTCCGGCTGCGTGAAATCGGAGCCCATCGGGGCCAGCGTCCCGAGCCGTGGCCCGGGGCCGTCCTATACCTGTCTCGCCCCCGCGCTGACGGTGGCGGGGATGCGCCAACGCACCCAGCCGACGGCGAGCGGCTGGAGGATGCGGGTCGAGGTGATGAGCGGGCCGCCGGCCGGCTGGTATGACAAGGGACAGATCGAGTATGAGCACGGCCTGCTGAGCTACGTCCCCAACACCGCCACGACCGGGATCGCCGAAGAGCGGGTGACGAAGACGCTGCTGCCCCTGATCCGTTCCTGCGCCGATGCGCGGGGAAAGCGCGAGTGGAGCATTTCGCGCTGACTCGAGCCGCCCGGTTTGCTTGAGGAATGCCGCTGGCCATGCCTGTGCGTCCCGAGGGGGCGCAACAAAGACTGCTCTCAGCTTTCAGTACTTGCCAGATCCGCAATAGTTCAGCGTTTTACACGCGAATGACGAAGCGCCAGCCCGCCGATGCGGACCGGTGCGGGCATGGCGGCATTGCCGTGGTTCCGCGTCCTTCGGCGCGGCCGGCGGTAGATCGCGACCGGCCCGGAGCCGCCGCACGACGCGGTCTCCCTCCAGAGCCGGGCCACTGGCGCTACGCTCGAAACACTCGGCCCCAGAACGGACGTTTCCCGCGCGCCTCAAAACCGGGCACAGTTCGGGTTTCTGACCCGTCCGATCGCCTCTCGTCCCGCCTGAGCCACCGTTTGCGCTACCGTCTCCCGGCAAACCCCGCTAAAGGAAGACAAAACACCACAGGGAGTCGTCACCTTGGCCCAGTCCACCTCCGCCGCAGAACCCGCCGAGCGTAACACCCAGCCCGACGAAGGCATCCGTTTCCTCGGCCGCATCCTCGGCCGGGTCCTGCATGCACAGGAAGGTGGGATGGCCTTCGACACGGTCGAGAATATCCGTATCGCCTCGATCGAGTATCATCGCACCGGCGACGAGAGCGCCTATGCCAAGCTGCAACGCACCATTGCCGGCCTCTCCGAAGAGCGCACGCTGCAGGTGCTCCGCGCCTTCACCTATTTCCTGCACCTGCTCAACATGGCACAGGACCAGGAACGGCTCGCAGCCGAGCGCGAGGCTGGCTCGCAGCTCGACAGCGTGCTCGCAGCCGTGCGCGCGGCCGGCTTTTCCGAGGAGCAGATCCTCAAATTCTTCCGCGAGGCGTTGATCAGCCCGATCATGACCGCTCACCCGACCGAGATCCGGCGTCAGAGCACCATGCGGTCGGAATTCTCCATCGTGCGGCTGCTGGACTCGCGCACCCGCGCCCGCGCCGTCGGGCTCGACCATGCCGAGATCGACCGGGATATCGAGCGCGAGATCGCCACGCTCTGGCAGACCCACCTGCTGCGCCGCACCAAGCTGACCGTCAATGACGAGATCAAGAACGGGCTGGCCTATTACGAGCACACTTTCTTCCAGGCGGTGCCGAAGATCCTCGAAAGCACCCGCGCGGCGCTGGATTTCACCCCCGGCGAACCGGTTCCGGCCTTCCTGCGTATCGGCTCCTGGATCGGCGGCGACCGCGACGGCAACCCCTTCGTGACCGACGAGATCCTGCGCAACACCTTCCGGATGCAGGCCGGCCACGTCTTGACCCACTATCTCGCCGAGGTCGACATGCTGTCGCGCGAGCTGTCCCTTTCGACCCGGGTCGTCAAGGTCAGCGAGACGGTCAAGACGCTCGCGGAAGCGTCTCCGGACACCAACCCGCACCGGCAGGACGAACCCTACAAGCGCGTCATGATCGGTGTCTTCGCCCGTCTCGCGGCCACGCTCCGGGAGCTGGACCCCGAGGCGCAGCTGCCCCGCCCGGCCCTGCCCGCTGATGCCTATGAGGGCACCGACGAGCTTCTGAACGTGCTCGACGCCGTGGACGCCTCCCTGCGCGCCAACCAGGCCGCGATCGTCGCCGATGGCCGTCTTCTGGCGCTGCGCCGCAAGATCCGCAGCTTCGGCTTCCACCTCTCCTCGGTCGACCTGCGCCAGAATTCGTCGGTTCACGAGACGACCATTGCCGAACTGTTCGAAGCCATCGCCCCGGGCACCGATTACGCAGGTCTCGACGAATCCGCCCGGATCGCGCTGCTGCGCGAGGAACTGAACTCGCCGCGGTCGCTGATCCGCCCCTTCTGGGATTATTCTGAGGCCACCTCCAAGGAGCTGCGCATCTTCCGTGCCGCGCAGGGGATCATCGCCCGTTTCGGGCCGAAGGCGATCACGACCTCGATCATCTCCAACGCGCAATCCGTCTCCGACGTGCTGGAAGTCTGCGTGCTGCTCAAGCAGGTCGGGCTTATGGATACGGACGGGCGCTGCTCGGTCTCGGTCGTGCCGCTCTTCGAGACCATCGCGGACCTTCGGGACGGCCCCCAGACAGTGGCCAACCTTCTCGATCTGCCGGAATATGCCCGCGTGCTCGACAGCCAGTTCAGCACTCAGGAAATCATGCTCGGCTACTCGGATAGCAACAAGGATGGTGGCTTCGTCACCTCGGGCTGGGAGCTTTACAAGGCCGAGCGCGAACTTGTGGCGCTGTTCAAGGCCCGCGCCCTGCGTCTGCGCCTCTTCCACGGCCGCGGCGGCTCGGTCGGTCGCGGCGGTGGCCCCGCCCGCGAAGCCATCATCGCCCAGCCTCCGGGCGCGGTGAACGGCCAGATCCGCCTGACCGAACAGGGCGAGGTCATTTCCTCGCGCTACAGCCATGCCGAAAGCGGCTACGCGCATCTCGAAACCATGGTCTCGGCCACGATCGAAGCCTCGCTTCTTCCCGGCGAGGATCTTGCCACCGAAAAGGCGGCCTCGATCATGGAGACCCTATCCGAGACCGCGTTCCAGACCTATCGCGACCTCGTCTTCAACACCGAAGGCTTCGAGGATTTCTTCTGGTCCTCGACCATCATCAACGAGATTGCCGCGCTGAATATCGGCTCGCGCCCAGCCTCCCGCGCCGCGACCCGCGAGATCCGGTCGTTGCGGGCCATCCCCTGGGTCTTCTCCTGGGCGCAATGCCGGCTGATGCTGCCCGGCTGGTACGGGTTCGGCACCGCGATCAACAGTTGGATCGCCGAGAATGGCGAGGGCGCTGGCGAGGAACTGGCACGGCTGAACCGCGAATGGCCCTTCTTCCATTCGATGGTGGAAAAGGTCGCTTCCATGATCCAGAAGAGCGACCTCTCCATCGCTGCCCACTATGCTGACCTCGTCGAGGACAAGGCGCTGCGTGACCGGATTTTCTCGCGGATCACCGATGAATGGAACGCAACTGTCGACGCGCTCGAGACCCTGACAGGCTCCCGACCCGGCGAAGAGATCGATGATCGCACGCCCTATCTCGACCCGCTCAACCACATTCAGGTCGCGCTTTTGCAAAAATCCCGCAGCGAGGAGATCAGCGCCCGGCTGCAGCGCGGCTTGCTGTTGTCGATCAACGGCGTCGCGTCCGGCTTGCGAAACACGGGCTGACGGTCCCAATCCCCGGCACCGCGGGTGTCAGATTCAAAGGCGGCCTCGCACTCCCAGCGAGGCCGTCTTTCTCCTGACCGCAACAAAGCGCCCCTCAAGCCCCTGTAAAATATTGAAAACTCTGCATAGCAGTGCCGACCCTCCTTTTCGGGGCCTTGGCCAATCCTGAAGGAGATGAAAGGTTTTGGTGCACCTAAAGCGAGAAACTTCGAACCGAATCTTTGGCGAGTTGTCGCGGTGGGAAGCTCAACTTAGGGCGGTCTCGGCCCATTTCGAATGGGAGAAACCTTCGTAACCTGTCGAGCCTTGTCGCGCCGGGTCTGTTGTGGATCCGGCGCTGGCCAAGATGGTCACTTTTGGAAGAAGTCTGGGAACATCGAGAACTGTCCATCCAACGGGCCAAACCGTTTCTCATATAGCCGCTTGAAGTCATCGATGTCGTCTGCAAGCTTCAGGATCGTGAGCACTTCTTGCCTCTGTTCCCTTAGTTTCTCCAGCCCATATCCTTTGCTCAAGAACTGGTGGAATTTTTGCCCACAACTTCCCTTAACGTCAACCTGTGGGTTCAGTTGTTGTAGCTCCCTTAGGACCTCGCCGTTCTCGAGAGGACCGTAGACGTACTTGTTTGTGAAGTTTCCGAAGTGTTGGGGCTTGTTGATAACAACGCCGCCGCGAACGCGCCTCACATACGGATCCGAACCATATACCTTGTTGAGAGTTAGGTAGAAATCGTCCGGAAACTCCTTCTCCCATTCGCGCTTCTCCTTTTCGATGTACGCATCTACCAACAGCCGGAGCGCGTTGGGATCACGCTCCGTCTGGTAGCCTGTGGCTTCGTCGATCAACGCTATGATACCGACGCTGGCCAGCGCATTGACTATAGCTTGCGCCTGCCG
>NZ_JAWMPX010000029.1:0-60955 GCF_033101155.1 Tropicimonas sp. TH_r6
TGAAAGATACCGTTGCTAAGAAAGCAAACCGACAAAACTTTCACCGCGTCGCTCTAGTGAACCACTTCTCGGCACTCGTATGTAATTGATGAGTGCATCGGGGGGGGGGGGAGGGGCTCGTCCTATGGACGAATTTCGCATACACGCCTATTCCATGTGACACAACAACTACGGAAACCGGTTATCCAAAAGCAAGGCCTCGATAACATCTCTTGCTTCTTTGCTCCGAGAAAGCACAGCCCTGCGGCTTTCAAGTCCCGAGTCAACCGTAGCACCGGTGAAGGTTGGACCCTCATTCAAGGTAGAATTACTTCGAAGCGGCTGAGACCCACTTTTTCTATCGAGAAAACTAGGTGGAACATCCTGCATGGAGGTGTTAAAAAAATCAATGAAATCTATTTGGCTTGAGTTCCCCAAGTCCATTATCAAATCTATTTCTCCAGATAACCACGCCTCTCTAGAGAGCTCCTGCTTGGCAGTTCCTAAGTTCCTAAGGATATTTGCGGTCGCATCGTGCCGACCAAGACTAGACAATGCCTGTGCTCTAAGCTGAGTGCTTTCGATGTCACTTTCGGCGGCAATATAAGATAATGCAAGTGCGTGCTCGCCGTTCAAGTTCGCTATGCGAGAGCGCAGTTGTCGAACCCTTAGGAGTTGGTCATTTGCAGTGCCTGAAATTAGATCATAGCCCGATTTTGTGTTTCCATAGTCAAGATGCCACTCCGCTACAGCCAGAGCCGCTCCGGGATTAAGATATCCCGTGCGTTGACTAAAAAAGTCAGAGTGAATAAACTTTGCAATTTCAACGTCTTTCCTCGAGTCGATCAAATAGTTCACAAAAATAGAAAATGCTTCATCGGGCCTTGACCTTGATCTTAGCTCAAATTCTTTCCAAGCATTGATCGCTTGGGCAAAATCTTCATTCGCAGCCCACGATAGGGAGATCTCCTCAAGAAGTTTTTGGCCGGGTGCTGTCGCCTTATGCTCGAAAGCAATGGCCTCCGCAACCAAAATGCTTTGAGATTTGGTGTTGTTACTTTCTCTAGCGGCACTCAGGTGTATAGTCAGAGCGTTAGGAGTTAATTCCGTAGTTTCGAAATCCGGAAGTTGGTTTTGCGCAAGGGTTGAAAGAAAGGAATCATCTACAATAGCAGAATCGTCTTCGAATATCAAAGAAGAGGAGGCAAGGAAGGGAGAGGTTCGTTGTGTTGCACTCCGGATTGAACTTGCCAAAGAATTGTTGTCCGATAGAGAAAGTCGTTCAACCAGAGCAGCCCCGATTTGCACTCTCAGTGGGATAGGTAGCCGCAGAAATGCCGAATGAATTGCATCAAAATTCGGCGTCTTCTCACTGTGGATGCCTGAGATGAACGACCATAAAGATGTAGGGTCGTCACAGTCTTGACCAAATATTAACGCGCTTGGAGCGATCGGCATATCTCCGTCAACAATTTCCGACATTTCGAGGAGCAGCGCTCTGTTCTTTGGCGTCGCTTCGCTTTCTAGAATTATGGCGCGGGCCTCGGCGCCAAATCCTAAGGCTAGGTAGGTTTGAGCCATTTTTTGGACCGACCTCTCGCTCGGATAGTCAAGCTCTGAAACCATTCCGCGCCTAGCCATAGAGATTGCAGTCGTTGGATCCTCGTCCATTAGCCAGCTCGAAACGTCCAAAACGTCACTTCCATAGCAATTTGTTTTGGGAGGAATTCGACGTGATTCTTTTCTACTGTCCGCGTCGAGTGCTGTTCGCGCTGAAACATGGCGATCGATCGTTTCCCGCGGATTTACCTCAAAGTCGACTCGCGGCTTGGTTTCTGGGTTCGTCACGGGAGAGGCGTCTACTACAACTGCGATTCCCTGGCTTGCAGCGCGTCCAAGCTGCTCCAATAGTTTCGCCTCAAGTTCTGGAACAGATTTTGGTGACGCCTTTTTCTGGCCTTTCAAGTTTCCTTTCTGGGTTGGTAGTATTTCCACAAGTCCACTATTATCGCCGTGTGACTCGGGAGGCGCTGATAGATGGCCCCCGTATTGAGGAGTTCCAAACGGAAAGAAGTCGGGCTGAAGTTTTGTCGTGACTGTAGAGGTATAGTTGCTTGGCAGTATTTCGCTTTTTACGTCTATCGCTACTGTGTTTCGTCCCGCCGAAAAAACCTCCGTCGATCTGTGCCCGTTCGTTATGATCGATAGGGTGCCACTTTGGGGGTTAAACTTGACGTCTGATACTCGTGTCCTGGGAATTTTCTCGAATACACCGTCCAAATTAATTGTGGCATTTGTGGTGTTGAATTTTAGCGTCAAGCCGTTCTTTGTGCTTTTACTTTTCCAAGTGACTCCTTCGTTGTGGACGAGCACAATTCTTGAAAAATCCTCATGCTCTCCCGAGTATATTTTAATTTCAGCGGCTTTCGACAGGCTCGGGGCCAGTGATAAAAGGATCCAAAACAAGGCCGCTCTAATCATGCCGCTTCCCGTTGTTTGACTTCTTTCAATGCCTCTTCAAGTTCTGAAAAGGTTGGGCGAATATGTCTAGGTGTGTTTTGGCGCCCAACTTCTATGCAGATGTTGGTTGAGTGGCTGTGGAGGTTTGCAACGAGGACCTCCCGTATCAATTGGTAAAAGTGGCCATCTTCATCAGTTACATCCTTTACCTTCGCAGCGAATGGGCCTACCAGGCCGTAGGCAAGGAATACACCAAGAAATGTTCCAACCAGGGCGCCCCCAATCAGTTTGCCCAAGATCTCGGGAGGTTGATCAATGGAGCCCATTGTTTTGATCACGCCGAGCACTGCGGCAACAATTCCAAGAGCGGGCAAACCGTCTGCCATGGTCTGGAGAGCATGGCTGGAATGAAGGGCTGCTTCTTGGTTCGCGTCCATTCGTTTCTCAAGTACTTCTTCGACCTGATGGGGGTCGTCGTAGTTCATTGACGCAGATCTAAGAGTGTCGCAAATTAGGTCGATTGCTTCGCCGTCGCTGAGTATTCTGGGGTAATTTGAGAAAATCGAAGACTCTGCCGGATCCTCGATATGTTCTTCAAGGGCAACCGGATTTTGACGTGCGAGGCGAATGAGTTCGAAAAGGAGACATAGCAGGTCGCGATAGTCGTCTGGCTTCCATCGCGGTCCCTTGAATACCTTTCCGACGTCTTTCAATGTGTGCTTGATTCCCGCGATGTCATTTGAGATCACGAACGCGCCGACTGCGGCACCTCCAATCATTGTCATCTCGTACGGAAGGGATTTCAGAATGATTGCCATCTTGCCCCCAGCAGCAATGTAGCCGCCGAAGACCATTACGAAGATCACTATGATCCCAATGATTCCAATCATTCGTACTCTCCATTTTCGGAGTCCATTCTCTAGAGAATTCCTATCTGGCCGGTTAAGATTGGATCGAGAGTTCTCTATTCCGTCGGTACGTCTGTGTTTCTTCCGGCAAGCAAAATGCTTACTGAGTAAGCCTTCGCTGGCGACATGCCCGCCATAATCGCGGCCGAAACGTCCGGTCGTAATCGTGCAAGGAAACCGGCGGCAAAGGTTGGATCCATCGCCTCGAACAAGTTCGCGGCTTCTTTTGGCTTCATTTTTTCATAGACGGCAATCAGTCGCTCGATGTCTCGTTCGGCGGCACCGTCAGCTTGCGCGATTGTGGCCGACAAGCTCTCCTCGGCCTGAACCATCGCAGCCAAGTTCCTCTGGATCTCTTCTTCTGCGCGCTGCAGGGTCACCATTCGGTATTCGACTTGTTTTTCTCGCTCATCCAGTTCGGCCATTCTTTCGCGGACCGTTGACAAGGCTTGACCCAGGCCGTCCTCGGTTGCGCATTCCAAAGGCTGAGCTATCCCGCCCTCGGCCGGCGCCACTTTTGGGCGCGTGGTGAAAGCTTCAACTTCGCGCGCCACGGCGTTCCCCGTCCCGTCGGCAAGCCGGATTACACCGGATGCAAAAAACAGCGCACCGATGACGAGGAGGGTGCCGCGACCTGGGCGCCGTTTCTTAGTCCTGGCTGTCATTCTGCCGCATCCAATTCTTCAATCGGCTTGGACCGGCGGCTCCGTCGAACAGCCCCGCGCGTACCTTTCGGAGCATCGTCACGCTTTTCCGGTTCTTCGAGGTCATGCATGGAAGCCAGTACCAATTCGATCCTGGCTGCTGCGGCTTCTGCCCGTTCTGTCATTTGCTGTAGCGAGTCGGCAGAGCTCTTGGAGGTATTCTGAGCTTGTTCGAGGGCCTTGGTCATTTCATCGACCTGGACTGACAAAACGGCGACTGCGCCGCCCATACCTTGCTCCAGATTCGTGAAGCGATTGAGTCTCCTTGCCAGGATAAAGCAGTAGAATGCCGCGCCAAGCGCGCCGGCGATCAGGAGAATATCCGCAATCAAGCCCATCTCTCGCTCCTAGTTCAGCACGAATTCAGTCACCAACAGGTCGCGGATCTCCCGATCTCCTGCGATCAATTGGATCCTGCGAAGCATTTGTGCCCGAAGCCGTATCAGCGCCGTCGGGCGTTCCAGATCCTCTGTCGCGACGGCTCTGAGGTAACTGTTCAGGACGTCGAGAATTCTGGGCATGATCTCAGCCACAGCGTCTTTGTGTTCCGGGATCGTTTCGATCTCTGCCCGAAATCTCAGGTGGCGCGGCATGCTTTCATGCGGAAGCGACACGAGAATCGGCTCGATCGGAACGAAGGCAATAGCGTCACCAGCGTGGTTCGCGCCGTCAGGCGAATCTGTAGCCGCGTGTGCGTCTTCGCCTCCACCTCCCCCGAGCATTCCGGAATAGGTTGCATAGAATCCGCCTCCACCAAGCAACACGGCCAGAACCAGGCCGGCCAGCAGCGGCATTTTTGTCTTTTTCTTCGATTCGCCAGCGTCGGTTTCGGCGGCAGATTCGTCGGGCATCCGAAAACTCCCTTGTCCTCGTTTGCTCCATATCTACGCTCGATAGAGCTAACCGACTGTTAAGCACGCTCGTTTTTCTGCAGCTGATCCCGTGGAACGCTTGCTCCTGATCCCCTGCCCGAAAGACGCCGAGCATTGAATTTGGTGTGCGAACTCCGTATCTGACCGCAAAAGCAAGCGGAAAGGGCCCCGAACATGGCCATCCATCTCCACCAGAACGACCTACCCGACGACCTCGATCTTGGCAGTATTGTTGCCATCGATTGTGAGACCATGGGGCTCAACCCGCACCGGGACAGGCTCTGCCTCGTGCAGCTATCTGCCGGAGACGGGGACGCGCATCTGGTCCAGATCGGTCTCGGACAGACCGACGCGCCGAATCTGGCAGCAATGTTGACCGACCCGGCTGTCCTCAAGCTGTTCCATTTCGGTCGTTTCGACATCGCGGCGCTCTTTCACAGCTTTGGCGCGCTCGCAGCCCCGGTCTATTGCACGAAAATCGCATCGAAGCTCATCCGTACCTACACGGACCGCCACGGGCTTCGGAATCTCTGCCAGGAACTCATCGACGTCGATATTTCCAAGCAGCAGCAATCCAGCGATTGGGGCGCGGAGAAGCTGACCACAGCCCAGCAGGAATACGCCGCGTCGGACGTGCTCTATCTGCACAGGCTCCGTGCGGAACTGGACCGGCGACTCGCCCGCGAAGGACGCAGTGATATTGCCCAGGCCTGTTTCGACTTCCTCCCGACCCGGGCACGGCTCGACCTTGCCGGTTGGCCGGAGATCGACATATTTGCTCATTGATCGGATGGATTCCTTGCCCGAAGCTGACTGCCTGATCGCCACTGGCCGCCGCGTGATCGCACGCGAGGCCGATGCCCTCGCCCTTTTGAAAGACGCGCTTGGCCCCGGTTTCGCCGAAGCCGTCGGGCTCATTCTCAAGGCGCGCGGGCGGGTGATCGTTTCGGGCATGGGCAAGTCGGGGCATATCGCCCGCAAGATCGCCGCAACGCTTGCATCGACAGGAACACCCTCCCATTTCGTGCATCCCGCCGAAGCCAGCCATGGCGATCTCGGCATGATGGCCGAAGGGGATGTGGCGTTGCTGATGTCGAATTCGGGTGAGACGCCGGAACTGGCGGACATGATCGCTTACACCCGGCGCTTCGGGATTCCGCTGATCGGGATCGCCGGGCGTCCGGATAGCACGCTCTTGCGGCGTGCAGATGTTGCGCTGTTGCTCCCCGCAGCCCCCGAGGCGTGCGGAAATGGCATTGTTCCGACCACGTCAACCACGATGACGCTCGCGCTTGGCGATGCGATCGCGGTTGCCCTGATGGAACACCGCCGTTTTACACCGGAACATTTCCGCGCCTTCCACCCCGGCGGCAGCCTCGGCGCGCAGCTCGCCAGCGTCTCGGATCTGATGCATGGTGGTGTGGCCGTGCCGTTGGTTCAGGAGGAAACGGCGATGTCCGATGCGCTCCTGACCATGACCCAGAAAGGGTTCGGAGTGGTTGGCGTTGTCTCCGAAAGCGACGCCCTGATCGGGATTGTTACCGACGGAGACCTGCGGCGCCACATGGAGGGCCTGCTCAAGATGAACGCCGCCGAGGTCATGACACATACCCCGCGGACCATCGAGCCCGACGCGCTTGCCGAAGAGGCGGTGGCCCGGATGAATGAGAGCAAGATAACCTGTCTCTTCGTCGTGGATCCGGTTCAGGGCGGGCGCCCGGTCGGGATACTGCATATCCATGATTGCCTTCGCGCGGGGATCGTCTGAGCCGATGGCCGCCCGGGACAATCTTCACTCGCGCGTCGTTGCCTGGCTGAAGATTCTTCTGCCGCTCTCCGCGCTTGCCATTCTCTCCTCTGTCTTCCTCATGGCACGACAGGGAGAAATTAGTGGCGAGCTTCCGTTCTCGAAAAAAGATCTCGAGGAGATGGCGAACGAGCAGTCCATCGACTCTCCGGTTTTCTCAAGCGTGACCGATGATGGGAAGCGCATCGTGGTCACGGCGCAGACGGCAACGCCGCGCACCGGAGACTACAGTGTCGTCGACGCGGTTGTACTTCATGGTACGCTCGAAGAGACCGATGGCGAGACCATCGATGTCCGGTCCGAAACCGGGACGGTCTTCTCCTCCGACTCGCGAACGATCCTGCGCGGAAATGTCCGAATCGCGACCTCGTCCGGTTACCGGCTGGTGACCGAGGAACTGACTTCCTACATGGACCGAACCGAGATGGAGACCGCCGGCCCGGTCAGCGGAGACGGACCTCTCGGCACCATCGAAGCCGGCCGGATGTTTGTCACCTCCGAACCGATCGGGGAAGGGCCGGAAGAGAAGATTACCGTGGTTTTCAAGGACGGTGTGAAGGTGATATACGATCCCGGAACCCAGTGAGGTAATGCGCTCCGTGCTCTTGAAAACATCCCTGTTCTGCGTCGCTCTTGCGCTGGCTGCCCTTCCGGTCGCCGCACAGGGCACCGAGGTCGGCTTCGGCAATACCGAGCACGACAGTTCCGCCCCTGTCGAAGTCGTCGCCGACCAACTCGACGTCCAACGCTCTGAAGGAAAAGCGAAATTCACTGGAAACGTTGTCGTCACCCAGGCGGAGATGCGCCTCTTCGGTGACGTGGTGGATGTCCAATATGCAGAGAATCTCGAAGGCGAAACCGAGATTCAATGGGTCCATGCGGTCGGAAATGTAACGCTCCTGAACGGTGCGGAAGCGGCCGAGGGAGATGATGCCGTGTACACCGTGGAGAGCGGCGAGGTTGTCATGACAGGGGATGTCCTTGTCACCCAGGGTGAAAACACGATGGCGGGCGAGATGCTGACGGTGAATCTAGACAGCGGAGTCGGCGTGATGGAGGGGAGGGTCAAGGTCTTCTTCAACCCGGAAAGCCAGTCGGATCAGGCGGAATGACCAAGGACGGACGCGGGCTTTCCATTGCGCCGGGCTCGAGTGGCCTTCAGGTCGTGCAGCTTCGCAAGAGCTACCGCCGCCGCCCTGTGATTCATGACGTGACCCTGGAGTTGCAGCGCGGCGAGGTCGTTGCCCTGCTCGGTCCGAACGGATCCGGCAAGACGACCTGCTTCTACTCCATCGCCGGTCTGCTGACGCCCGAATCCGGTCTCGTTCAGATCGATGGCCGGGATGTAACCACGCTGCCGATGTATCGGCGCGCCCGTTATGGCATCGGCTACCTGCCGCAGGAAGTGTCGATCTTCCGGGGCCTCTCGGTCGAGGACAATATCGCCGCCATCCTGGAGATCACCGAGCGCGACCACCATAAACGCCGCGAGCGCCTCGAAGACCTGCTCTCCGAGTTCGGGATCGAGCATCTGCGCCGCGCCTCTGCGCTCTCGCTTTCGGGCGGCGAGCGCCGTCGTGTTGAGATCGCACGCTGCCTTGCGGCCGAGCCGAAATACCTCCTTCTCGATGAGCCCTTCGCCGGTGTCGATCCGATTTCGGTCGGTGATATCCGCCACTTGGTGACCGATCTCAAGAATCGCGGCATCGGTGTCCTGATCACCGATCACAACGTCCGTGAGACGCTGGAGATCGTCGATCGCGCCTATATCCTGCATGATGGCCAGGTGCTGATGAGCGGTACGGCAGAAGACGTGGTACGCGACGAGAATGTCCGACGCGTCTATCTCGGTCAGAATTTCCGCATCAGCTGACCCTTGCGTCCCTTTGATCACCACCCCACATCTAAATTACTGATTTGATACGGATCATGGACGCCGCCCCGGAGCCGTCCTCCACTGAACCAGACAGCTTCGCACCGATTCCGCGTCACGCGGGCGTTGACAGGACGGGGTGAAGCGTCGCCAAATGGTGAAAATGCTGAAAGCTTGTGCCAAACATTTGTTCCGTCTGCCGCTTCGCCCCGCATGGGAGCGCTCCGCAAGGCAGGACATGCACAATTCCCATAGATTTTTACGAATTACGGTTTTCCAACCGGGTCCGGACGGCATTTGCTGGACGAACCCCTAACTTCAACCTCATGGAGGCGAGATGCGCTACCAGATCAGCGGTCACCAAATCGATATTGGGGAATCCCTCACGACGCATGTGAAAACGGAGCTCGGCGAAGCCGTGGCGAAATATGCGGATCGGCCAACGGATTCCCAGGTGATCTTTTCCCGGCGCGGCCACGAGTTCATGTGCGAGACGACCGTCCACCTCTCGACCGGTCTGAACGCCAAGGCCTCGGGTCGTGCCAGCGAGATCTATGCCGCCTTCGACGATTGCCGCGAGAAGCTGGAGAAACAGCTGCGCCGCTACAAGCGTCGGCTCAAGGATCACTACAAGGACCGCAAGGAGCCGGTTGAAGTCTTCGGCGCAGCCTCGTATATCCTCGCCGCATCTGACGCCGGAGCCGAGGACAAGGAACCCGACACGCTTCAGCCGATGATCATCGCGGAGATGGAAACCCAGATCCCAAGCCTGTCCGTGGGCGAGGCCGTCATGCAGATGGAACTCGCCGGCGCGCCGGTCCTGGTTTTCCGGCCCGAGGGTGAGAGCGCCGTCAACGTGGTCTATCGCCGCGAGGATGGTAATATCGGCTGGATCGATCCCAAACAGGGTGCGTGATCCGGTCTCTGGCGCAAGTCTGAACACGAGAAGAACATGGATCTTTCGAGCATTCTGAAGCCCGAGGCGGTGAAGGTGGTATCCGAGGCGAGCAGCAAGAAACGGCTGTTCCAACGTCTCGGGGAAATCGCCGAATCAACCTATTCGATCGATGGAATGCAAGCGGCGGAAGCGCTGATGGAGCGTGAAAGCCTTGGTCCAACCGGCGTGGGACATGGTATCGCCTTGCCTCATGCCCGGCTTCTGGACGCTTCGGAAGTGACGGGTGTGTTCTTCCGACTCGAACGCGCGCTGGATTTCGGCGCGGTCGACCGCCAGCCGGTCGACCTCGTCTTTGCCCTCTTCGCGCCCGAAAACTCGGGCGTGGAGCATCTCAAGGCGCTGGCGCTGATCTCGCGCACCATGCGCGACGCCGATGTCTGTGCCAAGCTGCGGGCCAACGATAACCCGATGACGCTGCACACCGTGCTGACCGAGGGCGAGGCCCCGCAGGCGGCCTGACCTCTAGGCCTTCCAGCGCTTGAACCCGAATGCCATGTAATCGCGGTTGTAGACCGTTCGTGCCGCCATCTCGAGATCCGCGTCATGGATCTCGGCCAGCCGTGCGCGCCCCGGCATGACAGCCTTCGGCACGGGCGGAGGATCCGACAGCCCGGCCTGCCTGAACACCTGCCGCAAGCCGAGAGGCAGCTGATCTATCCGGATTACCATATCCGGCGTGAACACCTCCGACAGGCTCTGAACCAGCGTGGCCTGCGAGGAAAAGGCCGGATCAGAACGTTGGTTTGTCTGCCCCGCCAGGGTCTTTTTCACGAAATCCAGGTATCCGAGAAAGGCCGTTCGCCGTTCGCTCGACCCGTAGTTCGCATCCGGTTTCTCCTCGGGGATCGGCAGCCCGAGGTCGGCTCGCAAATGCCGTCGGATCGCCAGGAAGCCCCCCGGGCCGCAATCGAGAATATAGCGCTCAAAGACGGCATAGGCCCTCTCAAGCGGATGGCAGACGACCGTGAAGCTCCGCCCGCCCTTGTTGCGGTTTTTCCATTGGCGCAGGGACTTCCGGGTGAAGCCGCGCTGAAGCGTCTGGTCGCCATCGAGTTGGCCCAGCCAAGTCTCGATTGCCGCATTCGGTCCGCCCTTTACGGGCATGAAGAGCAGCGGGCTGTGCGGTGCCGCGACAAAGCTCGGCACCGTTGCATCATGGCGCGGTTCGGCCTCGCCCGGCGACTGCACGAGTCCGGCGAGGTCCATGCCCGCGAGGGCGGCCCGCATCTCCTCGAAATTCTCGACCTTGTCACTCAGGGCCGCCGGGTTCTGCCGCTTCAGGCGGTCGGAAACCGCCGGAAGCCGTTCCTCCAGCCCCAGAAAACGCAACAGGCCGTTCAGGATCTCGACATCCCCCGCCTCCTCGAAGCTGAGAGCGAAAGCCGTCTGCCCAGAGAGCTTGAGAGCGCGGCTGACCCGCGCCTGGTGTGCCCGAAGACCCTGAACCATCTCGGCGAACTCGCCCGGTTCGAAGCGGATCTTCTGCGACTTGCGATGACGTTCATTGGTCAGTCGCCATTGCCCTGTCGCGGTCGCGATCTTGCGAGAGACATAGGACTCCAGCGGATTGCGGCTGAGATGGATCTTGGCAATCCGTGGATCTGGAAGGATGGCTTCCAGCACTGCCGGTTCATGATCGTGGAAGAGCCGGAACCCCCCGAGACCGTCCGTGCGCGCGAAGATCCTTTTCATTAGCTCCAAAGGGTCGGCGTCGCGTTCTGCCAGTTTCATGCCAAAGAGTTCGGTCCCGTCGTGATGCCCCAGGAACGCCGGGTTGAACGCCTCGCCATGGCAGGTGAGCCCCGGGCAGAGATTGAGCGTCTCCTCCAGGAAATTCGACCCGGTCCGCATCTCGGCCAGCAGAACAAAACCGTCAAATTCCGCCATGGTCTCACTTCACCAGATAGGGGCGTGCGGTCGGGTTCAGCGGCGCGGGCGTGTGTCCTACCGGAAAATCTCCGGCCATGTGCAGGTTCATCCCGTCATTTTTGAGCTGCTGCAGGAACTGCCCGAAGCCCGAGAGGTCCACGAGGCGCGGCGCTTCTGTCAGTCGGCGCGGACCGTTGAGGGAGATCTCGTTGAGGATTTCCTGAAGATTGTCCATCGGTGCCTCGATGAACTCGGCCAGGGTCCAGATCCGGATCTGCGCCTTGGTCCAGCGCTGCCGGAGCAGCTCGACATGGGCGTGCTCGATACGCTGGAGCCGCGCCGCCTCCTTGCGTACGACTTCGGAGGTGATTTTTGTCCGGTAGAGGCCGATCGCCCAGGCGCCGGTGATGACCGAGATCTGTGCATTCGGATCGCCCGCCATGAAACCATGCGGGTATTGATTGTCCGCCGGGCCAAACATGAAGCACTGGCGCTCGCCCCGCGTGTTCCAGAGCAACCCGGTCAGGAAACCGCACGGGTTGTAGTCCCGCAGCCGGGCGCTGTCTGAAATGCAGCCGTTATAGGTCTTCTCCCCGCCGGAGAATTCCACCCGGTTGGGAGCGTAGAGATGTCCGTGCACCCGACATCCCGTGACCTTGCCGAGCCAGGATTCAAAATTCTCGAACAGGCTGTCGAAGCCTTCGAAAACCGAATAGGGGCCGGCCGAACGGTCCGAATGGGGATACCGGCTCTGCATGTAGAGCCCGTTGCGTCCCCGGACGCGGAGATCCGAAGCCTTGGCGAAGAGCCGGTCGATCTTTCCTGGGTTCGGTTCGGCATTCTTGGTCACGCGCGGGTCATTGGACAGAAAACTCGAATAGAGCCGCTCCGCACGCGGCCAGATCTTGCGCGCGACGAAACAGTCCGACCGGCGCAGCAATTGCAGGTGGTCGTCATAGAATGTGTGTGGCTTGCCCTGGAAATCGAACTTCGACAACGTCAGCGACCGACTTTCGATCCGGGCCGAATGCAACCGGGCGAGGCTCTGGAAATAACTCTCGTCCGGAATCCAGACCTGACGGAAATATCGGTCGTACTCACCGCGCCGCGGATCGGTCAGAATCGCCTCCAGGGTCCGTCGCGACAGGCACCACCATTGCGAGCCGAGATGCGGAACCAGCCCGCCTGGCAGCTTGCGTACCATGCCGAGGCGTCGTTGCATGTCGACGAAACGGTCAAAGAGGAAGCGCTGCTTCTTGAAGGAGAACGGGAAGCGCAGCGAGAAGCGCTCGTGATCGAAACCACCTTTGGACCAGCTGACATCCTCTATGGTCACCGACTCAATGAAGTCCGTGCGTACGCGCTCGGCGAGATAGGCGACAAGTTCAGGCACCGGGCGGAGCGGAAGGCAGGAGCCAGACGCGAGATATATATGCGAAAGCGCGGCGTGGTCCGCCAGCATCCGTTCGCCGGCCTCGATCGTTGCGCCTATGATCCCCCATGTGCCCCATTCGCAACGCTGCCGCTGTTCGGTGAAGGCCACGTTATCCAGATCCGCCAGCGAGTCCCGGAAAGGAAGGAAATCCGCATCAGGCACTTTTGCATCGGCGTGGATGACAACCGGGCAGCCGCTTTCGGCCCAGTGCCGCGCCACCTGGGCGGCACGGTCCAGCGCCGTGTGGACCAGCATCACGAAGCCGACGGTCATGCCCAGTTCCCCTTCGACATCAGCCCGAGGATCTCGAGCTGGCGCCAGTTGATATATTTCTCGGACCAGCGATTCCAAAGCACCGTGCCGGTCTGGATATGGTCGTGATAGGCCCGATACTCACGGCTGCCGGCATAGTGCTGCCCACGCTCCAGTTCTTCTTCGGCCTTCTCGACAAGCGTGTTGAGGAATTTCGTGTGCAGCAGCGCGCCGGAGGTCATCTCACCGCCATGCGGTTCGTAGACGTTGTTGAGCCCGCGCGGCAGCAGCATATGCGTCGACTGAACATAAGCGTATCGACGGTGCCACTTCACCAACGGGATCTTGTTGAGAGAGGGCGCGGCGTCGGGAGTCTCCGAGAAGAAGGCGCGGGCGCGGGGGCCACCCTGGATCCAGAGGTTGTTATACAGGTGATTGCGCGAAATCGTGTAGTTGCCGCTGTCGAACCAGTGAACAATCTCCAGCGGGTCCTGCCCCTCCATATAGGGCTCCGCATCCAACGACCCTTTTGGATAGAGGTCGAGCAGCATGGCCGAGAAGCTGCGCTGACCGCAACTGTCCAGCCAGTCCGTCAGGGCCTGGATCGGGCGCGTATCGCAGAAGGGATAGATGAAGAACTCGTCCGGATCGACAACCAGCGTCCAGTGTCCGTGCCCGTAGCGTGCCTGCAACCGGTTCAGCCAGTCGACTCCGAAGCGGGACGCCTTGTAACTGCCCTGCGTGCGCCAGAGCGACACGTCGGGCTGCTCCGCGAGATAGGCACCACTGCCGTCCTCGGAGCCATTGTCGACGAAGAAGAAATGTCCGACGCCCTTGTCGCGGTAATAGTCGAGGAAATGAGGCAGCCGGATTCGTTCGTTGCGCAGCGTCGAGAACAGCAGGAGATCTTCAGGGCCAATCGACTTTGTGCGGTTCGCCACCGAGCGAAGCTCGCGCCCCTTGCGCAGCGCCCGCAGACGGTAGCGTTTGCGCCGCAACCGCAGGTGATATGACTGAAGAAGGCTCACGTCTCGGCCCCTGGCTCTCGTTTTCCGCTCGACCGGCCGCATCCTCGCGCGACAGGGTTAAGAAGGCATTGCCAGCGGCCGGAGGAACGTCGTATCGCGAGGTTCGGGACAATACTGGACACGACCGGCCGGGACCTCATGAAGCGCTTTTCAGGACAAGATAGTTAATGGATCCGGTGCGGTAAACCGCCCCGTTTGGCGCGCCCGCCCGACGTCGCTTCAGCGCCACGCCCCGCGCGACAACAATCCAAGCTCTTCCAGCTGGCGCCAGTCACGCAAGCGGACCGAATCCACGGTCCAGAGATCCGGATTGGCCGCAATTGCATCGTAATAGGCATCGTACTGGCCGGGTGAGCCGAAATGTTCGCGCCGCCGCTTCTCGATCACGGAACGCTCGACCGCGGAGGGAAGGAATTTCGTGTGCAGCAATATCCCGCTCGCCCTGTCGTCGCCGGGGCCGTCATAGGAGAGATTTAGATGGCGCGGTAGAATCGAATGGGTGGAGTTGCGGTAGGCGTAGCGGCGATTCCAGCGGATAAACGGTAGCTTGTTCAAGGTCGGTGCCTGCTGGGGGCGGTCGGCGAAGAAGAGCCGATCACGGACACCGCCCTGTACCCAGAGATTCCATTCGAAAGCCTTGCGCCGCGCGCGGTAGGGTGCGGCATCGAAGAAAGCCAATGTCTCCAGAGGGCGTGCGCCGGGGCGGTGGTCTGTCTCGGCAAGCGGCCCTTTCGGGTAGAGGTCCAGCATCAGGGCGCCAAACGCCACGTCCCCGCGTTCCTCGAGCCAGGCCGAGAGATCGGAAAGGGTGCGCTGCGGCCAATGCGGGATCAGCAGCAACTCGTCCGCATCGACCGTCAGGCACCAGTGCCCATGCCCGTGGCGCATCTGCAACCAGCCCAGCCAGTCGACGCCGAAGCGGGACGCCTTGTAGCTCGCGCCCGTGCTCCAGAGCGAGACATCCGGCTGCTCGGCCAGCCATTCCGCCGAGCCGTCATCGCTGTCATTGTCCACGACGAGGAAATGCGACACGCCAAGCAGCCGGTTATGCTCCATGAAGTGGGGGAGCCGGTCGATCTCGTTTCGCAGGGTTGTGAAGGCGAGGATCTGTCCGGAGCGGATCGCCCCCGTCCGGTCGACGACGCTGTCAAGCTGGTGTCGGCTGCGCAGAGACCGCCAGAGGGTCCTGCGCCGTTTCCAGCGCAGGCGGAGGGCGTCGCGCGCCCATTGAACTGGGCCGGCAGGCTCACCTTCCGGCGCCAGCGTCACTTCTCGTAGGCGCCGGTCTGGTGCCAGCGCCAGGCATCTTCGATCATCTGCGGCATGGTCGAGCGGCGCGGCTTCCAGCCCAGCTCGTCGATGGCCCGGCTGGAGCCGGAGACAAGCTTGGTCGCGTCGCCTGCCCGGCGCGGTCCCTCGTCATAGGGCACGGGCCGGTTGGTGACCTGGCCCGCGGCATCCATAACTTCGCGGACGGAGAAGCCGGAGCCGGTGCCGAGGTTGAACTCGCGGCTCTGCTTGCCCGATTCGAGCCATTTCAGCCCCAGAACATGCGCCTCGACCAGATCCATCACATGGACATAGTCGCGAATGCAGGTGCCGTCCGGCGTGTCGTAATCGGTGCCATAGACGGTGAGTTTCGGCCGGCGTCCATCGATGGCGTCCAGCACGAGCGGGATCAGGTGGGTCTCGGGGCGGTGAAACTCGCCGACCTGCGCCTCTTCATCGCCGCCAGCGACGTTGAAATAGCGATAGATCACCCGCTTCAGGCCGAAGCTGGCCTCGAAATTGTCGAGGATATCCTCGATGGCCCGCTTGGAAGCGCCATAGGCATTGATCGGCATCTGCTTGGAGTTTTCGTCCAGTACCACGCCGTCCTGGTCGCCATAGGTGGCGCAGGTCGATGAGAAGATGAACTTCTCGCAACCAGCCGCCACGGCCGCCTCGCAGAGATTGGCCGCGCCGCCGACATTGGAGCGCCAGTACCAACCCGGCTCGTGCATCGACTCGCCCACCTGGCTGAGCGCCGCGAAATGCATGATCGCGTCCGGTTTGTGCGTGGCGAAGACCTCGTCCAGCCTGGCGCGATCCAGCAGATCGCCCTTTTCGAGCGGGCCGAACTGGACCGCATCTTCCCAGCCGGTCGAGATGTTGTCGAAGGTGACAGGGGTGTAGCCCTCGCGGGCGAGCACCTTGCAGGCGTGCGAGCCGATATAGCCCGCACCGCCCGTAACGAGGATCTTGGTCATCTTGCGGTCCCGATTTGATTACTCGGCGTTACGTAGCGCCATCAGGTCTTCAAGATAATGGGAGAATTCGTCACGCAGATCTTCGCGGTCGAGTCCGAAGGCCACCGTGGCCTGCAGGAACCCGGCCTTGGAGCCGCAATCGAAGCGCTTGCCGTCGAAGCGGTATCCAAAGACGTTCCGCCCGGCCCGGATCTCGTCGGAGATCGCGTCCGTGAGCTGGATCTCGCCGCCAGCGCCGGATTTCGCCCGGTTGATGTTTTCCAACACGCTCGGGGTCAGGATATAGCGTCCGATCACCGCAAGGTTCGACGGAGCCGTGCCCGCTTCGGGTTTCTCGACCATGCCCTTGACCCGGATCTTCGCTCCGTCCTCGGAATCCACATCGAGAATTCCATAGGCGGATGCCTTCTCGTCGGGCACTTCCATCGCCGCGACCATGCTGCCGCCGGTCTCCTCATAGGCTTCGACCATCTGCTGCAGGCAGGGCTTTTTGCCGGAGATAACGTCATCCGGCAGCATCACCGCGAATGGCTCGTCGCCGATCAGACGCCGCGCGCACCAGACCGCGTGACCGAGGCCGAGCGCCTGGTGCTGGCGGATATAGGCGATGGCGCCGCTTGGCATGTTGGTTTGCTGCAGAACTTCCAGCAGGTCGTCCTTGCCCTTGTTGCGCAGGGAAGTCTCGAGTTCGGACGACGTGTCGAAATAGTCTTCCAGCGCGCTCTTGCCGCGCGACGTAACGAAAATGAAATCGGTGATGCCGGCCGCGCGCGCTTCGTCGATCGCGTATTGGATCAAGGGGCGGTCAACCAGCGTCATGATCTCCTTCGGCACCGATTTCGTCGCCGGCAGGAACCTTGTCCCCATGCCTGCGACCGGGAATACGGCTTTCGTAACCTTGCGCTGCATTACGTACGTCCTTTCTTCGCGGCTTCGGGCCGCGCCTATTCCAGAGAATTCCAGTCGGAACCTAACGGATACCCCTACGGAAAGTCCCCTCCAAATACTCGGTTATGGGGCGACACTTGCCCCCGCTTGGTTAACATGTGGGCAGTCTTGCTTGAGAATTGTGCAAGTTTTGAGGTCATTCGATCCCCATCTCTGCCATCATTGCCTCAAGACGCGGCACATCCTGCGGATTGTTCAACTCCCAGAACTGCCGCCCTCGCGCTTCGACCTCGACGCAGAGCACATGGCGTCCATTCTCGAGGAACCGCAGCTGTTCCAGCCCTTCCAGCGCCTCGAGCGGGCCATGCGGCCAGGTCGGGTAGGCGGCGAGCGCCTCGGCCCTGTACGCATAGACGCCAACATGGTGGAAGACCGGGGTCTCCACTTCGGACGCATAGACGGTTGCGGTGTAGGGGACCACTTCCTTGGAGAAGTAGAGTGCCCGGTTGCCGGAATCGAAGACAGCGGTGGTCCCGCCCACGCGACCCTCCGCGCGGTCGCCCTTGAGCGCCGACAGCGCGCGGCCGTCGCAGCGCAGCACCGGCGTGGCGATCTGTGCCTGGCTGTCGGCCTGGAGGCCCTTCAGAAGATCGAAGACAAACCAGGCCGGTGTCAGCGGTGCGTCGCCCTGCAGGTTGACGACGATCTCGTAGCCGCCGCCAAGATTGGCATGGGCTTCGGCGCAGCGTTCGGTGCCATTTGCACAGGCTTCCGAGGTCATGACGACTTCGGCACCGAAGCTTTCCGCCTCGTCGCGGATCCGCGCATCGTCGGTCGCCACGACGACACGATCCACGCCGTCGACTGCTATTGCCGCTTCCCAACTGCGTTGGATCAGCGTTCGTCCCTCGCCGCTTACGCCCTTGAGCGGAACAAGCGGCTTGCCGGGGTAGCGATGCGAGGCGTAGCGGGCGGGAATGGCGATCAGGACGCTCATGAGGCGGGCTTCAGCTCTACGCCGGGGGCAAAGGCGATGAAGAACGGGTTCTCGTAGCCGGGCTTGCCATAGGTGAAATCGGAATGGTCGTCGAAGCGGACCATCTTTCCGCCCGCGCCGCGCAGCACCGCGTCGGCGGCTGCCGTATCCCATTCCATCGTCCGACCGAGCCGCGGGTAAAGATCCGCCTCGCCTGCCGCAACAAGGCAGAATTTCAGCGAAGAGCCGGCCGAGGTCATGTCCTTGGTGTTGTACTTGGCGATGTAGTCGTCGGTCGCCTGATCGCGATGCGACTTGGAAGCCACGACCATCAGCGCACCATTGTCGGGCGTGGTGACCTTGATCGGGGAAATCGGCCCGGCGGCGTCCTTGGCAAATCCGCCCGTTTCCTCGACGGACTGGCCGGAGGCATCGGTGTAGAACAGCCGGCCCTTGGCGGGGGCATATACAACGCCGCGTACCGGAACGCCGTTTTCCACATAGGCAATGTTCACGGTGAACTCACCGCGGCGCTTGATGAATTCCTTGGTGCCGTCGAGCGGGTCGACAATCAGGAAGTTCGCCGCGCTTTCCGTATGCGTTCCGGCCTGCTCCTCGGTCACGATCAGCACATCGGGGAAAGCTTCTGCCAGACCGGCGGAAATCAGCGCATCCGCCGCTTCATCGGCTGCGGTAACGGGGCTCGCATCCGATTTTGCCTTCACCTCGAAATCATCGGAATTGTAGATCTCCATGATCGTGTCGCCTGCTTCCAGTGCCAGGCGTCGCGTAACTGTGCTCAGGCGGTCATAATCCATAGTCGCGCTCCCGGGGTCAGGCGAATTCGTTGATATATCGTGTTTCGCTCCTTATCGTTCCGCGTCAAGGGAACGGCAAGATTTCCTTGTCAGAAAGAAAGAGCCCCGGCCCAAGAGCGACAATTCATCCACATGTTCCAGGCATCCAAACCGCAGACGAGCACGGGATCGGCCCTCCGGCTGTTGGCGCTGATCTATCACGCCACCGTGCGGAACCTGCGCAAGACGCATGGAAACGCGGTGGTCGGCCTGTTGATGAACATGATGCAGACGGTTGTCTTCGTCCTGGCCTTCTTCATGATGTTCAGTTTCATGGGGTGGCGTGGTTCCGCACTGCGCGGCGACTTCCTGCTCTACATCATGTCGGGCATCTTCCTCTTCATGGTCCACACCAAGGCGATGAGCGCCGTCGTTCAATCGGAGGGTCCTGCCTCGGCGATGATGAAGCATGCGCCGATGAATACGGTCATCGCCATCGCCTCAGCAGCCCTCGGCTCCCTCTATATCCAGATCCTGTCGATGGTCATCATCCTCGGTGTCTACCATCTCGCCTTTACCCCCATCGTGATCGACAAGCCCGTTGGCGCCATGGGCATGCTGCTGCTCTCCTGGTTCTCCGGTGTCGCCATCGGCATGGTATTCCTGTCCATCAAGCCATGGTTCCCCGGATTCACGCAGATTGCATCGTCGGTCTATTCACGCGCCAATATGATCGCCTCGGGCAAGATGTTCGTTGCCAACCAGATGCCGAGTTACATGCTCGCCTTCTTCACCTGGAACCCGCTTTTTCACACGATCGACCAGTGTCGCGGCTTCGTCTTCATCAACTACAATCCGCACTTCTCCAATATCGCCTATCCGTTCTGGTTGAGCATCGGCCTTCTGTTCATCGGGATGCTGGGCGAGCATTTCACGCGCAAAAACGCGTCTATCTCCTGGCAGGCGAAACGATGATCTTACGTGCAGCCCTTTTCTTGCTGGTCGTCCTTTTCGCCCCGGTGGCGCAAGCACAGCCGTCAAACGACCCCTTCATTCCCGGCCTTCACGGCGTCACAGGCGTTGCCGCCGACGACTCGTTGAATGTCCGCGCGGCGCCCTCCGCTTCGGCCGCGATTCTCGGCGTGCTCGCGCCCGACACGACAGGGCTCGAGGTCACCGCGCTGGACGAGACCGGCAAATGGGGTCGGATTGGCAGCGGGGAGCTCGATGGCTGGGTTTCGATGCGCTATCTCGTCGGCGAACCCCTTCCGGAAGGAGACATTCCCGACGGCATGCGCTGTCATGGCAACGAACCGTTCTGGTCTCTCGACTTCGGGCAGGGAACCGCAACCTACTCCGCGCCAGACGCCGAGACGCAAAGCCACCCCATCCGCGCCGCGTCCAGTCGGCTCACCCCGCGTGGTCTCACCTACGCTTTCGCGATGAATCACGGAGGAGGGGATTTGACCGGTTTCATTGAGGCCGCAGAGTGCTCCGATGGCATGGCTGACCGAACCTATGGCTGGTATGTCAAGCTTCTGTGGCAGGACCCCGGCGGCGTGACGCTTCAGTCCGGCTGCTGCACGCTCGACCGGCGCTAGCCCCGCCCCGCTTGCCTCCCGGCGCAATCGCGGGCATTCAGGGGCCAAAGCGTGACAACACCAGACAGGAGAACCCCATGCTGAAAGGGCTCGGCAATCTCGGCGACATGGCCAAGATGATGAAGAAGGCGCAGGAGATGCAGGGCAAGATGGCCGCGCTCCAGTCGGACCTCGAGAACACGGTCGTTATCGGCGAAAGCGGCGCTGGCCTGGTCCGGGCGCGCGCCACTGCCAAGGGCGAGCTGACCGGGCTTGAGATCGATCCGTCGATTTTCAACCCGGACGAGAAGGAGGTCGTCGAGGACCTGATCCTTGCCGCGATCAAGGACGCCCAGAGCAAGGCCGCGCAGAAGTCCAAGGAGGAGATGGAAAAGCTCACCTCCGAGCTCGGCCTGCCCGCCGGCATGGACATTCCCGGCCTCTGATGGCGGAGGCGCCGCGCGATATCGAGGAGCTGATCGAGCTGATGGCCCGCCTGCCCGGGCTCGGCCCGCGCTCGGCCCGCCGCGCGGTGCTGCAACTGATCAAGAAGCGCGGCCAGCTGCTCATGCCGTTGGCCGACGCGATGCGTAATGTTGCCGTCTCGGCGCGCGAATGCGTCAATTGCGGAAATGTCGGCACGAGTGAGATCTGCGAGATCTGCAGCTCCGGGAAACGGGCCACCGGCGAGATCTGTGTCGTCGAGGATGTGGCCGATCTCTGGGCCATGGAGCGCGCCGCCGTGTTTCGCGGCCGGTATCACGTCCTCGGCGGAACACTCTCGGCGCTGGATTCCGTCGGGCCGGAGGAGTTGCGCATCCCGCGCCTGATTGAACGTGTCGAGCAGGAGCAGATCACGGAGGTGATCCTCGCTCTCAACGCCACCATCGACGGTCAGACCACCGCCCATTACATCGCCGAACAGCTCGAACGCATGGGAGTTCCGGTGACCTCGCTGGCTCAGGGCGTCCCGGTTGGCGGCGAGCTGGACTATCTCGATGATGGCACGATCAGCGCCGCTCTGCGCGCGCGCAAGGCGTTCTGATCCGCGTCAGCCCGGTGCCATCACGGCAAGGATCACGTGGCTTTTGCCTTCGAAGAGCGGCGAGAGTCCTGCGCAGAGCTGCGTTGGCAGTCTGTCCTTTTTCAACAGAACATGGCTGATCGCGTAGCTGGTAACGGTCTTTGACAGCGCGTCACATTCCATTGCCTGACCTGCCGGGAAGACCCTCTCGGCAAGACGCAACCGCCGATCCCATTCAATGACCTCCCGGTCGAGATAGGGGTGGGTCTTCCGTGTGACGAACTGCGCCACCATCGCGTCGAGCCGGAAATCGGCCATGTCGGGGGGCGTGAGATAGAGATCCCCGGGGCGCTGATGCGTACGGGCGAAGGCAATATGATCGGGAGAGTCGCCCTTGACGATCTGGTGCGCCTTGATTGCCATCCCGTCCAGAGCAGCCCACCCCGCCCAGAGCAGCGTTCCGGCGGTTGCGGCAAGGACCAGCCGGCGGTCCCGAACCAATTGCAGCCCCCGCTCAAGAAGCCAGCCGATCAGGATAGCGGCGGCTAGGGGGACGATCACGATGGAGGCGCGCCAGGGGGCCATGAGGGCCAGTTCCGCATTGCCGGTCACTGCGACGAACGCTGTCCCGCCGGCTGCCAGGGCCAGCAGGGCCAGAAGCATCCCACGCAGAATGCCGCGCGGTGTCACGGCCAGCGCCGCCAGCGTGATCGCGAGCTTGCGCAGCGCGGTCCCATCCGCCCATTGCCAGGGGTCGGAATGATGCGGGATGCGCTCAAAAGCAAGGATGCGGTTGGCTTCGGCGAAGAGGTCCGGATCGGTCGGCGCGAAGCGGAACGCGAGGTAGAGCGGGGGCAGGATGAGCAGCGCCAGCGCACAACCGGTGGCGACAAGTGGCAGCCGCACCCCGGCGCGCCAACGGTCCCAGAGGATGATGGCCACGCCGATCCCCGAGATCGGGATATAGGCTGGGTGGATCGCGGCGGGCAGCGCCATGACGATCAGCGCGGAGGCGCGGCGGTCCATTGCGAGAAGGACCGCCGGCAGGAAGAGAATGCCGAATTCCGAGGGCTGCAGGTAGCCGCGCATCATGTATTGGCCGGCCACGCCGCGCAGGCTGTCTTCCTGCGGCGGATGCACGAGGCCCACGAAGCAGGCGGCGGCAATCAGGATGAAAGCGGCGCTCCGGCCATGCGTCGGTGCCATGCGGCGCGTGATTTCGAGCAGCGACAGCGCCATGACGACCAGCAGCGCCGCTTCGATGGCGTAGAAGAGGAGCGGGTCGGCCCAGGCGGCGACCGCATGCACGAGGGCCGAGAAAAGGGGCAGCCCATCTGCGGTTCCTGCCGTCCAGTCGGCGCCGAGACGTTCGGGAAAGGCCGTCGCCAGCCCGTGCAGGAACTTGGTGTTCTGGTTCGAGAAATAGAGCGGCGCCATCCAGGTCGCGGCGATGAACATCGCAGAGAACCCAATCCGGATCGCGCGGAGCGAGACCCTGGAGAGGCGGTCCGGCCGGGGCGGAATCGTCATCGCACAAGCTCCTGCGGAATTGGCCGGAGGCGGCAACGGGCCGGGGCAGGGCGCCCCGGCACCCGGGGCTTAACGGTTGTCGTCCTCGTCGTCTTCGTCGTCCGTGTCCTTGTCGGGCAGGTTGAAGAAGCTGTCAGCATCGACAATCGGGTCCTGGTTGTCCTCGTCGTCGCCGCGCGGATCGCCACCAAGCGTAAAGGTCTCCAGCCCCGAGATCGAGCTCGGGATCTTCGGCTCCGGCTCTGCTGCCAGGGATTGTTCGGTCGAGACCAGCTTGCGGCGCTCGTCATCGGTCATCACGTCGCCGTCGGCGGCGCGCTTGGCGGCCGCTTTCTGCACGACCGCGTCAAGTTCGGTCTGCTTGCACAGACCAAGGGCCACCGGGTCGATGGGCTGCATGTTGGAAATGTTCCAATGCGTGCGCTCGCGGATCGACTGGATGGTGGGCTTGGTCGTACCGACCAGCTTGGAGATCTGTCCATCGGTCAGCTCTGGGTGGAACTTGACCAGCCAGAGGATCGAGTTCGGACGGTCCTGGCGCTTGGAGAGCGGGGTGTAGCGCGGGCCGCGGCGCTTTTCCTCACCGACCGCGGCGGCGTTGTACTTGAGCTTGAGCTTGTGAATCGGGTCCTTCTCGGCCCGGTCGATCTCGATCTGGTCGAGCTGGTTGTTGGCGACCGGGTCGAACCCCTTCACGCCGGCGGCAACGTCGCCATCGGCGATGCCCTGGACTTCCAGCTCGTGCAGCCCACAGAAATCGGCGATCTGCTTGAAGCTGATCGTCGTGTTGTCGACCAGCCAGACGGCGGTCGCTTTTGCCATGAGCGGCTTGTTCATTTCTGCCTCCTTCGCACAAATCTCCCGTGGCCGGGAAACGGCCGCGACCTTTCGGGCCGCTTTTCCTCGTTTTCGGGAATTGTGGGGGATATAAGCCCGATAAGCCAGAAAGGGAAGTGCAAATGCGTTGGTTGGTTATGTGGGCGGCTCTCGCGGGGGCGGCGTATGCGGACGGTGAGCGTCCGGGGGATTTCGACTATTATGTCATGGCCCTGAGCTGGACGCCGAACTTCTGTGCGTTGCAGGGCGATGCGAAGGGCTATGAGCAATGCGATGACGGCACCGGGCATGGCTGGGTGCTGCATGGGCTCTGGCCGCAATATGAGGATGGCTGGCCCGCGAATTGCCCGTCCAACGAACGCAACCCGTCCAAGGGCGAGACGGCGGCGATGGCCGATATCATGGGCTCGTCAGGACTGGCCTGGTATCAGTGGAAGAAGCACGGGCGCTGCTCGGGGCTTTCGTCCACGGAGTATTTCGATCTTTCGCGGGAAGCTTATGAAAGCGTCTCGCGCCCGGAGGTGCTGCGCAAGCTGGACAAGGCGGTGGCCGTTCCCGCCAGCGTGATCGAGGAGGCATGGTTGGAGGCGAATCCGGCGCTGAAACCGGATATGGTGACCGTGACCTGCAGGGACGGGCGGATCGCCGAGACGCGGATCTGTTTCTCCAAGGGGCTCGTGCCGCGTTATTGTTCGACGAAGGCGTCGCGGGATTGCACGTTGAGCGACGCATTGTTGGATCCGGTGCGGTAACCAGCTAACGATTTCTCCTTGATGGGGCCAATCGGATAGAGCGGATTGTTCGGTAGCTGCTGGCCGCGCCTGCGCTGGGCAGTGGGTTGACGCTGGCATCGCGCAATCGTCTTGCTTCCGTGCCAGTCAACCTGTGGCTCTGAGAATTGCGGCCGGCTCAGAGAGCCGGCCGCCAGATCCTCTTAGCTTGCGTCGTCCAGTTGGTCAGGCTCCATCAGTTTCCAGATCATCGCGCCAAGCGCGGCCCCGGCCAGTGGCGCCAGCCAGAACAGCCAGAGCTGGAGCATGGCCGTGCCGCCGCCGAACAAGGCAACACCGGTTGAGCGGGCCGGATTGACCGACGTATTGGTGACCGGGATCGATATCAGGTGGATCAGTGTCAGGCCGAGCCCGATGGCGATGGGGGCGAAGGCTGCGCTGGCGTTCTTCGAGGTGGCGCCGAGAATGATGAGCAGGAACATTGCCGTCATGACGATCTCGGTCACAAGCGCCGCGAAGACGCCGTAACCGCCGGGCGAGGCGGAGCCATAGCCGTTCAGCGCGAAATTGCCGGTCGAGGAGAAGCCTTCAGCGCCATTGGCGATAATCCAGAGGACGAGCCCTGCGACGACCCCGCCAACGACTTGGGCGCCCCAATAGGGAAAGAGCTCCGCACGGTCATGCTTGCCGGCCATGGTCAGGCCGAGCGTTACGGCAGGGTTGAAATGTCCCCCCGAGATGTGGCCGACCGCAAAGGCCATGGTCATCACGGTCAGGCCAAAGGCGAGCGCAACGCCGAGCCAGCCGATGCCGACATCGAGGTTGCCGGTTGCCAACACGGCGGAGCCGCAACCACCGAGCACCAGCCAGAAGGTCCCGAAAAATTCCGCGTAGAGTTTCTTTGTCATGAAGCAATTCCTGAATCTGTGTCCGTTGAGGCAGGCATCCTGCCGCGCGGTGAGGAGATTGCGTCAGAATCGGCCTGCCGCGAAGCTTTTCCTTGCGGCAGGCGCGGTGTCAGGCGGTTTTGAGAACAATCTTGCCAATATGGCCCGAGCTTTCCATATGCGCATGGGCCTTTGCGACCTCATCGAGAGAGAACTCGGAATCGACCAGCGGCGCGATCGTGCCGGCCTCCAGCAACGGCCAGACCTTTGCCTTGAGCGCTTCGGCAATCCGCGCCTTGGCGAGATCGGATTGCGGACGCAGGGTCGAGCCGGTGATGGTCAGCCGGCGCAGCATGATCTGGGCGAAGTTGAGTTCCGCCTTGGGGCCTTGCAGGAAGGCGATGAAGACCATCCGGCCCTCATCGGCCATCGCCTTGACGTTGCGCGGGATGTAGTCGCCGCCGACCATGTCGAGCACCAGATCCGCGCCGCCTTCTGCCCGTAGGATCGGGACAAAATCTTCCTCGCGATAATTGATCGCCCGCTCGGCGCCGAGCCGGGTGCAGGCCGCGCATTTCTCGGCCGAGCCTGCAGTCGCGAAGACCCGGGCGCCGAAAGCATTTGCGAGCTGGATCGCGGTCGTGCCGATCCCCGAGGAGCCGCCATGGACCAGGAAGCGTTCGCCCGCCTTGAGCCCGCCACGCTCGAAGACGTTGGACCACACGGTGAAGAACGTCTCCGGCAGGCAGGCCGCCTCGCGCATCCCCATTCCGGCGGGGATGGGCAGGGCATGGGCGGCGGGTGTGGTGACGTATTCCGCGTAGCCGCCGCCTGGCAGCAGCGCGCAGACCTTGTCGCCGGGCTTCCAGTCGCTGACATCCGGCCCGATGGCGACCACTTCGCCCGAGGCCTCAAGTCCCGGCAGATCGCTCGCCTCGGGCGGTGCCTTGTAAAGCCCGGCGCGTTGCAGCGCGTCAGGCCGGTTCACCCCGACCCATTCCGTCCGGATCAGGATCTCTCCGAGCCCCGGCTGCGGAAGTTCCCGCGTGACGGGCTGGAGCACGTCCGGCCCACCGGGCTTGCTGATTTCAACGGCGCGCATCTCTTCGGGCAGGCTCATCACGGGGACTCCTTTTCAGCTTGTCCCGCTTCTGACTCGTCTCGCTCCGGGGCGCAATCACCCGCCGGGCGTCTCGTCGTCGCCCCAGCTGCCGGGAAAGCCCTGCTCGCGCTTGCGCGGCGCGCGGATCTGGCCGGCGAGCCAGTTTGGCCCGGCGAAGATCAGCTTCATTACCGGGTTCCCCGTCACCTGCGCGCGGACCCGCTCGAGATTCATCACGTCATCGACCCGCGCATCGAGAAAGGCCCAGGTCCGCTCCGCCTCGTTGCTCTCGTCGCCGAGCCAGTAGAGAATGGTCGACGAATAGACGCCCGCCAGCGAGGCGCGTTTGGTGTACCAGTTGATGTCGTCGGCATTGTCGCCGAGCGCGGTCCAGATCTTGTCGGCGGTGCCCCAGATCGCCCGCGCACCGTCGCCGGCATAAGGCGGCAGCGAAAAGAGCGCCGAGCCGCGGCGAACGGCCTCGCGGTCGTCGATCGCCTCGATGCGGAAACGGATGGCCCTGGCGATACGGTCCCGCAGGCGCAGCGTCGGCAGATCCTCCAGCGCGAGACGGCGGAGCATCTCCTCGTCGCCACGCTCGTGATAGGCCAGCGCGAGGTCCACGGCGCCGCGCGGACAGATCACGCGGGCGACTTCCGGATCGATCTCGGCATCCCTCGCGGCGGCACGGAATGTCTCTTCGCTCCAGCCGTCGAAGGTGACATGCATCAGGGCGGCATCGAGAAGCTTCGACTTCAGTTCGGCCTGCGTATCGGTTTCGGTCATGAAAGCCTCCGGTCTGGCGAATCGTTACGGGCAAGGTAGACAGGCCACCCATGCTTTGCTATAGGGGCCACTCCTGCAATCATTGCAACTCTTACAAGAAAGGTGGTGACAACCACATGCAGGTTAGTGTTCGCGACAACAATGTCGATCAGGCGCTCCGCGCTCTGAAGAAAAAGCTGCAACGGGAAGGCGTTTTCCGTGAGATGAAGCTCAAGCAGCACTTCGAGAAACCTTCTGAGAAGAAGGCGCGCGAGAAAGCCGAGGCGATTCGCCGTGCACGCAAGCTGGCGCGGAAGAAAGCGCAGCGCGAAGGGCTCCTCTGAGACGAGGACGCCAAACGGCGCCGTCTTGAAGGCGCAAAAGAGATCGACATGGCGAACGCCTTGTCACGGAACCCCCGGCGCAAGCGCGGGGGTTTTTCTTTTGGTGAAGACGTTATGGAAGCGTGCTGTCAAGCACGTAGCGCAGGATCTGAACCACCTGAGCAGGTGTCTCGGTCACGGCGAGCGCCGCTGCATCCACTTCCTTCAACGCATGCTGATGGTCAGGACCATGCATGACGATAAGGGATTTTCCGAGAGCGGCGGCGTATCCGGCGTCGAACGCCGCATTCCACTGCTTGTATTTCTCGCCAAAGCGGACGACCACGATATCGGCCTGCCCGATGCCGCGCCGCGTCCGAATCGCATTGACCTTGGCGCCCTTGTGATCATGCCAGAACTTGTCCGGTTCAGCGCCGAGGATGGCCACGCCGCAATCGTCGCTGGCCGCATGATCGGTCACGGGGCTGTCGAAGCTGACATCCAGCCCCTTGGCCCCATCGATGATCTGTTCACGCCAGTCGGTGTGGATTTCTCCAGACAGATAGATCCTGAGCGTCATTTTCCCTCCCATTGGCACTTTGGCCCTGATGTCATGCCGGCACGGTGCGTGCGCGGTTCAGGTTCCACCAGATACGATAGCACTCGAGAAGTGCAAGCGGCGCGAAATGCACGATGGCGGCGGCGGGGTGCTCCCAATTGTGCAGCGCAGCCCAGTGGAGCAGCGTCAGAACGGCTGCCGGGTAGGTCCAGCGTTGCAGGGATTTCCACGCCTTTGGGCCCAACCGACGGATGGCGCCGTTATAGGAGGTCGCGGCGAGGGGGATGAAAATGAAGAAGGCGAGCCAGCCGGTCCACATGTCGAAATGCGTGGCCTGCTGGAGAATGCGCTCCAGGACGCCCTTGTCGATCACGTAGAAGATCGTGTGCAGGGCGGCATACCCAAAGGCAGCGACGCCGAAATAGCGTCGATTCTTCACCATCCAGCGGGGGCCGCGCCAGCCGGGCAGGAGCAGCGTCAGCGGCGTGGCCATCATGGCAATGATCATGAAGCGGGCGGCGAATTCGCCGGTCGGGTGGAGGAGCTGGTGGCTGATCCGGGGGTCGGAAGAGGAAATGAGTTCGGAAAGCATGCCGAGGGCGGGCAGAGCGAGGAGCGACCAGAGAAGATATGGGAAGAAGCGTTTCAGCATGGGAAGTCCGTGAGTTTGAGCCATGATTGCAGCTTGAACGCCCGCCGGTGCGAAATCTGTCGGAACAAGTCGAGAAAACTGGACGCCGCCCTTGGTTGTTGTTCGGCTCATGTTGCTCGTTCCGGCGCCGGTGCGTCCCCGAGGTCCGGCGTTGGAACGGCGCAGCAAAGCGCGGCCTCACCGCCCTCCGGCATGCGCCTCCCGCCTCCTTGCAGGTGGCGCACCTGCGGAGTGCGTCGCAATTGACCCCGGTGAACCACACGCCTATTGAGGCGCAACTCCCGCGCCGGTAGCGGCGCAGCCATTCAAGACCGGGACAGCGCCATGACCGAGACCAGCCGACCGACCTGTTTTCAGGAAGTGATCCTGAACCTGCAGAATTACTGGGCGGAGAAAGGCTGCGCCGTATTGCAGCCCTATGACATGGAAGTGGGCGCTGGAACGTTTCACCCGGCCACCACGCTGCGCGCGCTCGGTTCCAAGGCCTGGGCTGCCGCCTATGTCCAGCCCTCGCGCCGCCCCACCGACGGCCGCTACGGCGAGAACCCCAACCGGTTGCAGCATTACTACCAGTACCAGGTGCTGATCAAACCGAGCCCGCCGGATCTCCAGGCGCTCTATCTCGGCTCGCTTCAAGCGATTGGCATCGACATGGCCCTGCATGACATCCGCTTCGTAGAGGATGACTGGGAGAGCCCGACGCTCGGTGCCTGGGGTCTTGGCTGGGAGGTTTGGTGCGACGGGATGGAAGTCAGCCAGTTTACCTATTTTCAGCAGGTCGGCGGGCATGATTGCAAGCCGGTCTCCGGCGAGCTGACCTACGGGCTGGAACGGCTGGCGATGTATGTGCTGGGCGTCGATCATGTGATGGACATGCCCTTCAACTGCCCCGACGCGCCGATCCCGCTGACCTATGGCGATGTCTTCCGCCAGACCGAGGCCGAGTATTCGCGCTGGAATTTCGACACCGCCGATACGGATGTCCTGCTCAAGCAATTCGAGGACGCGGAGACGCATTGCGACTACATCCTCAGCAAGGAGCATGACGATCCCAAGACCGGCAAGCGCATCGTCATGGCGCATCCGGCTTATGACCAGTGCATCAAGGCGTCTCACCTGTTCAACCTGCTGGACGCGCGCGGCGTGATCTCGGTCACCGAACGTCAGGCTTATATCGGCCGCGTTCGTGCGCTCGCAAAGAAATGCGCCGATGCCTTCGTTCAGACCGAAGCGGGCGGCTGGAGCGCCTGATGGCCCCACCCCGGCAGATGTGCCGGCTGGCCTCAGGCCAGCCCGGGCAGCAGGGTTTTCAGCCCGGTCGCGATCATGTCGATCGCGATGGCGGCCAGGATCATGCCCATCAGCCGGCTCATGATCACCTTCGCCGTGCCCGACAGGTGCTTGCCGATATCGCCGGCAAACCAGAACACCAGAGCAATCGCCGCCACGATGCCGCCGAACACCGCGAAATAGGTGATCCAGCCGCCAAGCCCCTGCGCCTGGCTGGAAAACAGGATCAGCGTCGTGATCGTGCCCGGCCCGACCAGGATCGGGAAGGTCAGCGGATAGAAGGCGACAGTCGCCGCGTCAGGGTAGCTGTCCTTTTCTCCCTCGGTGCCGTGATGCGAAGCGCTCTCGCCGCCATTGAGCATGTTCAGCGCGATGAGCAGGACGACCAGCCCGCCCGCGACGCGGAAATCATCCACGCCGATGCCGAAGAGCTTCAGGATCGCCGAGCCTGCAAAGGCGATCACCACGCCCATGATCGTGACATAGCTCGCCGTCTTGAGCGCGATGGCGCGCTGCACCTGCGGCGGCGCCCCCTCCGTCACGCCGAGAAAGACCGGCAGGTTGGTGATCGGGTTCATGATGGCGAAAAGCGCGCCGAAGAACTTGATGGCGAAATCGGGTTCCATGGGATGGTCCTGCAAACTGTTGCCCTCACTGGCGCGCTACCACGCCGGAACAGGGACGGGAAACCCCTTTCCAGTCGGAGGACCGCAGCATGAGCGGCAAGATAATCGGAGGCGGGATCGTGGCACTGGCGCTGGTCGCAGGCATCGCGATCTACTACCTGCAGGTCTACTATTATTACGAAGAAGTCGACGCCTCCGCTGAAACGGTGATGATGACCCTGCTGGATGGCGGACCCGAGCCGATTCTGGCCGAGAATGTGGAGGCTATCGACGCCTCCTCCTCGCCGATCCGGTACCGCGCCTGCTTCACGACGACCAGTTCGCTGGCCATGCTGACCGAGACATACGAGATGTATGAGGAGGCCGAACCGCTGGTCGCCCCACACTGGTTCGAGTGTTTCGACGCGATGGAGGTCGGCAAGGCGCTCGAGGACGGCCGGGCACTCGCTTTTCTGGGGCAAAAGAATATCGCTCACGGCGTCGATCGCGTCGTCGCCATACACGAGGACGGACGTGGTTTCGTCTGGCATCAGGTAAATGAGGAGATAAAGAAGTAATGGAACCGATCCTTATCAACGCTTTCGTCTCCGTCAACGTTGCCTTCCTGGTCTACCTTCTGGGCGCCTACCTGACCCGCAAGGTCGCCGTGCTGCGCGATTTCAACATCCCCGAGCCGGTCTCGGGGGGGCTGATTGCCGCGATCCTCACCATGACGATCTTCGTGATCTGGGGCCGGCCGGTGGAATTCGACCTCTCTGCACGCGACTACTTTCTCATCGTCTTCTTCACCGGGATCGGCCTGAACGCGCGGGTCTCGGACCTGATCAAGGGCGGGCTGCCGCTGGCGATCCTGCTGGCGCTGACCATCATCTACGTCATCCTGCAGAACCTCATCGGCGTTGCCGGGGCGCGGATCTTCGACCTGCCGCGCGAGTTCTCCGTGCTGCTCAGTTCCGCCGCCCTGATCGGCGGGCATGGCACCGTGATCGCCTGGACGCCGCGCATCGAGGAAATGACCGGTGGCGCGGTCGGCGTGAGCGAGCTTGGCGTGGCTGTGGCCACGATCGGTCTCGTCTGTGCCGCGCTGATCGGTGGCCCGATCGCGAAGTTCCTGATCAACCGCTGGAAGCTTGAGCCGGAACGGCCCGGTGAAGAGCACACGATCGGCGTCAGCTTCGAGGACGAGAAGACCGAGACGATCAATCACCTGACCTTCATGCAGGTGATGCTCTGGGTCCATCTGACGATGGCGCTTGGTTTCGCTCTGGGCGAGGCGCTGACCGAGGCCGGCCTGGCGCTGCCGCCTTTCGTGCCTTGCCTGCTGATGGGGATCGTTGTCGGCAATCTCAAGCCGGTCCTGCTTCGGCGCTCTGCTCCCGTCAGCCGCACGCCGACGCTGGCGATGATCTCCGATTTCGCGCTCGGCACGTTTCTCGCCATGTCGCTGATGTCTCTCCAGCTCTGGACGTTGCAAGGTATGGGGTTGGTGCTGATCGTGGTAATGGCGGCGCAGACTGCGCTCTCCATCGTATTTTCGATCTACATCCTGTTTCCGGCGATGGGGCGCGGCTATCGCGCCGCCGTGCTGGCAGCTGGCTTCGGTGGCGTCACGCTTGGCGCCACGCCCACGGCCATTGCCAACATGACCGCCGTGACCAAGCGCTACGGGCCCTCGCCCATGGCCTTCGTCATCCTGCCGCTCGTCTCGGCCTTCTTCGTGGATATCGTGAACAGCTTCGCGATCCAGTTCTTCCTACCGCTCTGAGGTTCCGCAAATGCCCGATCTACTGATCGAACTCTTTTCCGAAGAAATCCCGGCCCGCATGCAGGCGCGTGCCGGTGCCGACCTCAAGAAGCTGGTGACCGACGGTCTCGTCGAGGCTGGGCTGACCTATGGCTCCGCGCAGGCCTTCACGACGCCGCGCCGACTGGCCCTGACCGTCGAAGGGCTCAGCACCGAGAGCCCGACCGTGACCGAGGAGCGCAAGGGACCGCGCGTCGATGCGCCGGAGAAAGCTCTCGCGGGATTCCTGCGGGCGACCGGTCTCACCAAGGAGCAACTTGAGGCGCGGGACGACAAGAAGGGCCAGGTCTGGTTCGCCAAGATGACCAAGGAAGGCCGCCCGGCCGCCGAGATCACAGGCGAGGTGCTGGAAGCCACGATCCGCGCCTTTCCCTGGCCGAAATCGATGCGGTGGGGCGCGGGGACGCTGCGTTGGGTTCGCCCGCTGCATTCGGTGCTCTGTATCCTGTCGGACGAAGCGGGCGCGGAGGTCGTTCCGATGGAGATCGAAGGCATCGCTGCGGGCAACACGACCTGTGGCCACCGTTTCCTTGCCCCGGACGCCTTCTCTGTGACAGGTTTCGACGACTATGTTGCCGGGCTCAAGCGCGCCAATGTCATCCTCGATCCGGCCGAGCGGGCGGAGACGATCTGGCATGACGCGACCAACATGGCCTTCGCGCAAGGTCTCGAACTGGTCGAGGACAAGGGGCTGCTGGCCGAGGTTGCCGGGCTGGTCGAATGGCCGGTGGTGCTGATGGGCGATATCGCCGAGGATTTCCTCGGCCTGCCCCCCGAGGTGCTCAAGACCTCGATGAAGGAGCACCAGAAATTCTTCTCCGTCCGCAATCCGAAGACCGGCCGGATCGAGAAATTCGTCACCGTCGCCAATATGGTGACCGAGGATGACGGCGCGACGATCCTCGCGGGGAACCAGAAAGTGCTGTTTGCGCGGCTCTCGGATGCCAAGTTCTTCTGGGAGAACGACCTGCGCGTGGCGCAGAAGGAGCAGATGGCGCCCTGGCTTGCCTCACTCGACAACGTGACCTTCCATAACAAGCTCGGCAGCCAGAAGGCCCGGATCGACCGCATTGCGGCGCTGTCGAAAGAGATTGCCCCGCTGGTCGGCGCCGACCCGGAGGCGGCGGAAAAAGCCGCGCAGGTCGCCAAGGCGGATCTCTCCTCCGAGATGGTCTACGAATTCCCCGAGCTTCAGGGCATCATGGGCCGCTACTATGCCGAGGCCGCTGGCCTGCCGGCAGATGTCGCCGCCGCCGCCGAGGAACACTACTCCCCGCTCGGCCCGTCGGATGACGTTCCCACCGCCCCGGTCTCCGTCGCCGTGGCGCTGGCTGACAAGCTGGACACGCTCACCGGCTTCTGGGCCATCGACGAGAAGCCCACCGGCTCGAAGGACCCGTTCGCGCTGCGGCGTGCGGCCTTGGGGGTGATCCGGTTGGTGCGTGACAATTCCGCGGTTCTGGAACTTGAAACGGTCCTTCACGGTGCGTTCTTCGCCTGTTTCAAGGACATTGTTCAGAACCGGGTTGCGCATGCGGAGCATGAGATCGAAGACCTGAGCGACTCGAATGCCAAACAGGTTGCGGCGGATAATCTCGCAGCCTTCGACATCGACTGGGAACTCGTGGATCGGAAGGAATATATCAACGAAGGCGAGTTGAAAGACCTCCTCTCCTTCTTCCACGACCGCCTCAAGGTTCACCTGCGCGACGAGGGTATCCGTCACGACGTGATCGACGCCTGCCTTGCAATGCCAGGCAATGACGACCTGCTGCTGCTGGTGAAGCGGGCCGAGGCGCTGGCCGATTTCCTTAAGAGCGAGGATGGGGAAAACCTGCTGCAGGGCTTCAAGCGGGCCAACAATATCCTGACCCAGGCCGAGGAAGCCGATGGGGTGTCCTATGAATACGGCCCGGACCGGAAATTCTCCGAGACCGACGAGGAACGCGCCCTGTTCGACGCGCTGGACCAAGCCGAGGGAGCGATCTCTTCGGCCATTGAGACCGAAGATTTCGCGTCGCCCATGGCAAGCATGGCCTCCCTGCGCGCCCCGATTGACGCGTTTTTCGAGGCGGTGCAGGTCAATACGGACAACCAGATCGTGCGGCGCAACCGGCTCAACCTGTTGCACCGGATCCGCGAGACCTGCCTCAAGGCGGCTGATCTGACCCGGATCGAAGGCTAGGGCTGTTGCCCGGGCATGGCGCCGGGCTATCCTGCCGGCGTTCCAGAGCAAAGGAGTCGGCCCCGTGCTGATGAGTGGCGAGACGAAGGACTTCACCCTGATCACGCCCACGGCGGAGATTGCGGACACGACCCATGGCGGGCGGGCGAAATGTCTCCAGCGACTGGTTCGGCTGGAGATCCCGGTGCCGCGCACCGTGTCGCTCTCCTTCGAGGCTGTTCACCAGATCGCCGACGGGCATCGGCCGGACACCGCGCGGCTGCTCTCGGCTTTCGGGCGGCAGCCGCTGGTCTCCGTGCGGCCCTCCAGTGAGGACCCGGATTGGGGTGGGCCGGGGGCGGTCCTCAATATCGGCATGAATGACGAGCGCCGGGCGCAACTAGCCGAGAAACTCGGGCAGGAGGCAGCCGACGCGCTCTACCTGCGTTTCATCATAGCCTATGCCAGCGATGTGGCGCGGCTCGATCCCGAGCCTTTCGAGGAGGCGATGGAGACCGGAGATCCGGTCGCTGCGGCTCTGGCGGCCTATGATGACGAGGCCGGTGTGCCCTTCCCGCAGGACCCCGCCAAGCAGCTCGCCGAGGTGTTGCGCTCCATGGCCCGCGCATGGGAAGGCGTGAGCGCGCGGTTGCTGCGGCAGGCGCGCGGGGCGCCGGTCGATGCCGGTCTCGGGCTTGTCGTGCAGGACATGGCACATGGGTTGGGCGCGGGCGAGAGTGGGTCCGGGATCATCCGCATGATCGACAAGGTGACCGGCGCGCATCAGATCACCGGGCGCTACAGGCGCAAGACTCCGGCGATGCGGGCGATGGGACGCAAGGGCGAGGAGCTTTTCCTGGCTTTGGATCCACGCGGCACCTCGATGCAGGACGAAGCACCCGAGCTGTTCGACATGATTGTCGATATCGCCGACAAGTGCAGGCACCGATTGCGCGAGGAGATGGAGATCAAGTTCACCATCTCCGAGGGTCAGTTGCGGGTACTTGACGCCGTAAGGGTTCAACGCGGGGCGCGGGCCAACGTCAATGTCGCCGTGGCGCTGGCCGAGGACGGGATCATCTCGCCGCGTGAGGCCCTTCTCAGGGTCGAGCCGAGTTCGTTGACCGAGCTGCTGCACACGCAGGTCGACCCGGAAGCTGAGAGGGACGTGATCCTCTCCGGCATCGCCGCCTCTCCCGGCGGCGCGACGGGGCGGCTGGTCTTCACCGCGCGAGCGGCGCAGACCTCGGCCAGCCACGAGATCCCCTGTATTCTGGTGCGCCGGGAGACCACGCCCGAGGATATCCGTGGCATGCATGCCGCTCAGGGTATTATCACCGAACGTGGCGGGATGACCTCGCATGCCGCCGTGATTGCGCGTGGGCTCGGCCTGCCCTGCGTCGTTGGCGCCTCCGGCATGCAGATCTCGGTGCGCAAGAAGACCGTGACCACCGCCGATGGGCGCGTCTTTCAGGAGGGCGATCTCGTCACACTGGACGGCTCGGCGGGCAAGGCGCTGGCCGGCGCTGTGCCGATGCTGGAGCCGTCGCTGGACGAGCCTTTCCGCAAGCTCATGAGCTGGGCCGACGAGGTGCGCGATATCGGCATCCGCGCCAATGCGGACACGCCCCAGGATGCGCATATGGCCCATACCTTCAATGCCGACGGTATCGGGCTGTGTCGCACCGAACACATGTTCTTCGAGCCTGCGCGGCTCATGGTCATGCGCGAGATGATCTTCACCGACAACAAAGCCGATCGACAATCCGCGCTGGAACAACTCCTGCCGATGCAACGCGAGGATTTCGTCGAGTTGTTTCGCATCATGGCAGGCTTGCCGGTCTGCATCCGTCTCTTCGACCCGCCGCTGCACGAGTTCCTTCCCTCTGACCGCGAGGGGCTGATGGGGATGGCGGAATCGCTCGACCTGCCACTGTCGGATGTCACGCGGCGGGTGGAATCGCTCTCCGAGTTCAACCCGATGCTCGGGATGCGCGGCGTCCGGCTCGGGGTGACCGTGCCGGAGATATACGACATGCAGGTCCGCGCCATCTTCGAGGCGACCGTCGAGGCCAGCCAGCAGGCGGGCAAGGCGGTCGTGCCGGAGGTGATGATTCCACTGGTCTCGGCCAAGCGGGAAGTGGAGCTGGTCAAGGCGCGCATCGATGCTGTGGCCGCCGCCGTGCGGATCGAGACGGGGGTAGAGTTTGCCTATCGCCTCGGCGTCATGGTCGAAACCCCCCGCGCCGCCCTGCGCGCCAGCGAGATCGCGTCGCACGCCTCCTTCCTCAGCTTCGGCACCAATGACCTCACACAAATGACATATGGCCTCTCGCGCGATGATGCCGGCCGGTTCATGGGCACCTATGTCAGCAATGGCGTTTTCCCCGAAGACCCGTTCCACACGCTCGACAAGGAGGGCGTGGGCGAGTTGCTTGAGCTCGGTGCCGCGCGCGGTCGCACGACCCTTCCGGGGATCGTGCTCTCGGTCTGCGGTGAGCATGGCGGCGACCCCGACACGATCGCATTCTGCCGTCAGCTGGGATTCGATTATGTCTCCTGTTCTCCCTTCCGAGTCCCCGTCGCACGGCTCGCGGCGGCCCACCTGGCACTGAAACCTGCCAAGCCTTTTAATCCAGAGGTTTGATTTGGCGCGGGATTCTGCCGGTGATCGGCAAAATCCTGCTCAATATTGGAGGGAATTTGAGACGAATCGCGCTGATATTTCAAATTCGAAATATTGATGTGATTCGTAGGATTTACTTCTCCTTAAGCCCTTTGCTATCGCGACGGTTGGCTCGGTGCGGCCTTGCGCACTGCTGGGTGGGATTAAAAAATGCTGCGCTTGCGCACTCTGTTTCTGACTGTCTTCGTTTGTCTGGTGGCACCTGTTTCTGCTTCGGCCGAGGTCTTCCTGTCGACCTCGAACTATTCCGGAGACGAGGCAACCGCCGGGCTCGAAGGTTTGATGGGACTGGAGAACCGGGTGCTGAACTCTCTCAGCGACGAACATCTCGGCTTGCTCAGCCCGCGCAGCTCGATTCGTGCCATGCCGCGCCCACGCACCTTTGCCAAGGTAAACTACTCGCGCAAATGGATCGATGCGCAGCCGGAGATCGCGGGCGACGCGGAGTGGCGCTGCCTCTCGGAGGCGCTCTATTTCGAGGCCCGGGGCGAGAGCGTGAAGGGCCAGTTTGCAGTGGCCGAGGTGATCCTCAACCGCGTGAAGAGCCCCCTCTACCCGAACTCGGTCTGCGGCGTGATCAACCAGGGCACGGGCAAGAAATACCAGTGCCAGTTCACCTATACCTGCGACGGCAACCCGGAGAATATTCGCGAACCGAAGGCGTTCGAACGGGTTGGCAAGGTTGCGCGGCTGATGCTCGAGGGCGCGCCCAAGGTGCTGACCGCTGGCGCCACCCATTATCACACCGTCGCGGTCCGTCCTTCCTGGTCGCGGAAATTCGCCAGGACGGCTTCCATCGGCGTGCATCACTTCTACCGCCACCCGAGTTCCTGACCCGGGGCGTCGACGCGCCGCCCGATCCCGAACACGCATCTCCGCCGCAATATGGATCGGAAAACAGGGCGACATCCTGCTTCAACGTGAGCCGGAAACAGGCTAGGCACGGCGAAACAGTCGGAGCCAACCCATGCCCTTCACCATCGCCACCTGGAATATCAACTCCGTCCGCCTGCGCGCGCCGCTGGTTGCGCAGCTCCTGAAGGAGGAGGCGCCGGACGTCCTTTGCCTGCAGGAATGCAAGAGCCCGGTGGACAAGATCCCCACCGAGACCTTCGCCGAGCTTGGCTACGGCCACATGGTTGCCCGCGGTCAGAAGGGCTATAACGGCGTTGCTATCCTGTCGAAACATCCGCTCGAGGATGTTGGGGACAAGGATTTCGCCGGCCTCGGTCATGCACGGCATGTTGCCGCGCGGATGGAAAACGGCGTCACCATCCAGAATTTCTATGTCCCCGCCGGTGGCGATGTCGCGGACCGGGAGGTGAACGAGAAATTCGGTCAGAAGCTCGACTACCTGACCGAGATGCGCGACTGGTTCCGCGAAGAGGCCCCGGAAAGGGCGATCCTCGTTGGAGACCTGAACATCGCGCCGCGCGAGGACGATGTCTGGAGCCACAAACAGCTCCTCAAGGTCGTCAGCCACACGCCGGTCGAAGTCGAGCAGCTTGCCGAGACGCAGGAGGCGGGAAAATGGGTCGACGTGACCCGGGCCGACATCCCGGACGGCAAGCTCTATAGCTGGTGGTCCTACCGTGCCCGCGATTGGGACGCTGCCGACAAGGGGCGCCGGCTCGACCATGTCTGGGCGACGCCGGATATCTCGGGCGCGGCGCATTCGAGCCGTGTTTTGCGTCATGTGCGCGGCTGGGAAAAGCCCTCCGATCACGCGCCGGTGCTGGCGACATTCGATCTCTAGGGTCGCGCCCCTTGCAAGGGAGCGGTCCATGGGCCATCTAACGCCCAACCCATTGATACAGGAGCAACCGATGCTTGAATTCGGCCAGAGCCCGTCGCAACCCGCCGCCGACCTGATCAAGGACGGCACCGAGGAAACTTTCATGCCCGACGTTGTCGAGGCGAGCCAGGAAGTGCCGGTCATCGTCGATTTCTGGGCGCCCTGGTGCGGGCCCTGCAAGACGCTTGGGCCGATGTTGGAACAGGCCGTGACCGCCGCCAAGGGGCGGGTGAAAATGGTCAAGATCGACGTGGACCAGAACCAGCGCCTGGCGCAGATGCTGTCGCAGCAGGGCCTGCCGTTGCAGTCGATCCCGACCGTGGTCGCCTTCTTCAAGGGGCAGATCGCGGACATGTTCCAGGGCGCGCAGCCGGAATCGGAGATCAAGGCCTTTGTTGAGCGCGTTGCCGGGCTTGCTGGCGATGGCGGGCTGGGCGAAGCGCTCGAAGCGGCTGAAACGATGTTGGCTGAGGGCGCTGCTGCCGATGCCGCCCAGACCTTCGCCGCGATCCTCGGCGAGGATGCCGCCAACGCCGCCGCCTTTGGTGGAATGGTGCGCGCCTATCTCGCGCTCGGTGAGACAGAGCAGGCCGAGGGCTTTCTCAACGCCGTACCGCCGGAGCTCGCGGGCAAGCCCGAGGTCGAGGCCGCCCGCGCCCAGCTCGAACTCGCCCGCCAGGCCGCCGATGCCGGGCCGCTGGGCGAGCTGCGCGCCGCCGTCGAGGCCGATCCGGCCAACCACCAGGCCCGTTTCGATCTCGCAACGGCGCTGCATGCCGCCGGGGATGTCGAGGACGCCGTGGCCGAATTGCTGGAGCTGTTCCGCCGCGATCGTGAGTGGAATGACGGTGCCGCCAAGGCGCAGCTCTTCACCATTTTCGATGCGCTCAAGCCGACCGACCCGGTGGTCCTCAACGGCCGCCGCAAACTCAGCTCGATGATATTTGCCTGATGGCCTGTTCGGGCTACCCTTGGCATCATGATAAACGAAGCTGACCTGCCGGATCGCATCCCGGTCTTCCCACTGCCCGGCGCGCTGCTCCTGCCGCGCGCCAAGCTGCCGCTCCACATCTTTGAGCCGCGCTATCTCGCGATGCTCGACGACACGCTCAAGACCTCGCACCGGCTGATCGGCATGATCCAGCCGCGCGAGGATGAGAGCGGCACATTCAGCGCCATCGGCTGTGCTGGTCGTGTCACCGGGTTCTCGGAGACCGAGGACGGGCGGTACATGATCACGCTGAACGGCGTTTCCCGCTTCCGCATGAGCACGCAGATTGAAGGGTTCACGCCCTATATCCGCGCCGAAGTCGACTGGTCGGGATTCGCCCGCGACCTCGGCACGGTCGAACAGGATCCGAATTTCCGTCGGGAAGCCTTTCTCGGATTGCTGGAGCGCTTCTTCGAGGCGCGCGGGCTTTCGACCGATTGGGAGAGCCTCAAGGATGCGGAAGATGAGCTGATGATCAATTCGCTGTCGATGCTGCTGCCCTTTGACACCGGCGACAAGCAGGCGCTTCTGGAAGCGCCAAGTCTCGTTGACCGCCGCGAGACGCTGTCCGCGCTGATGGAGTTCGCCCTGCACACGGGCGAGGATGGTTCGGAGGTTCTTCAGTGAACGACACGCCCGCCGCCCCCCCGCCGATCGACCGCAAGATGCTGGAAGCGCTTGTCTGCCCACAGACGAGGACAGTGCTGCGCTACGATGCCGGGCGGCAAGAGCTGATCTCGTCAGCCGCCCGCCTCGCCTATCCGATCCGTAACGGTATCCCGATCATGCTCGTGGACGAGGCCCGCGTATTGGATTGAGACGTCCCGTTCGGATTCCGCTCCGGAATGGACGCACGGATCGAAGCGCGATCCTCTCATGTCTGGCCTGGCTGCTGGCGGAACGCCAAGCTGGCGCGCCTTTTCCGATTCAACCTCTCTCCGAATTGCGATAACGAAAAGGGCAGGAGAGCGGCCGGCCTCGATCGTCCGCAACGTGTTGGAGGTCCGCCCCTTGCCCAAAGCCCCCGGCTCCCCGAGTGAACTGCGCCGTCTGACGGAGCTGTCGAGCATCCTGCTCCGTTTCGGATTCGGAGATTTTCTGCGTTATGCCGGGGTCGATAACCTCGTCGAGAAGGCGGGCGAGTTCCTGCACCGGCGCGACCAGGAGAAGGTCGAGGATGCGCCCGCCCCGGTGCGCCTGCGACAGGCACTCGAGGAGATGGGGCCGACCTTCATCAAGCTCGGCCAGATCCTCTCAACGCGTGTCGACTTGCTGCCGCCCGACTATATCTGCGAGCTGGAAAAGCTGCGCGACCATGTTCCCACGGTGAGTTTCGACAAGCTCGTGGTCGAAATCGAAGAGGAACTGGGACAGCCCCTCAAACAGGTCTTCGAGCGCATAGATATTGTCCCGCTCGCGGCAGGCTCCATCGCCCAGACCCACCGCGCCTTGCTCAAGACTGGCGAGGAGGTTGTGGTCAAGATCCGGCGTCCCGGCATCCGGGGCGTGATCGAGGCCGACCTGCGCCTGCTGACCCGCGTCGCCCGCTTCGCGTCGCGGCGCTTCGAAGATGTGCGACGACTGCATCCAGAGGCGATCATCAAGGAGTTTGCCAACTCCATCCATGCGGAGCTCGATTTCGCCATCGAGGGGCGCAACGCCGAGACCATTGCGACCAATTTCGCCGAAGACCCGAATATCGACACGCCGAAGGTGTTCTGGGACTGGACGAACGAGATGATGAACGTGCAGGCCTATATCGACGGCGTGCCGGGCTCCGACCGGGAGGCGGTCGACGCGAGCGGGCTGGACAAGAAGGAAATCGCCAAACGGGGCGCGACGGCGGTGCTCAAGATGATGTTCGAGGACCGGTTCTTTCATGCCGATCCGCATCCCGGCAATGTCTTCTACCAACCCGGCAACAAGATCGTTTTCATCGATTTCGGCATGGTCGGGCAGATGTCCCGGCAGCGGCGCGACGAGATGGTGGACCTGCTCTATGGCATGGTCGAGCGCCGCTCCGACAAGGTCACCGAGATCCTGCTCACCTGGGCCGATGCCGACGATCGCCAGAACCCGCAGCTCGAGAACCGGCTCGATGCCTTCATCGACCGTATCCACGGCGTGGCGCTGGACCGGCTGGACATCGCGGCACTGACCCGTGACCTCTTTTCGGCCATGCGCGACCACGATCTCGCGTTGCCTTCGGATCTCACGCTGATGGCCAAGGCTTTTGCCTCGCTTGACGGCATGGGCCGGCAACTCGACCCGGAATTCGACATGGTCGCCGTGGCTCAACCCTTCCTGCGCAGCCAGATGCTGCGCCGCTATGCACCGGACCGCTTGGCGGGGAAGGCCAAGGACGGCGTGACCGAGGGGATAGATCTCGTCACCGGCCTGCCACGCGATCTCAAGAAGCTGCTGCAGATGGCGCAGCGCGGCCGTCTCAGCTTCGGCATCGATATCGTCCAGATGGAGCATTACATCGACCGGATCGACCGCTCCGTGACCCGTGTCACCATGGCGATCCTGACCTCGGCGCTGATCATCGGCTCTTCGCTGGTGATGAGCTTTTCCGGCGCCAAGATGCCGATCGGCCTCTCGGTCTTCGCCATGCTGGGCTTCTCTGCCTCGGTGCTTGGTGGCTTCTGGCTGATCTATACAACGATTCGTGGGCGCGGGGGGCGACGCTAACCGCGCCTAGCCGTCGTAAGGTTCCACCTTCTCCGCCGAGAGCGCGTAGCCGATATCGGCGAGATCGGTCGCGGTCGCTGCTGTGCCGAAGACACCCGTGACCCAGACCGGCTCAAACAAGCCGGAGAATTCCTGCGGCTCCTCGGTCGTCACGAGCACGAGCTGGTTCGCCGGCGGCGGCGGGACGTGTATGCAGGCGCCGACATACGGCACGAGGATGAAGGTGGTCACGCCGGTGGAGAGATATTCCAGCGGCACGACGAAGCCCGGAATCTTCACCATCTTGCCGTTATACTCATCGGTGGTGGGGGCGAAATCCGGCTGATCCGGCATGGTGGAAATCTGGTCATGCACGATCACGCCGAGATCCTCGGCAGCCTGTTCCAGCGCGTTGCCGTCATGCGGGATCAGGTCGTCCCATTCCAGTTCGATCAGATCCTCGGCGGCGCGGGCAGTTAGCGGCAATGCCAGCGTGGCGAGCAGCGCGAGGGCGTGGCGACGTGTCAGGGTGTTCTGCATCATCTCTCTCACGGGTTACCGGATTTGGCGGTTGCCACATAGGCCGAGACCGGAAGAAGAACCCGGGCTGATCTGATCGTGCCCTCTTCCAGCAGCGCCAGCAAGGCATCGGCCATGCCGAAATCGTAGCGAATCTGGAACTGGCGCGCGACCATATCCGCGGTATCAGGGTGCGACATGACGAAATCTGTCAACAGATCAATCACATGGGCGCGCATCGCCTCGTCGCCCGTACCGGCATGAATCGCAAGCGCCTCGACGATCACCTCCAGCTCCGTGTCGTCCAGGCTCCCGTCGGATAGTCGTTCCGCCAGTCGACCTGCTCCGGCCAGCCCCTTCTGTTCAACCATCGCCGTTGCGTAGGGGCCGAGATTGATCACGCTGCCGCCCCGAAGCGCCCGGTCAAGGCCCTCACGGACCTCCTCATGCGCGGCCGGATCAGTGCTCCGCCCAAGAAGCAGGATGCGGATCGGCTGGTAGCCGATCTGATCGACCCGCCACATGTCGCGCAGGATCGCCTCCGAATCCGGAACGAGATCCAGTGCCCGGAGCATGGCATAGGGCGCGAGGTCGAGTTCGCGCAGGGCGAGCGCCCGGATTGTCGGCGACGGGTGGTCGAGCAGGTCGGCGAAAAACTGGAACCGCGCCATGTCATTGCCGGTGATCCAGTCCTCTTTCTGCGCCATCACGCTGTCGATCACGGCGCGATAGGCCGAATCGAGATAGGCCAGCCGCACGAAGGGGCCATAGCCGCCGCCATCGCGCGCGAAGAGGACCGTGTCCTCGGGATTGGCCGCCAACCGGCGGCGGGTGGAGGAATCGACCAGCGTCGGCAGGTCGGCCTGCTCCAGCGTTCCCTCCAGCGCCTCGACCGCCTCGAAGCGGAACGGGTTCGCCTCGGCGGCGCGGGCGAGCACCACATTCTCCGTTTCCAGTAGCCGGTCGATCACCGTGCGCTCGGGAAGGTAGGTATGAAAGGCACAGGCGTTCGCGGGCCCTGCCAGCCCGAGCGCCACTGCCAACAACCAGGCGAAGATCTTGCGCAAACCCGTCTCCCTCAGTTTCGAACCGTCATCCCGTCGGCCAACGACATCCGGTAGGCCCGCAGCGCCGGCATCAGACCGACAAGCCCCCCTGCCAGAACGACCGCGCCAAAGCCGACCAGTTCGCGGCGGCCGGGCGGGTCGAGAGGAAGGTACAGGCCGAAGGCGGCATCTACCATCGGTTGTGCGATCACCATGCCGAGAGTGAGCAACGCCATGCCGAGCAATGCGCCTGCTGCCGCGATCAGCATCGCCTCCAGCACCAGCATGAGCAGGATCGTGCCCGGTCGCGCGCCCATGGCGCGGAAGATCGCCATCTCGCGGCGGCGCTCGTTCAACCCGGCGAAGATCATCGCCGCCATGCCGAGAAGTGCCGTGACCACGACCATCGCCGAGACCCCGACCAGTGCCGTCTCGGCGACGCCGACGATCTCCCAGAGCTCCTGCAGCGCCAGCCCGGGGATGATCGCCATCAGCGGCTCGCGCGGATACTCGTTGATCGCCCGTTGTAGCGCGAAGACCTTGAGTCGCGAGGTTGTGCCGATCATTGCCGCGGTGACCGTTTCCGGTGTCAGGTCCATATTCCGCACCGCGTCCGCCGCGATCCGGTTGGTTGATTGCGCGCCATTCTTCCAGTCGACATGGATCGCCGAGATCGCTTCGAGGCTGACGATCACCGTCCGGTCGACCGGCGTGCCCGTCTTCTCCAGGATGCCGGAGACGCGGAAGGGCTTGTCGTCATGGTCGGTGAAGGAAGCAAGCCCGTGCGAGACGACAATCGGGTCGCCGACCGAATAGCCCATCTCGCGGGCGACATCGGCGCCGATCACCGTGTCGAAAAGATCGTCGAGGCCGGTTCCTTCGGCGAAACCGAGGCTGCGGCCACCGCGATAGCGATGGTGTTCGAAATACCCCGTGTCTGTCCCCATGACGCGGAAGCCGTGATGACTGTCGCCCAGCGAGATTGGAACGATCCAGTCGATCTCGGGCCGCTCCGCGATCTCGCTGTAGGCTTCCCAGCCGATATTGTTGGTCGCGTTACCGATGCGGAAGACGGAATAGAGCAGGAGTTGTACGCCGCCGGTGCGGGCGCCGACGATCAGATCGGTGCCGGAAATCGTGTCGGCAAAGCTCGCCCGTGCCCCGGTGCGCACCTTCTCGACCCCGAGGAAGAGGGCGACGGAGAGGGCGATGGCGAAGACGGTCAGGCCGACCGTGAAGCGTCGGGCGGTCAGGGACCGTATGGCGAGGCGGAACAGGATCATCGCGCGCCCCGCTCGATCCGGGCGATCTCGGAGAGCTGGACCTGGCGGTCGAAACGGTCGGCAAGCCGTGCGTCATGGCTGACCATGAGCAGGGTCGACCCCACCGCGCGCACCTGCTCGAAGAGCAGCTCGAGAAAGGCTGCCTGGGCACCGGCATCGAGCGCGGAGGTTGGCTCGTCGGCGACGATGAGCGGCGGCTGGCCGATCAGCGCGCGTGCCACCGCGACGCGTTGCTGCTGCCCGGTGCTGAGGGCAGCGGCCGGGCCGTGCTCGACCAGGTCCGAGGGCAGGCCGAGCGCTGTCGCCAGCCGCATCGCTTCCGCCCGCGCATCGCCCACGCGCTTGCGCCGTTCGGGCGCGAAGCGCAGCGGCAGCAGGATATTGTCCAGCGCGCCGGCATAGGGCAGCAGGTTGAACATCTGGAAGATCACCCCGATATTCTCCGCCCGAAACCGGTCGCGCTGGCCAGCGCGCAGCGCGGAGAGCTCCTTGCCCGCGATCTCGACACGGCCCTGCTGCGGTCGGTTGATGCCGCAGATCAAGCTGAGAAACGTTGACTTGCCGGAACCGCTTTCGCCGAGCAAGAACACGGTCTCGCCGGCGGCGACGGTGAAATCCGCCACGCCAAGCCGGAAGGCGGGCGGACCAGCCCAGCCGAACGCCATTTCGCGCACGCGAATGGCCGCCTGATCTCCCGCTTCAACCATGGTTCCGCCGTTCAGAGATGCCCTTCGAGCGCAATGCCCGCCGCATCGCGCGGCAGCGTTTCGCTCTGTGCACCCTTGCCCGTAATCAGACGGATCTCAAGCTGTTCCGACCGTTCGAAGGCTTCGAAAAAAGGCAGGGCAAGCTGCGTGAGCTTCTCGGGATGGGCGCAGGTGAAGGCATACTCCGCGTGGAATTCCGAATGCGTCGCCTGACCCTCATGGGCGTGTTCGTCCTCATGCGCTTCGTCATGTTCGTCTTCATGCGCGTCATGGCCGTCCTCGGCATGCTCTTCATGGTCACCATCATCATGATCATCATGGTGCCCTTCGCCGGTATGCAGGTCTGCCTCTGCCGACGTCACGTCGCATCCAGCCGCTTCATTCGGAACGAAAAGCGTCTCGGGATGGGACAGGATCTCCAACGCTGCGGCTATGGCTGCCTTGTCTTCGTCCTCTTGGGCGGCGTGTTCGAAGCCGACGATGTCAGCGCCGGGGGCGCGCAGCTCCATCGAGATCACATTGCCCTCGACGGCAATATCGAGCGCGCCGGTTCCATGCACATGGGCTGCGTGCTGCTCCATCTCCTGAGCCGTCGCGGCGCCGGCGCAGAGAACGGCAAGAATGGCAAGGCGGGACGCTGTCATGGGGAACCTCCGGAGGTGTAATTGAAATGTTATCTCATAACACATATGCCAAGCGCGTTACGAGCGGTCAAGGCACGGAAAGGCAGAACGGCCGGCCATAAGAAGCCGGCCGTTCGTATGTCGTCGCTTCAGGATCAGAACGGCATCGGCGCGCCGTTGATCAGCAACTGACCATTGCCATCCACCGTGATCTCGGAGAGCAGCTCGTCCTGTCCGGGGCCAGGCTTGGCGAACATACCGGTCATCATCCGCACCATCATCACCTGGTCCTCGGGCACGAGGCCCATCTTGGTCAGGTTGTCGAGCAGACCGTTGCCGCCGACGAGGCGGACATTGGCCGTGCCCTCGGGCCGCGGCACGCCGCCGAAGGTCTCCATATCGGTGTTGTCGATCTTGAAGGCACCGGTGCCGGACAGCTCTGCGCCGCCGACCGACAGCATCAGCTCTTTCAACTCGACCGTCTCGAGTTCACCCGGCGTCTCCCCGGAGGATTCGACTGCCAGCATCGCTTCCTCGTCGAAGATATCGAGAGTCCAGCGGCCGGTGCCGGCGAGGTCGACGATCAGTGTCGCGGGATCGCGCGGCAGGACGGCGGCCGGATCGAAGAGCGACCAGATCTCTTCGCCGAGCTCAAGCCCTTCCAGCGCGGTGCGGAAAGCGAACGGTTCGGCGCTTTCGGTCTGCAGGACCGGAAGCATGACACGCGTTGCGGCCGCAGCGGCTTTCACCGTGACCTGCGGGAAGGGAATTTCAGAGCCGGACACGGCAACATCCAGACCTTCATATCCGACGTCGTAGCGCATTCCGTCCGCGTTCAACCCGAAATCGATCCCGCCACCGGTGAGCGAGCCGTTGGCCTTGGCTGTTTCGCCAGATTCATCGAAGTCGAACGCGAAGCTTACCGGGCCGTATTCAGCCTTGCCCTCAACCGCGAAACCGTCGGCCAGCATCTTCGCCATATCCTCGGTCTCGGCGGAGTCCAGGCCACTGGCAAAGGAGGTGGAGGTGATGCCGTCGATCGTGGCATCCACGCTCAGCTTGCCCGGGCCTTCCGGATCGCTGACATCGATATCGACCACGATGCCGGCCGCCTCGAAGGAGGATTCCATCGGTGATCCGGCCTCCGCCTTGACGGCGTAGTTCCCCAACGTGTCGTTCAGCGCAACGGTGATCTGCATCGGGATCGCCACGTCATCGACCTTCAGCTCGGTCAGGCTCACCGAAAGCGAGGGCGCGTCGTAGCTGAAGGCGGTTCCGCCGTCGGCATCGGAGGCGGTCATTGTCATGCCCGGCTGGGCGACGGTCACGACGGCATCGACCTTCTCGCCGCTCTCCGGGTCGGTCCCGTTGACGGTCAGCGGGAAACTGTCGGACAGGGTCACGGCGACCGAGCCGTCGTCCTGCTCGGCAAAGGAGACCTCGTCGATCTTTACAGCGACGGTCATGCCGTCCACATCCGAGTTGAGCGCGACGCCACGGATGGTCAGCTTCCCGTCCATGGTCTGCTCACCGTCATTGGTCATCTCCTGGCCGTAGCTGGCAGCGGCGGTTTGCCATTTTTCCCAGGCTTCCTGAGCCGTCAGGCTCCAGCCAGCAGCGGGAATGGCGATGAATGCGGCGGCTGACACGCTGCCGAGAATCCACGGTTTCATTGGAAACGTCCTTCCTTTCGAAATCTCGGATCGACTCTCCGCTAGCGCCCCGCCGGGGTCAAGGGGAATGGCCGAAAGCGCTTCCTTTCGTCAGGAAAAATCGGCAAGGATCAGGGGGACGCGCCCGGGGCCGGGTGAACAGGGAAAAGGGAATGAAATGACCGACATGAGCGGAAAGGCGGTGCTTATCACCGGCGCCAGCCGCGGAATCGGCGCGGCGGCGGCGCGGGTCTTCGCCAGGGCGGGGGCGCAGGTGGCATTGGTTTCGCGCAGCAAGGACGAGTTGGCGGAACTGGCCGGGGAGATCGGCGACGCCGCGCTGGCCATTCCCTGCGATATCAGCCGCTACTGGGAGGTCGAGGCGGCCACGCGCGCCACGGTCGAAACCTTCGGGAGATTGGACGTTCTGGTCAATAATGCCGGGGCGATAGACCCCATCGTGCATATGGCCGAAGCCGATCCGGATGCCTGGGGCCAGACCATCGATGTCAATATCAAGGGCGTCTTTCACGGCATCCGCGCGGCCCTCCCGATCATGCTCGACCAGGGCGGCGGCTCGGTGTTGACCGTCAGCTCTGGCGCCGCGCATGGTCCGGTCGAGGCCTGGAGCGCCTATTGTGCGTCCAAGGCCGGCGCGGCGATGCTGACCCGCTCTCTGGACAAGGAATACGCCCCCGCCGGCATCCGCGCCATCGGCCTTTCGCCCGGCACCGTGGCCACGCAGATGCAGCGAGAGATCAAGGCCAGCGGCATCAACCCGGTCAGCCAGCTCGACTGGAGCGATCATATCCCCGCCGAATGGCCGGCCGAAGCGCTTCTGTGGATGTGCGGCACCGATGCGGACGAGTTCATCGGTCTGGAAATCTCGCTGCGCGACGAAGACATCCGCCGTCGCGTGGGGTTGGTCGCATGATCGAGATCCTCCGCGAGAGCCAGGGCGGGTCCGAGATCTGGACCCTGAAGCTCAACCGCCCCGAAAAGGCCAATTCTCTCACCCGCGAGATGCTGGCCGCGATCGAGACCGCCACCGCGGAGGCCGAACAGGCCGGCGTGGCGGCCCTCGTGCTGACCGGCGAGGGGAAGGTCTTCTCCGCAGGCGCCGATCTCGACCAGGCGCGCAATGATGGGCTGACCACGGATCCGCTTTGGGAGCGTGTCTCCTCCCGTCTTGCCGCGCTGCCCTGCCTGACCATCGCCGCTCTGAACGGCACGTTGGCGGGCGGCTCTTTTGGCATGGTGCTCGCCTGTGACCTGCGAATCTCGGTCCCGACGGCGAAGTTCTTCTACCCGGTGATGAAGCTCGGCTTCCTGCCGCAACCGTCCGACGCTGTCCGATTGTCTTCGCTGCTCGGTCCGGCGCGGGCGCGGATGATCCTGATGGCAAGCCAGAAGATCGAGGCGCCGGCGGCGTTGGACTGGGGGCTCGTCGACCGGATCGTCGAGCCGGCAATGATGGGCGAGGCGATCGCAGATCTGACCGAAGCCGTCTGCGCCGCCCCGCCCGAGATCCGCAAGGGGATCAAGGGGATGATCCCGGGCTGACCGCCCGGGGATCGTTGAGGATCGATCAGTTGCGGGCCTGAAGGGCGTCCCGGATCTCGACCAGAATGTCCTTTTCCGAAGGCTCCGGATCCGCCGGCGCCTCTTCTTCCTCCTCGGCTTCGATCATCCCCTTGGCGCTGTTCACGCCTTTGACCAGGAGGAACACGACCCAGGCAATGATCAGGAAGTTGATCAGTGCCATGATGAAGTTGCCGAAGGCGAAGAAGGCGGCATTGTCACCCTCGCCGATGGTCAGGCCGAGCGATGAGAAATCGATACCGCCAATGAAGATCCCGATCAGCGGGTTGATAAGGTCCTCCACAAGCGAGGTGACGATGGCGGTGAAGGCCGCGCCGATGATGATTCCGACAGCCATATCCATGACATTGCCGCGGGCGATGAAGGTCTTGAACTCGTTAAGCATCTTTCTGTCTCCGTGTTGACGCTGATTCTGGTTCGAAGCCGGGTATGCCCTTCAAGGATCGTTGCGTCTCTAGGGAATATTACTGATCAGCGCCTCCGACGGGGCCCCGGGCTGGGCGCAAAGAAGGCTGGCGGGCGCCGCACCACCCAGCGGATGAACCTCGCCAGCCGCGGCTGCGCCCGGAGCGCTTCGATGCTCGAATAGTCCCGCGCCAGCTCCGTTTCGCTAAGACTCGCATGGATTTCGTTGTGACATATCTGGTGCAGCAACACGGTCGGCCCGCCCTTGCCACCGCGCAGCCGCGGCACGAGATGATGTCGGCTCTGCCGCACATCGGCCGGGATGGGCCGCCCACAGAGCGGACAGATCGGATCGTCGGGCATCTCACGCCTCCTGCGCCGTGCAGCACGGTTTGATTTTGTCCCAAGCCGGTCCTCTGGTCCTCACGGCAGCAGAAGCGATGCGTCCCCATATGAAAAGAACCGGTAGCGTTCCGCAATCGCATGGGCATAGAGCCCGAGCATCCGTTCCCGTCCCATCAGGGCCGACACCAGCATCATCAGCGTCGATTTCGGCAGATGGAAATTGGTCATCAGCCCGTCCACGACGCGGAACCTGTAGCCCGGACGGATGAAGATATCGGTCTCACCTGTCCATGGCGCGATCCCTGTCACATCGGCCGCGCTCTCGATCAGACGGCAGGCCGTGGTGCCGACCGCGATCACCCGTCCGCCCGAAGCGCGGGTGGCGTTGATCTCGGCGGCGGCCTGACCGCTCACCTCGCCCCATTCCGAATGCATCCTGTGCTGGCGCACATCGTCGACCTTGACCGGCAGGAACGTCCCGGCGCCCACATGCAGCGTCACCTCGGTGAAATCGACCCCCATCGCCGCGATCTCCTGTAGCAGGGCACGGTCGAAATGCAGCGAGGCGGTCGGTGCTGCCACGGCGCCGGAATGGCGGGCGAAGACGGTTTGGTAATCCGTCCGATCCTGGGCATCGGCCGCGCGCTTGGCGGCGATATAGGGCGGCAGCGGCATGAAGCCCGCGGCGTCCAGCGCGGCGTCGAAATCGTCGCCTGCGAGCGAGAAGACGAGGTTGAGCTGCCCCTCGGCGCGCCCCGTTACCCGCGCCGAGAAACCGGGTGCGAAATGGATCTCCTCGCCGTCGCGCACCTTGCGCGCGGGCTTGGCCAGCACCTGCCAGGACCCGTCCGGGCGCGGCTCCAGCAGCGTCACCTCGATCCCCGCTTCGGTCACGCCATTGTCGCTCACCCGGCGGCGCTGCCCAAAGAGCCGCGCCGGAATCACCTTGGTATTGTTCAGCACCAGCCGGTCGCCGGGGCGCAGGAAACGCGGCAGGTCATGGACATGCGCGTCCTCCGTCGCCGCTCCCTGGGCCACGAGCAGGCGCGCGGAGCTCCGCGGATCGGCCGGGCGGGTCGCGATCAACGCGTCCGGCAGGTCGAAATCGAAATCGGACAGCAGCATGTTCAGCCTCCGGAGTTCGGCACAGGCGGTGGTGCGCGGAAAATCTCCCGGAACATGCCCGGCGTCAGCGCCGAAAGCGGGTTCACATCGACGCGCGGATCGTCCGCGCTGCCGCGCATCCGGTAGGTGAAGCCGATCAGCCCCTCGCCCTTGCGGGTGAAGATCCGGCCAATGGAATTGACCATGTAGACCGGCGAGAAGACGCCCTGCATGTTGAGCCGGTCCGAGACCATGTCATAGACCCCTTCCATGGAGATGCCGAGCGATGGCCCGACGCCGGAGGAGCGTGTGACGTGCACGAAGCTGGGCGTCAAGCGGAACACCGCCTCGACATCGGTGAAGACGAGTCCGGCACCGTTCAACTCGTCTATCAACCCGACCACCGAGATCGCGTTGACCAGAGCGGTGAGCCCCGAGGCCGATCGCACCCGGATATCCTCGACCGTCAACTGGCCATCGTACTCGCCGGCTGTCCGGCGCGGCTGAAGGATCAGGTTCATCGTGCCGCCGCTGGCCTGCTGGAACATCCCGGCGGCCTTGAAGACTGCGCCGGCATTGTCGGACCGGATTCGCACCGCGGTGCCACCATTGCGCCCGGGCACGACTGTCCCCGAGACCCTCGCCTTCCCATTCACCGAGCCGGTGAAATCGCCCGAATAGCCTTTCGCCTTGGTCAGCGTGCCGCGAAACCCCGTCAGGTCGATGGAATCGGAGATGGTGAGCCGGTCGAGCGCCAAGGTGACCGGAGGGCCCGAAGCCGAGCTCCCGCCACTGGCCCCTCCGAGAGAGGTCTTGCGGATGTCGATCCGGCCACCTTCAACCGCGATGGCGGGTTCCCGTCCCAGTCCACGCCCGGTGAGCGTTACGGGCGCATCAAGCCAGGCCCCGACCGAGACACGTGAGAAACGCGCGCGCTCCAGCCCGCCTTCGGCGCTGGTCGTCAGGCTGCCGGTCGTCGTCAACCCTGCCGCCTTCAGCTCAAGGCTTTCGACAGAGGGCCGCGCGCCCAGCCGTCCGGAGAGTTCCAGCGTACCGGCCGCGTTGCGCCCCTTGGACCAGCCAAGCGGCGGCATGGAGAGACCGACCCCGACGAGATCCGAGCTGAGCGTGAAGCGCATCGCTTCCCCGCGTGGCATGGCGAGCGCGAAACGCCCCCAGCCCGCGCCGGTGACGGACCCGTCGGGCAGTCCGATCCCGAAGGTCTTCACAAACCGTTCGCCGATCTCGACCTGCCCTTCGACGGATGGGACCGGGCCGTCCTTGCGGAAGGAGAGCTCGAAGCTCCCTTGTACGGGCACGTCATCCAACGTCCCGGTCCCGGCAAGCTCCATCCCGTCGGGCGTGGCCAGCAAGGTCACATCCCGCGCGTCCAGCTGCCGCTCCGGCACGATAACGGTCGATCGCAGCGCATCGGCCCGGGCGTCGATGCGAAAATCGACATCGGCCGCCGTGAGGCCTTGTTTCATCGGGAAGGCGATGCGTCCCTCGGTTTTTGCCGTTCCTTGCGCCAGCGCCACCGGCTGTCCGGCATTGGACAGGAAGCGGAACGGTTCGTGGTCGAGAAGCGACAGGGCCGCGGTTGCCTCGGATGTCGACTGCAACAGGATTTCGCCAATGGACGGTTTCTCGCGCATGTTCGGAACCCGGAAGGTCGAGCCCGCGAGGTCGATCAGCCCGCCCTCCGGTGGCGCGATCTGTCCTTGCTCCAGCGTGGCCGCAAAACGATACCGCCCGACCGCGGCATAGCCGGTTGCCCCTGTGATCGGCGGTAGGCTGTCCATCGGGCGCACCGTCGCGTCCTCGAACTGAAAGCTCATCGCCACATCCGGCCGCTCCCCGGGCTCGATGCGCAGCCCGGCCTCGGCGTCCCGGATCACACCGGCGGTCATGCGTCGTTCGATCCAGCGGCGCGTCTGGGGCACCAACTCGAACGGCCAGAGCGCCATCATCGGGCCGGCCTCGACCGCGTCGACGCCGAGATCGAGGGATACGTGCCAGCCATCCGAATCCGCGCTGATCTGTCCTGTCGCGCGCAGCCGCGTCTGTCCGTGATCGCCCGTCGGATCGGCGGTGCGCAACGACATCTGCCCGATCCGCGCCGTGAAAGGCTCCGGGGTCAGCTTCACGTCGATCGTGCCCTCGTCGAACAGCGCCGGCTCCGGCAAAAGCCCCTGAGGGGCCAACCGCATGTTGGCGATCTGGAACTGACCGATCAGCGCGGTTGGCCATCCGGTCTCGATTCCTTCCAGATCGGCGTGGCCCGACGCCAGGACCGTGCCGTCCGGTGCCCGAATCTCCACCTCTTGGAACGAGATGCGCTGGGCTTCGGGGCGATACCCGAAATAGGTGCGTGCGCCATCAAAAGGGATTGCCCGTGCGCCGGTCTCGGGTTGGAACAGCCCCGGACCAATCTCCAGCGTGCCGTTGAGCGGCCCCATCCGCCCATCCTCGGTTGTGCCCAGGATCACCGCGCCCGATACCCGCGCCTCCAGCGGCTCCAGCCAGGACAGCGCCGGGCTGTGGGCGGCGATATCGGCAGCGGCGACATTCTCCACCAATGCCGAGACCTCCGCCTCGGCCCCCGCCTTTCCGAGGCTCAGGCGCAGCGCAACGCTGGCCGGCGCGTCGTTGGCCGCCTCCGCATCCGGCAACTCAAGAGAGGCCGCGAGCGAGAGCGCCTCGGCGGTGTGAGTCAACAGAAGGCTGCCTTCGGAGATCCGCCAGGCCCGCTCCGCACGCGCATCCTCGTAGAAGACCCGCAAAGACCGCACCTCCACCCGCTCCACCGGCACCAGCCCCGGCAGATCGAACACCGACTGCACCGCGGCAATCGCCTCGTCCAGCGAGGCGAAAGCCGACAGCGCGCCGCCATCGCCGAAGCCGAGATCAAACGTCCCGTCGGCCTTGCGCCGCAGCTCCACTGTTGCACCATCGACGCGGAAGGCGCGCGGCTGGACTTCTCCCCGCCAGAGCGCGCGCTTGTCGAGAGTGACCTGCAGCGACGGCACCGTGACCAGTTCCGCGTTGTTCGGGGCTGTCACGGTCACGTCCCGGAACACCACTTCCGGCAGGGCCTTGCTGGCGAGCCGGACGGTGATCGCGCCGACCTCGGCGCGCCCGCCGCCAAGCCCGCGCGACAACATGCGCCCGGCCTCCTGAGCCGTCCAGTCCGGCGCGGGAAGATCGCGCCCGGAGAGCAGCGACGTGGCGAGGAAAAGCCCAACCCCCAGAAGCACGACGATGTCGAAGAGGATGAACAGCGTCCAGGACAGCAGACGCCAGCGCCGCCGCTTCGGTTTGCGCGGCTTGCGTCGTTTGGAGGGCACGGTTTGTTCCGAGGCGGTGGTTTCCGCCTCCGGGTCCACCACGTCCACGGATTCCGCGTTTACACTCACACCCGCACCTTGTTGCTCTTCTCCCGGGCTCGTTTACGGGGCGATCCGCCTGCTTTCTCGGCCCGTCCCCTTTATCTTCGCGCCGCCAGCACTAGAAAGAAAGCGCAACGGACTGCCAGAGAGAGGAACGTTACATGATCGACACCCCCGCCGGAAAGCCCCTCGCCGAGGGCGACGTTGCGCCCGACTTCACCCTTCCGCGAGATGGCGGAACGGAGGTCACCCTTTCGGCGCTGCGTCCGCGCCCCGTGGTGCTCTATTTCTACCCCAAGGACAACACGCCCGGCTGCACCAAGCAGGCCATCGGCTTCACCTGTCGCCAGCAGGATTTCGAAGAAGCTGGCGGCGAGATTCTCGGGGTTTCCAAGGACAGCGTGAAAAAACATGAGAACTTCCGCGCCAAGCATGATCTTGGCGTCGCGCTGCTGTCCGACGCGGAGTCGGATGTCTGCGAACGCTACGGCGTCTTTGTCGAGAAGAAGATGTACGGCAAGACCTTCATGGGGATCGAACGCGCGACCTTCCTGATCGATGCCGAGGGCCGGATTGCGCGGATCTGGCGCAAGGTGAAGGTGGACGGCCATGTCGAGCAAGTGCTGGACGCGCTGCGCGCGCTCGACTGACAGGGGTCAGGTCAGGACTGTCGGAAGCACCCACCAATCGGGCTGTGCGGCGCGCAGGCTCTCGGCGGCAAATTCGGCGCTTTCCGCGTCCGGGTAGAGGCCGAAACAGGTGGCGCCGGAGCCGGACATGCGTGCGAGAAGGCAGGCCTGCGTCGCCGCGAGGGCGGCAAGGGTGTGGCTGATCTCGGGGGCCAGCGACCTTGCCGGGGCTTCGAGATCGTTTCTCTGGGCTGCCAGCCACGCGGCAAGCTCATTCGGTCCGGTGAGTCCGGCTGGGATGTCCCGCATTGGCGGATTGTCCCGCCTGGTGAGCTTTTGAAAGACCTCCGGGGTCGACACTTCGACGCCCGGATTCACCAGGACGGCCGGAAGCGGCGGCAGGGCAGGGACCGGATCCAGCCGCTCGCCGATGCCGGACATTCGGATCGCGCGGCCCTGAAGACAGACCGGAACATCGGCGCCGAGCCGCAACGCCTCTTCGGCGCTGGGCAAGGGCAGGTGGTACAGTTGGCACAGGGCGCGCAACGTCGCGGCGGCATCCGCGGAGCCGCCGCCGATGCCCGACGCGGCGGGCAGGCGTTTCTCCAGCGTAATTTCAGACGGTGCACACGCCATAAGCGTGGCTGCCTTCAACACGAGATTGCTGGCATCGGTCGGCACGCCCTCGGCCCGCGGGCCGGTCACAGAAAAACGGGTCTCAGGGGCCGGCGCGACAGTGATCCGATCGCCTGAATCCGCAAAGACGACCAGCGAGTCCAGCAGGTGATACCCGTCTGGCCGTTGTCCCGTCACATGCAGGGTCAGATTGACCTTTGCGGGTGCGGCCGCCTCAATCCGCGCCATTGGCAACGGTCAGGGGCTCGGCACCTTCTTCTTCCAGCACCACGTCCAGCCCCACATCCAGCTTGCGCCGGATCCGGTCGGCCTCTTCCGGCTCGGGATCGAAGGAGAGGGCGCGGTGCCACTGGAACTCGGCCTCGATCTGCCGACCGACGGACCAGTAGACATCGCCAAGGTGGTCATTGACGATCGGGTCCACGGCCATCAGTTCGGCGGCGCGCTCCATATGTTCGACCGCCTCTTCGTAGCGGCCCATCCGGTAGAGCACCCAGCCCAGCGAATCGATTATGTAGCCCGAGCCAGGGGATGCCGCGACGGCCTCCTCGATCATCTCCAGCGCCTCGTCGAGATTGGTCTCCATCTCGACATAGGAATAGCCGAGATAGTTCAACACCTGTGGCTGACCCGGGTTCAGTTCCAGCGCCTTGCGGAAGTCGGCTTCGGCAATATCCCAGCGTTTCTCGCGCTCATGGGTGATGCCGCGAGCGTAGTAGACGATCCATTGGCCGCGTTCCTCTTCCTCGAAAAGCGCGATGGCGGCGTCATAGGCTTTCGAGGCGTCGTCAAAGCGGTCCTCGGCGCGCAGGTTGTCGCCCAGTGTGATCTGAACGATGGGAATGTCGCCATGGGTTTCGGCGAGTTGTTCCAGCACCTCGATGGCGGCTTCGTGGCGGCCGGAGGCGCGCAGGGCGGCGGCACGGCCGATTTCGGCGATATGGAAGCCGGCATCCTCGCGCGGTACGGAATTGTAGGCGACGGTGGCCAGCTCATATTGTTCCTGCGCTTCCAGCAGGTTGGCGCTGAGCAGGATGGCATCGACATGATCGGGGCGCAGATATTCGGCGATGCGGGCATAGAGCAGCGTGTAGCTGTCGGCTGCCTCGCCCTCCAGCGCGCCGGCCACGGTATAGAACACCTCAGCCAGCCCGTCCTGGACGCTGCCGACCTGGGTGAAGGGAACCTTTTCGTCCGCCTGCAACTGGCCGAGCAACTCTTCCAGCCCCGGATCGAGATCATTGGCCCAGCCAAGCAGGATCAACTCGATTGCGGCATCGTTGCGCCCCAACTGACTCAGAACTTGCGAATGGGCGATGGCGCCGCGACGGGTCAGGCGCAGCGGCGAGCCACCCTTGCCCGAGAAGACCACCTCTGCCGCTTCGAAATCCCCGGCCAATGCCAGTGCCAATGCTTTGTGATAGAGACCGAACGCGGCGAGGCCAGTGGTTTCGGTGGCGCTGTCGAAGGCGGCCATCGCCCCGTCGACATCCCCCATGCCCATCAGGCCCCAACCCCGCACGAGCCCGTCCACCAGCGGTCCGACGCCCTGCGGGCCGTCAAGCCCGGAGATCACACCGTCGTAGTTTTCCGCCTTCAGTTCTGAGCCCATGAGGACCATGTTGGCCATCTGGCTGTTATAGCCGAGCCCTTGCATCGCGCGGGCGATGGGCACGGCCTTCTCGATCTCTCCAAGTCCTGTATAGGCGAGAACCGCGTTCTCCTGCAGGCCGGGATTGGTTCGGTCCCGCGCCAGAGCGCGGGAAAAATACTCCGCTGCGGCCTTGTAGTCGCTGTTGAAGCTCGCCGAGCGCGCGGCAAGATAGGCGCCGGAGAACCCGCGTCCGGGATCCTCCGCCGTCGCCGGAAGGGCGAGTCCAAGGGACAGGGCGAGGGCGAGCGGGAGATGTCTGATCAGGGGCAAGGGGTGGCCTCGGTTGGATCTGTTGTCGATCAACCTAGCCCTGCAACCCCGCCGAAACAATATGGGGCGGCCAAGCCGATCCATTCTCCGCCTGTCGCGCACGGAAAGTTTACAGATCATGGCGCCGTGAACAGGTTCGCGCCGTCTAGGACCGGGTGGGAGGATCACCCGCCGGCGGGCAACAGCTGGCGGCTCCGGCGAGCGAGCGCTGCGACATCCGCGTGCAACGGCCAAGGCCAGATCTCGCAACCAGGGGATATCTGGCACAACTGCATCAAGGGCTCGCATCGTTTTTAAGGCGTCGGGTTGAACGACAAGACTGCGCGGCCTTGCAATCACTCGCAGCGGGGTGGCCCGTCTCGTCGCGTCGATTCATGTCTCGTCGACGCGGACAAAAACCGGTCCATCGCGGCGGCCCAAAAGAAAGGCCGGTCAGCGGACAAAGCAGCCATTGCTATTATCCGGGAGAGCGACCGCTCGCGGGACAAAGTCTACGATAGTTACACAGAACCTAAGACCGAACTGGAACGAACCAGAGCATTTTGTGCGACAAATTGCATCAACTCCGTGTACGCCCACATATCCTCTTCTGCTGCAGAAAACGGAAGTATCATTTCCGGTTGAAGGCCTTCAAACCCGTTTTTTGTGTGAACGATACGGCATCGGATATCGTAGAGCAATTCCGCAATATCAGCTCGATGATCGTGATCTTTTCGAGCGATGTTTACGGTTTTATCCGTGATGCCCTTTCGCTTCTTTCCCAGTAGCTCTGAGATTTCCTCGTTATCGTCAAAAAACTGCTTGACGTCGTCCGAAGACAGAACTTCCAAAACGGTAACTTTCATCTGCTCGCGCTCGCTTGTTCCAACTCGTCCATTGCCGGAAATTGTTGCAACCAGCTTGGTAAGATCAGACTCTCGATCCACTCTAAAACTGGGATGTTTGAGGATCTTTCGTGCGCTTCTAACAGCTTCGAGTTTGGAAAAGTTCGGAAAATAGTATTCAACCACCTGATAATAAGCTAGAAACTGCAGAAGCGGCATTCCCCGAGCACTTTTTGCATACCAATACAAAGAGATTGGCGCTTCGTCGTACTCAAACGCAGGAAACTGAATGCTGGTCGTTTCATCCGCGCTTGAACTCCGCGATCGAACAGGGCGGTGCCTTCGGTATGTCTTTCGAAGCGCCAAGGCTACACCCCTCTCTACGTCCAACTGGAAAAAAAGGGAGTTGGAGATCGTTTCTAGTGCTTTTAGTGCTGATGCGTGCTTTCGTTCGCCTCCAAGAGAAATTTTCAGACTTAGCAACGTGCGCGCGCGCGGCCCAGTAGTTAGGGCGTTTAGTTCTTCTGTGCATCTAGATATCTCTACGGAGACGCCGTCCGGCCGTTCAGCCCGCAATGCGAACGCGACCTCTTCATCGCTGCCTTCCTCTTCATCACTTCCCGAAGCCAGTGCAATACCCAACCGCCTTTCCAAAGCGGCAATGCTAAAGGGCTCCCTTGGCGAGATGGCGGCCTCAATTTCCCCCTTTTTTAGATCTACGATTGCTTCGAAGCCGCCCAAAAATGAAAAGCGTTCAAACTCAATGGAATGTAAGCGACTTGCCCTATTTCCGGAGGAGAGGCCAATACGTCTTTTTTCCCTTCCTGCAGGAAAAAAGATGTAGAAGTTTACGCCTTTTTCATCTTCAAATTGAAATTCATGGACATCCGTTTCAAATCCTGCTGCTTCCGCCCGCTTGATGACCGCAGCGGTTATGTCGGAAATATCCATCGTGCCTGCCCTTTGATTGCTACAATGTTGAACGCTGTGCAAGCATCCTATGTGCGTTTCTCGTTCTTCTATTGCAAGACGTGGCGAGTAGCAAACGAACAGCGCGCCCTAAGCCATTTTAGTACCATTCTGACCAAACCAACAGCCTGAGAGCCTCGACAAACCCGTCCGGTCCGACCTCAAATGCGGGTGCGTCGAACTGCGTAGAGCCGACATTTCTGTAATGTGCAGCATCGGTCATT
>NZ_JAWMPX010000030.1:0-60805 GCF_033101155.1 Tropicimonas sp. TH_r6
CCCCCCGACCGAAAGACTGCGCATCTGCGATGCGCCGGCGTCGGGCGGAACCCGCGTGCGTCAGACCGTCAGACCGTCAGACCCTCAGGCTCCGGCAGACCGTTGGCACGGCAGCACGCCGTCACCGTGTTGGCAAGCAGGCAGGCGATGGTCATCGGACCAACCCCGCCGGGCACCGGTGTGATCGCGCCAGCAACCTGGACCGCGCTGGCGAAGTCCATATCGCCGACGAGGCGGGACTTGCCGTCTTCCTTCGGGATCCGGTTGATACCCACATCGATCACCGTCGCGCCCGGCTTGACCCAGTCTCCCGGGATCATCTGCGGACGGCCCACGGCGGCCACGAGGATATCTGCGCCACGGCAGACCTCCGCGAGATCCTTGGTGCGCGAATGCGCGATAGTCACAGTACAGCTATCGCCCAGCAACAGCTGCGCCATCGGCTTGCCGACGATATTGGAGCGCCCGACCACCACCGCGTTCAACCCGGAAAGCGAGCCGTGCGTATCGCGCAGCATCATCAGGCAGCCCAGCGGTGTACAGGGCACCATCGACTTCTGCCCCGTCCCGAGCAAGCCGACATTGGAGATGTGGAACCCGTCTACATCCTTGGCCGGGTCGATTGAGTTGATGACGAGGTCCGAATCCAGCTGGTCGGGCAGCGGCAGTTGAACGAGGATACCGTGAATCTTCGGATCCTTGTTCAGTTGGTCGATGAGAGCCAGCAGATCCTCTTCCGAGGTCGTGTCCGCCAGCCGGTGCTCGACCGACAGCATGCCCACTTCCTTGGTTTGCTTGCCCTTGTTGCGCACATAGACCTGGCTCGCCGGGTCCTCGCCGACCAGCACCACGGCCAGTCCGGGCGTGATCCCGTGCTCTTCCACCAGCCGCGCAACATGGCCGGCCACCTTTTCCCTCACTGTGACGGCAAATGCCTTGCCGTCGATGATCGCTGCTGTCATCGCCGTTGCTCCTTCTTACGGTCCGTTCGGCCCCGAAGACCGACCAGGATATCCAGTTTTCCGCTGCGCATGGCTTAGGCGCTCGCCGTGCCCAGCACCTTCTCCTCCCGCTCGATCGACCAGTCGATCAGCCGGCGCCAGAGCGCCTCCGCCAGATCCGCATCAAGCCCGGCCGCCTCGGCCGCGCCCCGCACATTCGCGACCACATCTTCCACCCGCGCCTCGATCCGCGCCGGCAGCCCCTCGCCCGGTTTCAGCTCGGCCGCGCGGTCGATATATCCTGCGCGCTGCGCCAGCATCCCGACCAGTTCCGCGTCGAGAGCATCGATCTGAACCCGCAGGTCAGCCATCGTCGCACAGTCTCCGGGGGGAAGGATCGTCATTGTCTCACTCGCTCCTGCGGCCGCATTCTCGGCCGCAGGCATATACCTCTCATTGCTCAGAACAAGCCCTCGATATCGCCAGCATCGTTGAGCATGATCGCCTCGGCCGAGGGCACGCGCGGCAGGCCTGGCATGGTCATGATCTCACCGCAGATCACGACGATGAACCCGGCCCCGGCCGACAGCCGCACCTCCCGGATCGGCACGCCATGCCCGGTGGGGGCGCCGCGCAGATTCGGATCCGTCGAGAAGCTGTATTGAGTCTTCGCCATGCAGACCGGCAGGTGTCCGTAACCCTGTTCTTCCCAGGCGCGAAGCTGGTCGCGGATCTTTTTGTCCGCCAATACCTCGTCGGCATGGTAGATCCGCTTGGCGATGGTCTCGATCTTCTCAAAGAGCGGCAGCTCGTCCTCGTAGAGCGGCGCAAATTGCGACACGCCGGAATCGGCGATCTCGGCCACGCGGATTGCCAACGCCTCGGTTCCCTCAGAGCCCAGCTCCCAGTGGCGGCAGAGAATAGCCTCGGCCCCCTGGGTCTCGACGAAACGGGTCACGGCGGCCACTTCTGCCTCTGTGTCGGAGACGAAATGGTTGATCGCGACCACGACCGGCACGCCGAAGCCTTTCAGATTGGAAATATGCCGACCGAGATTCGGGCACCCCGCTTCCACGGCCTCGACATTCTCTGGCCCGAGATCCTTCTTGGCCACGCCGCCATTCATCTTCAGCGCCCGGATTGTAGCGACGATGACAACCGCATCCGGCGCCAGGCCGGCCTTGCGGCACTTGATGTTCATGAATTTCTCGGCACCCAGATCCGCGCCGAACCCGGCCTCGGTCACGACATAATCGGCCAGTTTGAGCGCTGCCTTGGTGGCGATGACCGAGTTGCAGCCATGAGCGATATTGGCGAAGGGGCCCCCATGAACAAAGGCGGGGTTGTTCTCCAACGTCTGCACGAGATTGGGCTGCATCGCGTCTTTCAAGAGCACGGTCATCGCGCCGTCGGCCTTCAGGTCACGCGCATAGATCGGCACGCGCTTTCGGGTATAGGCGACGATGATGTCCCCGAGCCGTTTTTGGAGGTCGACCAGATCGTTCGCAAGGCAGAGGCACGCCATCACCTCGGAGGCCACGGTGATGTCGAACCCGGTCTGACGCGGGAACCCGTTGCTCACACCACCCAGCGAGGTGACGATGTCGCGCAGCGCGCGGTCGTTCATATCGACCACCCGGCGCCAGGACACACGGCGCTCGTCGATATCCAGATCATTGCCCCAGTAGATATGGTTGTCGATCATCGCCGAAAGCAGGTTATGGGCGCTGGTGATAGCGTGGAAATCACCGGTGAAATGAAGGTTCATCTCCTCCATCGGCACGACCTGGGCATAACCGCCCCCCGCAGCGCCTCCCTTCATGCCGAAACACGGCCCCAGAGAGGCCTCGCGGATGCAGATCGCGGCTTTCTTGCCGATCCGGTTGAGCCCGTCGCCAAGCCCCACGGTGGTGGTCGTCTTGCCCTCGCCGGCCGGGGTCGGATTGATCGCCGTCACAAGGATCAGCTTGCCATCTTCACGATCCTTCAGCCCGTTGATGAAATCCTGCCCGAGCTTCGCCTTGTCATGGCCGTAGGGCAGCAGGTCCTCGGAGGGAATGCCAAGCTTGGCGCCGATCTCCTGGATCGGCTTCTTCCTGGCCTCGCGGGCAATCTCGATATCCGATTTGTAGCTCACGTCCCATTTCCTCCCGGGCTGTCGCAGTTTCCGTGCATAGATCGCTGATAGCTTTCTGACACCCCTTCTGAGAGAGGTTTTCCGACATTTGTCACGTCGGTTGCGGCGTTCGGGCGGCGCAGGTTTCGGATCGGAAACGGGCGGAGCCTCAACTGGCCTTCCTGAGCGTAAAGAATATCCGACGGAACGGGTAGAAGACGCTGCCATCGGCGCGGGTAGGGTAGGCCTGCTCCAACGCGCCATCGCAAGCAACGAGATACGCAATCGCTTCCTGTTCCGTCATCTTCTCAAGCATCGGTCGCGCCGCAGTCGATTGCGAGAAGAGGCGGACGGGGTGGCCCTCGGGCGATGGCTCCAGCCGCTGGAAATACTCTGTCTCCCAGAGCGCAAGCGCTCCGACCGGATCGAGCAGGGATGCGTATTCCGCGGGCGCTGCGACCGGCGCCTGCCATCCGGACCAGTCGAACCGTTCGGGAAACAGTTCGGCGGCAACCTCCCGCAGGATCCGCTGCGCCGGTGAATCTTGCTGGCGCGGCATCTGCACAGCGAGCACACCGCCCGGGACAAGCTCACCGAGCAGGCGGGGCAGAAGCTGCCCATGTTCCGGCAGCCAGTGCAAAACTGCATTGGAATAGATCAACGCCGGCCGCCGCGCCGGTGTCCAGGTCGTGATATCCGCTTGTTCGATCCGGTCATAGGCGAGAGCTTTCCCGGCCGTCTCCAGCATCGCGGTCGACCTGTCCAGCCCGATCAACCGCCGTCCCGGAAACCGCGCCGCCAGTGCTGCGCCGATATTTCCAGCGCCGCAGCCCAGATCGACAATATCCCCTTGCGGGATATCCGGAACGGCGCAGAGCAGGTCCAGGGCCGGGCGAAGCCTCAAATCCGAGAAGGCCAGATAGCTCTCGGGGTTCCAATCTCTCTGCATCGCATCCTCCCGACTCGAGGCCGGCCAGTCCGCCGGATGGCGTCAGACTATCTGATGCATGGCAGTCCGCAACGTGACGTGAGATTGGCGACCTCCGTTCACACTGCTTGCAAGAGCCCAGCAGGAGCCGTGCCAATCGCGGCTCGTCCCAAGTCCCGGCAGACAGGTCGCAAGAACCGCAAGGCGTTCCCCATCCCCAAACGAAACCGCCCGGCCAACCAACGGTTGACCGGGCGTTCCAAATCTTCGTCGTGCTTGGATCAGGCCGTCGGATCGGGCTCCATATCCCCATCCGTCTCCGACTTCACCACTTTGGGCTTGGTCTTCGGGATCGCCGTCAGCGAGGGCGCGTTGCCGCTATCGGCCGGTGTATCGTCATCATCGCCACGGTTGAGCGCTTCACCCGCGATAACCTTGCCGATTTCCGGACCTGTCAGCGTCTCATATTCCAGAAGGCCCTGCGCGAGGTTCTCCAGATCCTTCGACTTGTCGGTCAGGATCTGCTTGGCGCGTTCATAGCCCTCGTCCACCAGCCGGCGAACCTCTTCGTCGATCCGCTCTTGCGTATCAGGCGACGCATTGGCCGCCGCCTGATAGTTGCCAAGGTAGCTCTGTTGCTCGTTGGCATAGTCGATATTGCCCAGCTCGTCCGACATGCCGAACTGAGTCACCATCGCCCGGGCGATCTTGGAGACCTGCTGGATGTCCGACGCGGCGCCGGAGGTGACGTTCTCCTTGCCGAAGATCAGCTCCTCGGCCACCTTGCCGCCCATCGCCATCGCGATCTTGGACTTGTACTTGGTGTAGGTCACAGAAAGCTGGTCGCGTTCCGGCAAGCTGAGCACGAGACCGAGCGCCCGGCCGCGCGGAATGATCGTCGCCTTGTGGATCGGGTCATGCTGCGGGACATTGAGACCGACAATAGCATGGCCGGCCTCGTGATAGGCGGTCAGCTTCTTCTCGTCCTCGGTCATGACCATGGAGCGGCGTTCCGCCCCCATCATGACCTTGTCCTTGGCATTCTCGAAATCTTCCATCGTCACGAAACGCCGGCCAACACGCGCCGCCATCAGCGCGGCTTCGTTCACGAGGTTGGCGAGATCCGCACCGGAGAAACCGGGCGTACCACGTGCGATGATGCGCAGGTCGACATCGGGGCCGAGCGGCACCTTGCGGGCATGTACGCCAAGGATCTTCTCGCGGCCCTTGATGTCCGGGTTCGGCACCTGGACCTGGCGGTCGAAACGTCCCGGACGCAGCAGGGCTGGGTCGAGCACGTCGGGCCGGTTGGTGGCCGCGACGATGATGATGCCTTCATTGGCCTCGAAACCGTCCATCTCGACGAGGAGCTGGTTCAGTGTCTGTTCACGCTCGTCATTGCCGCCGCCATAGCCGACCCCACGGGAGCGGCCGACCGCGTCGATCTCGTCGATGAAGACGATGCAGGGCGCATTCTTCTTGGCCTGTTCGAACATGTCCCGGACACGGCTCGCGCCGACGCCAACAAACATCTCGACGAAATCGGAACCGGAGATGGTGAAGAAGGGCACACCCGCTTCTCCAGCAATGGCGCGTGCCAGCAGGGTCTTACCGGTGCCCGGCGGGCCGACAAGCAGCGCGCCTTTCGGGATCTTGCCGCCGAGGCGGGAGAATTTCTGCGGGTTGCGCAGGAACTCGACGATCTCTTCGAGTTCCTCCTTGGCCTCGTCGATGCCGGCCACGTCGTCGAAAGTCACGCGCCCCGACTTCTCGGTCAGCAGCTTCGCCTTGGACTTGCCGAAGCCCATCGCGCCGCCGCGCCCGCCGCCCTGCATGCGGTTCATCAGGAAGATCCAGATGCCGATCAGGATGATGAAGGGCAGGAGCGTGCCGAGATAGGCCAGCAGCCCGTTCTGCTGTTGCGGCTCGGCAATGACCTCCACGCCGGAATCAACCAGCCGATCCGTGACATCTGCGCCCGCGGGCAGCACGGTGGAATACATATTGCCATCGGTGCCGCGAATCCGGACCCGTTCGCCATCGATCGTGACCTGGCTGATAGCGCCGTTTTCGGCCTGGCTGATGAACTCGGAATAGCTCAAGCTCCGCGAGGCCATAGTCGACTGGCCGCCGCTGAACAGGTTGAATAAGGCAAGGATCAGCAAAAACAGCACGATCCAGAATGCAAAATTACGGGCATTTCCCACGGGGGCGAATCTCCTCATTTGGCCGCACGCATCGCGCCAGCCGGTTCCCCCTAAGATAGTGGATCATGCGCAAGGTTCAACGCGATAACATTGATTCAATGAAACCACCCATTGGCGGACACAGTTTCAGGCGGCAAGGAGCCCCCGCAAAAGGCGGCAAGGCGATGAGCTGTCCTTGCAAAAACAACGCCGGAGCGGCCAGAAGGCTGGCATGGGGCGGTTTGGGAGCGCCTCTCTCCGGGCACCATTCCGGCAACGCCTTTGCCTGCAGCAACCCCGCCTCTCCCGCGGCTCGGATCTCGCAGCCCGGGACGTCCACCCCCTCTACCTTCCAACGGCGATCCCACAGGATCGGACCATCCGCCACCGCCGCGAGGCCGGAGACCGCCTTGAGTTCCCGGTAAACCCGCAGCCCGCCCCGCCCGGCGCGCAGCACGCAGCCATGCAAGGTCACGGCCCGCCCGCCGAGCGACTCCGACAGGGCGGTTTCGAGGGAGATCATGCGCGGCCGATAGTCCGACGAGGAGACCCACCGCAGGGCATGGGCGACGACATGCAGGCGGGTTTCCGCATCAAGCGCTGCGAGCGCCTCCCGGTCGAGAACCACGTCGCCATGCTCGATCGATGTCATCCGGCGCGCCGCGTCCTGCGCTCGAAGTTCCAGCGCCTGCCGCGCGCGTCCCTGCCGGCGGGCAGTTTCAGCCAGCCCCTCGACCGTCAGGCCAAGCGCCTTGCCCTCGGCCAGCGCCTTGCGGGTGCGCACCCGGTCGTAGCGGCTGTCCTCGTTGGATGGGTCCTCGATCCAGCCGATCCCCCCTGCGCGCAGCCAGTCCCGCAAGTCCTCCCTGCGGAACGCAAGCAGCGGGCGCAGAAGCTGCGGATCATGAATCTGGTCTTCGTTCCGCCCGGGCATTGGCCCAGTCGGCGGCGGCAACCGTGCCCGATCAGACATGCCCGACAGCCCTGCCACGCCGGAGCCACGCGCCAGATTGCGCAACACCGTTTCCGCCTGATCATCCATCGTATGGCCGATCAGGACATGTTCGAAACCCCGGCTCCAGGACCAGAGCAGCCGCCGACGTGCCCGGCGCGCAACATCCTGCAGGTTGCCCTGCCCGTCCCAGTCATCCCAGCAGAGCGTTTCATGAGAGAGACCGAGCAACTCGGCCTGTTGGCGAACGCGACGCGCCTCTTCGGCGGCCTCCGTGCGCAAGCCGTGATCGACCGTCGCGACACGAAGCTCGACGCCCTGCTTTGCCGCCCAACCGGCCGCCAGACACATCAAGGCTGTGGAATCGCTGCCCCCGGAAACCGCAACGCCCATCCGCGCCGGGACCGCTCCCTGCAGGAGTTGGTCCATTCGGTCGGCAAAACGCGTCTCGAGGGTCATTCCGTCCGGCTCAGGAGCACCCGAGGCTGGCGCGGGACGCCTCGGCCTCCGCAGCCGGTTCGCCGCCGGGGAAACGCGTCCCGACCTCGCCCAGCGTGATGCAGGCTTCGTTGAGTTGCCCCAGACGGCCGAGACTCTGTCCCAGCCGCAACAGCGACATCGGCGCCTGCGCGCCGTTCGGATCCGCCGAGAAGGCGTTTAGATAGGCCCGCGCAGCCTCCGAGGATTGCCCCATCTCCGTCAGCGCGTCGCCCTGGTGGAAATGCGCCGGCGCGGTCAGTGGGCCGGCCGGATAGGTTTCGGTGAATGCTGCGAAGAGCGACGAGGCGCTCTCGAAGGAGCCATTGTCCAGCTCGCCCTTGGCGCGGTCGAAATCAGCCTGTTCGCCCACAGCCATTTGCGCACCATTGGAGGCGGGCGGGGTCGGGCGCGGCGCGACCGGCGCATCGCCGCCGCCGAGAACGGGCGTCTCCGGCAGGCTGGCAAGATCGCAGCCCGGCTCGATTTCGCACAGGCGGAACTGGATATCGCCGATCCGGTTGGTGCCGTCCCTGACCACGGAATCGATGCGGAACTCCAGCTCTTCGGATTTTGCTGTCAGCCGCTGCAGCTCGCTCTCGATCACGTTCACACGGTCCAGCACCGAGGAAGAGGGGGCGATGGTCTGTGCGCCCCCGGTGGTCGACAGCTCCCGCTTGAGGGTCTGCAACTCGACAAAAAGGACCGACAGCTCCTGGCGGATATCGGCCAGGGTCTGATCATTGCCCTGGGCCGGCGCGGCCATCGGCAGGGAGATGGCGGCAATCGCCGCGAGGATCGTCAGGCGCATGGAGTCTTCCCTCAGCTGCCAGCCGCCGCCCGCAGCACCGTCACGGCGCGTCGGTTCTTGGCGTAGCAGGCTTCTTCCGAACAGATCTCGATCGGGCGTTCCTTGCCCCAGGAAACGACATCGAGTCGCGTCCCGGCCACACCGCGCGAGATCAGGTATTCCTGCACCGCGTTGGCGCGTCGGCTGCCGAGCGCGATATTGTATTCGCGCGTGCCCTGCTCGTCGGCATGGCCTTCGATATTCGCGCTATAGGCGGTGTTGGTGTTCATCCACTGCGCTTGCCCGTCCAGCGTTGCGCGGGCCTCGGTGGTCAGGGTCGACTGGTCCACCGGGAAGAGGACACGGTCGCCGACAGCGCTCTGGAAATAGGCGGGCGAGTTGGGATTCTGCGCCGAGTCGTATCCGGCCCCGGCGCCAGCGCCGCCCCCTGCCCCGTCACCGGAGCCGAAACGGGAGTTGTTGGAGCAAGCCGCGAGGCCCATTGCTCCAACAAGGACGAGAATAGTGAAAGCACGATGGGCCATGTTGTTCTGCTCCCTGGCTGCCTGCTGCCTTTTCCCTCTCCTAGCACCCTGATTCGGACAAGGGAACGCCTCGCGTGGAAAGCCCTTCCCTTTCGTGGATTTCCGCCCATGCGCCGAGCGATACCCCAACCCTGTCTCATCGGGATTGCCTGAGACGACTCCCCGTGGCAGTTTCTCCTGCAAGGAGGTGAATCCATGCAGGACAGGCAGCAGGACGACGGAGCGATCCGGACTGGGTGGATCTCGTTTTATCTGTGGATCGCAGTGTTTGCCGGCGCCTTCATCGCCTCGGCACTTACCGAGCCGCGAGATTTCGGCTTCACGGCGGGCGCGAACCGCATCGTCACCTTCCTGGGGTGGCAGACCGCAGCCGGCGCGCTGGCCATGCTTGGCCTTGTTCTGCGGCGGCATATCCCGCGCGGACGCTCCTTGCGCTGGCTGCTGCTGATCCCGCCGGGGGTCTTCCTCGCGCTGATCCTCTCTGTCGCGGCGTTGCTCCTTTATGCCAGCCAACCCCAGCCGGTGGCGCTCACGCCCTCCGCAGTACCGACAAACCAAGACATCTGACACCGCCTGACAATCGGCCTCGATCCGGAAGCGAATGCCGGGACCGGGCTGGACGGCACAGCTATCAACGCCCTTCTTTTCAGGCGCCGCGAAGGCCTGCTCTGTCCGCAGGCCGCGCCGGAAATCTCCGCAGGTATCGCCGCGACCTAGGGCAGCAGAGGCGACCATGCCGGGTCGGAGGCCGAGCCCGGCGTTGGCACGCGGCGCAGGTTCCGCCCGGTGATATCCACCGAATAGAGCGCCGGCTGACCGCCTGCCCCCGCAGACTGGCGGGTGAACATGATGACCCGGCCATTGGGCGACCAGCTTGGCCCCTCGTCGAGGAAGGAGGCTGTCAGCAGCCGCTCCTCGGAGCCGTCGGTCCGCATCACGCCGATATGAAAGCGCCCTCCATGCTGCTTGGTAAAGGCGATGTAGTCGCCACGGGGCGACCAGACCGGCGTGCCATAGCGCCCCTCGCCAAAGGAAATCCGCCGCGCCTCGCCGCCGCGCGCTGACATGACATAGAGCTGTTGCGCGCCGGAGCGATCGCTTTCGAAGACGATCTGCGCGCCATCCGGCGAGTAGCTCGGCGCCGTCTCGATGGCGGGCGTATTGGTGAGCTGGACCGGGGTTCCGGCGATGGACTTGGTGAAGATATCCGTGTTGCCGCCCCGGCTTTCGGAATAGACGACCGTGTTGCCGTCGGGTCCGAAGCGCGGCGCGAAGGTCATGGCGCCGCTGCCCGCGGTGATCTTCTGCGGGCGCGGATTGCCGACCTGCATCATGTAGATCTCGGGCCGACCGGTCGCGTAGGAGGTGTAGAGCACGCGGTCGCCAGTGGGCGAGAAGCGCGGCGCAAGCACGGTGGAGGAGCTGTCAGTCAGATATTGCACGCCCGCGCCATCATAATCCATGATCGCCAGCCGCTTCTGACGGGCGTTCTTCGGGCCTTCCTCGTGGACAAAGACCACCCGGCTGTCGAAATACGGACCCTCGCCCGTTATGCGCGAATAGACCTGGTCGGCGACCTTGTGGGCGAGCCTGCGCCAGGAATTGGTCGAGCCGCCGAGCTGCAGCCCTTCGCCCAGTTCGCCGCCGGCATAGACGTCATGCAGGCGGAACTTCACATTGATCCGACCCGATCCATCCACGGAAACAGCTCCGGTGATCAGTGCCTGGGCGTTGATCGCCTTCCAGTCAGGATAGGAGACCGGCGCTGAGAAACTGGTCACGCGGGCGATGTGCGCGCTCTCGTCGATCTCCCGGAAGAGGCCGGTGCCGATCAGGTCGGCGGCGACCACGCGGGTGATCTCGGCCGCCAGCTGGCTCGCTTCAACCGTCTCGGCCTGGAAGGTCGGAATGGCGAAGGGCAAGGGCTCGATCACACCTTCGGTGATCTCGATGCGCAGACGGTCCTGCGCCAGCGCCGGCAAGGCGACGGGCAGAAGGCAGGCCAGCGCAAGGGCTGCGGCTTTTGCGACGGAACGCAGGAACATCATCTGGTCCTCATGATTTCTGGATTGAATTCGATCTCGACCCAGCGCCACTGGTCATGGTTCCCCTGTGGCAGGTCAAATCCCCGCTCGCCGCACTCCAGGATGGCGCGGCGGGCACTTTCAAAGGTTTCGCGGACCGGAGCGCTGTCAGGCGGGGCGTCCATGAGCCGGATCGAGCTCGCGACCGGCAGTCCGCTTTCCTCCAACTCGACCCCGAGCCGGAGCACGATCTGCGCCGCCTCGGTGGAGAGCGCTTCGACATTCCAGCAGGCCATGACGGAGTCGACGAAGCGAATCCAATGCGGTCCGATCATCGTATCGCCAGGAGTATCCGGCAGTTGCGGACCCGTCTTGACGCCGGGCGGCAGGCTGGGCGCGGGCGGAACGGGCGTTGCCGCACCCAGCAGCAGGGCGAACGCCGACGTGGCGGGATATTTCAACAGCGACCAGCTCATCGCGCACGCATCTTTTCGGGGTTGAAGACAAGCTCCATCTCGCGCCAGCGCTCGTACTTGTCCCGCGGCAGATCATAGCCGCGCGCGCCACAGCGCAGGATGGCACGGCGCGCGGCTTCGAACGCCTGGCGCGCGGCGGCTTCCGTGCCGCCCTCGAAATCCAGCAGGTGGATGGTTACCGGCCTGCCATCTTCCTGCATCTCGACAAGCACCGTCACGGTGGTTCGCATCGCATCGGTCGAAAGCGAGCCGACACTCCAACAGGCGCTGACGGCGAGCTTGAGCGCTTCCTTCTCGCCATAGGAAAGCTGCGGCCCGCCAGAGGCGCGCGCGGGGACGGGTGGGGTCTCGGCAACGGCCTCGGCCACGGCACCGGCGATGGCATCGGCCAACGGGTCGCGGGCCGGACTGGGTTCTGGATCGGGCGGGGACGGGCGCGGACGATCAGGGCGCCGCACCGGACGCGGAGCACCCGCCGGGGCCAGCTCGGTGACAGCCGTTCCGCCCGCCTCCTCGGTCGCTTCGGTCTCGACGACAGTGCCGGTTTCCTCGGGTGCGGTCGTCTCTTCCGGCGCTTCGGGCACGGGCGGGGCCTCGGGAGCCTCCTCGCGCCGCGCCGCTTCCTGCACCTCTTCGGCGACATTGGCATCGGGATCGGGGCGGTCAGCCGGGCGCGGCGCAACACGCGGCGCGGCATCCGGCGCGGGCGGGTTTTCCGGCGCGACCGTGGTAGAGGCACCATCAGGCAGTTCGGGGCGCGCAGGCGTGGGCGGCGCAACCGGGGCGACCTCCGCCTGCGGGACATCGAGCGGCTCGGCCGCTTCCGGCTCCGGCTCGGGCGCGACCGGATCGGAGGGTTCGGGGGGCTCAGTGGCCTCCGGCGCAGGTTCCGGGGCTGGAATGTCCGGCGTTTCCGTGGCCTCGGGCGGCTCCGGTGCCGCCGGGCTGGCCGGAGCCTCGGCCACATCCGGCGCCTCGCGTCCGACCGCCATCATCGCTTCGAACTGTTCGGAGCTGATGACCGAGACCTCGGCCACTTCCATCGGCGGAGAGTCCTCGAAGGAAAAGATCCCGCCGATTGCCATCCACAGGATCAGCCCCAGATGGGCTGCGCCGGAGATCTTAACCCCGGTATTCATATGGAACCAGCTAGCCATCCCCGCCGTCGAGCATCGGCCCGCCCGTGTCGGTCACGAGCCCGATATTGCCGAAGCCGCCGGCATTGAGCGCGCCCATGACCTGCATGACCCGCTCATAGGGAATGGAACCATCGGCGCGCAGGAAGACCTTATCATCGTCCCGTTCGGTTGCCACGCCGCGCAGCCGGCTGACCAGCTCGGCTTCCGGCACCTCCGTGGTCATGATCGTGACCCGGCCATCGGCCGAGAGGGAAACGACAAGCGGCTCTTCCTGCTCGGTCGGCAGCGCCTGTGCCGCCGTCTTCGGCAGTTCGACCGGGACGCCAACCGTCATCAGGGGCGCGGCAACCATGAAGATGATGAGCAACACCAGCATGACGTCCACGAAGGGCGTGACATTGATCTCCGACATCGCGGCCGGGTGGCGGTTGGCCCGACGCCGACGCCGGGTGCCCCCGCCGCCGCTATCGCCGCCTGACTTGATAACTCCCGCGCCCATGGTTCAGCTGTCCAGCTGGCGCGACAGGATGGTTGCGAACTCGTCCGCGAAGCTCTCATAGCCGCCGACGATCCGGTCGCTGTCGGCATTGAGCTTGTTGTAGAAGATCACCGCCGGGATCGCCGCGAGCAGGCCGAGCGCCGTGGCGACCAGCGCTTCGGAGATGCCGGGCGCGACAACCGCCAGATTGGTGTTCTGCGCGATGGCGATCTCCTCGAAGGCGTTCTTGATGCCCCAGACCGTGCCGAAGAGTCCGATGAATGGCGCTGTCGAGCCCGTGGTGGCCAAAAAACCCAGCCCCCGGTTGAGGCCGTCTGCCTCCTTGCCGATGGCGACATCCATAGACCGGTCGATCCGCGCCTGTGCGCCGGCGATCAGCCCGCCATCCTCGCGGTGCGAGCGGCGCCATTCGACCATCCCGGCCGCGAAGATCCGCTGCGAGGCTCCCTTCGGATCCGGCCCGACCTGGTCGAAGAGTTCGTCCAGCGGTTCGCCAGACCAGAAGCGTTCATCGAAACTGTCCGCTTCGCGGCGCGCGATCCGGTAGGTGATATGTTTCTGGATGATGATTGCCCAGCCCCAGAAGGAGGCCACCACCAGCATCAGCATCACGAGTTTTACGGTGAAGGTCGCGCGCGCAAAAAGCGCCAACAGGGAGAAATCCATCTCCTGCGCCATTGAGAGGGTCGAGGGATCCATGCTGCCTGCTCTTGTTGTGACCGTTCTGACGACGGCGTTGATTGACCGGAATCTACAGCGAATGAAGGGGAATTGCCAACACGAAGCCGCGAGTGGCCGGCGTTTTCCGCCTCTCCCGGCCAATTGGGCGGTTCTCCGCCGCCTGTTCGGGACCATTTTCGTCGCTCCCACGCCGAGACCCGACCTGCCCCGGAGCCTCCTGCGATCACGTCGACGGGTACAGGACCACCGGATCTCGGATTCGGCAGATCGCGTCGACCCCGTGTGACGGGGTGTTCCACCTGGCAATTGGCGCAATGTCCAAAAGATCGTTTGCGGCATTCGCGCAATATTGTTACCCACCCGCTCCATGGAAACGTGCAAGACAGTGGCGAAGCTCCGCGAACACATCGCCGGGTTGCGACGACAGGGCTTCAGCGTCGGCTTGGTACCGACGATGGGCTTTCTTCATGCCGGCCATATGGCGCTTGTCGCGCAGGCCGCGCGCGAAGCGGACCGGGTGATCGTGTCGATCTTCGTCAACCCGACGCAATTCGGCGACCCGTCCGATCTCGAAAACTACCCGCGCGACACCGAACGCGACCTCGCGATGTTGCGGGACGCAGGTGTGGAGGCGGTTTTCCTGCCTTCTGTCGAAGATATCTACCCGCAAGGCGCCGAGACCATCGTAGAGACGATGCGGCTGGCCAATGTATTGCATGGCGAGGTGCGCGAGGGGCATTTCCGTGGCGTGGCGACGGTCGTGGCAAAGCTCTTCAACATCGTCCAGCCCGATCTCGCCTGTTTTGGCGAGAAGGATTACCAGCAGTTGCAGGTCATTCGGCAGATGGTGAAGGACCTGCATTTCCCGCTGCGGATCATCGGTTGCCCGACCGTGCGCGAGGCGGACGGGTTGGCCCTGTCCTCGCGCAATGTGCGACTCTCGCCGGAGGACCGATTGGCAGCGCTGGTTCTGAACCAGGCGCTGGACCGGGCAGAGGAAATGTGCGGGAACGGGGCGACGGTAGAGGAGCTCCTGGCCGAGGTGACGGCTGTGATCCAGGCTGAACCGCGCTCGCATCTGCGCGCCGTGGACGTGACCGAAGCGATCACCCTGCGCCCGGTTTCCGGCAAACCAGCCGGGCCGCTTGCATTGATGATTTCAGCCGAGTTCGGCGATGTCCTGTTGATCGACCAAAGGGAGATAAGCCCATGAGCGTTCAGAAACCGGTGCGCCGGATTACGGTGCCGCAGATCGCCGCGCGCAAGGGTGGCGAGCCGATCGTCTCGCTGACCTCCTATCACGCGCACACGGCGGCGATCGTCGACAAACATGCGGATTTCATCCTCGTCGGCGACAGTCTTGGCATGGTGATGCATGGCATGGACTCGACGCTTGGTGTGACGGTCGAAATGATGATCACCCATGGTCGGGCAGTGATGCGCGGCTCGCAGCGGGCGCTTGTCGTCGTGGACATGCCCTTTGGCAGCTATGAGGAGAGTCCCGCAGTCGCCTTCCGCAACGCGGCGCGGATCATTCAGGAAACCGGTTGCGGCGCGGTGAAGCTTGAGGGCGGCGCGCGGATGGCGGAGACAATCCGCTTCCTGACCGAACGCGGGATCCCGGTGATGGCGCATATCGGGCTAACGCCGCAATCGAGCAACGTGTTGGGCGGGTTCAAGACACAAGGCCGGGACACGGACAGCTGGCCACTGCACGAGGCAGACGCGCGGGACGTGGCCGAAGCCGGGGCCTTCGCCATGGTTCTGGAAGGCATGGTCGAGCCGCTGGCGGCGCGGATCACCAAACAGGTCGCGATCCCGACCATCGGCATCGGCGCCAGCGCGGAATGCGACGGCCAGATCCTGGTGCTGGAGGACATGCTGGGGCTGAACCCCAAGCCGCCGAAATTCGTCAAGGTATATGGAGATCTGGGCGGAAGGATCGAACAGGCCGTCTCGGAATATGCCGGGGAGGTCCGCAGCCGTGCCTTTCCGACCGATGACCAGACCTACCGGTAGCGGGACGCGCCAGCAGGCCCGTTCGGGCCGGGGGGATCTCCGGTCACTGTCGCGCCATCTGCCGCAACAGCGCCACCATGACCGCAACCAGCGTCAGCGGCAGGATCAGCGTGCGCAGCAGGAAGATCGCGACAAGGGTCAGCGACGCCTTCAGCAGGTCATCGGCCTCGGCAAGGTAATAGCCGACAGCCTCGCCGTAGTCGCCGGCCTGCTCAATAGCTCCCCGCACCTGCCCCAACACACCTGTCGCCTCGGAACCACCGGTTTCCTCCTGCACGCCCAGCAGCTGCTTTGACTGTGCCTCCACCGCCGAAACCTGCGCCATTGCGCTGTCCCATTTCTGTTGCGTCACAACGGTGCCGAGCGTGCCACCCAGAGCGAGGGACAGCGGCAAGAGAACCGCCAGCAGCAAGCCGGTCATGTTGGACAAACTGCCCGCTCGGCACAGCGGACGGGCCACCGCGCCCGCTCCGCGCTCAAGCGGCCCGCGCATTGCCTGGATGGCGAGCCCCGCCGCAAGCAGCAGGAATCCGAGACTGGAGACCGGCCCCACTCCGATGGCCAGGACCCCGGCCAGCAATGCCACCGAGAAGACCGCCCCGGCGACACGCTCGACCGTGTCGTCAATCGGCTCAAGCACTTTCAGCGGTTGAGCATTGGCGGAGAAGCCGAAACTTCCGCCAAGCTCCACTTCCTGCGCCACCGACAAGGCGGCATTCACCGAGCGCAGCGCCACATAGACACCGAGACCGGCGGCGGCGGCGCGCTCGGCCGTCCGTTCCGCGGGTCCGCTGACTGGCTCGGCCTGCACAAGCGCAAGAACCAGACAGGCCATGGCGGCCAGCAAGAGCACAGAGCTACGAAACATCGTCTCTCTCGCTTCACAGCATCGACGGCAATACCAGATCCGGCGGCCGGTGCCCGTCATCGAAGGTCTTGATATTTATGATCACCTTCTCGCCCATCTCGACCCGCCCCTCGACCGTGGCCGAGCCCATCTGCGGCAACAACACGACATTGTCCTGGTTGCGCAGCCTCGGGTTGATCTCGGCGCCATGCTCGTAGACGTCGAGCCCTGCCCCGGCGATCTCGCCCGCGCGCAGCATCCGCGTCAGCGCATTCTCGTCCACCACCTCGCCGCGCGACGTGTTCACCAGCACTGCCGAGGGCTTCAAGAGCTTCAGTCGTCGCGCATTCATCAGGTGATAGCTCGACGGCGTGTGCGGGCAGTTGATGGAGATCACGTCCATCCGGCTGACCATCTGGTCGAGACTCTCCCAGAAGGTCGCGCCGATCTCCTGCTCGACCTCCGGCCGCAATCGCCGGCGGTTGTGATAATGCACCTCCATGCCGAAGGCACGTGCCCGCCGTGCCACGGCCTGACCGATCCGCCCCATGCCGAGAATGCCGATCCGGCGCCCGCCGACGCGTCCGCCGAGATAGCCTGTCGGCGACCAGCCGTCCCACTTTCCCGATTGCATCACCGCGAGCCCCTCGGGGATACGCCGCGTCACGGCCAACACCAACGCCATCGCCATATCGGCCGTGTCATCCGTGGTCACACCCGGCGTGTTGGTCACAAGAATCCCGCGCTGTCGCGCGGTGGCAACGTCGATATTGTCGACGCCAGCGCCGTAATTGGCTATCAGCTTCACCCGCTCCCCGGCATGGGCCAGCATGGCCGCATCGATATGATCCGTGATGGTCGAAACGAGCACATCAGCCCGGCAGAGCGCCTCGGTCAGCTCGTCATGGCTCATCGGCTGGTCGTCTTCGCGCAGCTCCGTGTCGAACAACTCGCTCAGGCGCTTCTCCACCGGTTCAGGCAACCGTCGCGTAACAACAACACTCAGCCGTTCTCTTTGCATCAAACCCCTCCAAATATCTTTCGTGATGTCTCGCTCGCTGGCACAGTGACGACCAAAGCGGCGCGGCACAAGCGCCCCCCAGAAACGAGCGACAAAATATCATGGGTCTTCAGGCAACAACGTTCCGCCACGGAGCGTTTTTATTGGCAGTTTTGGCTTTGACGCTGGCTTTCGCCCCCGTATCGGCCCCGCCAGCCGCCGCGCAACAAGCCACACGTGGCCCGGTGACGAACCTGCCTTTGCCCCGCTTCGTCTCGCTCAAGACCTCCGAAGGCAACGCGCGGCGCGGCCCTTCGCTGAGCCACAGGATCGACTGGGTCTACAAGCGCCGCTCACTTCCCCTCGAGATTACGGCTGAGTTCGGCCACTGGCGCCGCGTGCGCGACCGCGACGGTGCGGGCGGCTGGGTGCATTACTCGCTGCTTTCCGGCGTACGGACCGTCCTCATCCAGGAAGACATGGTCGCGCTGCGTGCTCAACCGACCGAAGATGCCGAAGTCCTGGCGCGGGCGGAAACCGGCGTCGTCGCACGGCTTGGCAAATGCACGCCGGTCTGGTGTCAGGTAACGGCCGGCGGCGAGTATGGCTGGGTCGAGAAAACTGCGCTCTGGGGCGTTGATCTGGCAGAACTGCGCGAGTGACGCGTCAGATCTCCTCGGACCTGTCGCCCATCAGGTAGCGCGGACCGGCCCCACGCTTTGCCGCCTTGTCCTCCGGGTTGTAGAGCGCGCAGCTCTCCAGTGAGAGGCAGCCACAGCCGATACAGCCGTCGAGCCGGTCGCGCATCGCCACCAGCGCCTCAATCCGCGCATCGAGTTCCGCGCGCAACCCGGCACCGATCCCGGCCCAATCCTGCCGCGTCGGCGTCCGGCCTTCCGGTAACGCTGCAAGCTCCGTTCGGATCCGGTCCAGTGAAAAACCGAACTGTTGCGCGATCCGGATAAAGGACAGCCGCCGGATCACCGAGCGTTCGAAGCGCCGGTGTCCGCCAGCATTGCGCTCCGACCGGATCAACCCTTCCGTCTCGTAGTATCGGATCGCGGAGACCGCGAGGCCCGTTCGCGCGGCCAGTTGGCCTATTGAGATTTCTCGACCGAGTGGCATAAGGTCTCCAAAAAAATTGCTTGATCTAAAGTGAGGTTTAGAAATTAGGAGTCATCCTGTCCAGACTTTCGGCATTCATTGAACAGGAGACAGCTCATGACACCGGCCCGATTGGAACATGCCAATATCACCGTCCGCGACCCCGAAGCGGTCGCACAGGAGCTTTGCACCCTATTTGACTGGCATATCCGCTGGCAAGGCGCGGCAATCAGCGGTGGCCACACGATCCATGTGGGCGAGGAGGCCAGCTATCTTGCAATTTACGCTCCACCAGGCGAAACCAGCCCGCCTCGGGGATCAAGCTATTCGACGCTTGGTGGCCTGAACCATCTGGGCATCGTGGTTGCGGATATCGACGCCGCAGAAACCCGGGTCGCCGCAGCGGGATACGAACCGCATAATCACGCCGATTACGAGCCCGGTCGGCGGTTCTATTTCGACATGGCGGATGGATTGGAGATTGAAGTGGTCAGCTATGAGGCGGCCTAGATCGATCTGAAGGAGCCGGGCATTGAAGATCACGGGGGCAAGACCACGCCGCCTCGTCCGCATCGATTGCCTGTCGCTCCATTCCCCTCAAAAAAGAGACCGCGGCCGAATGAACGGCCGCGGTCTTTGAATTCATCGCTCTATGATCGCGCGGCGATCAGCCGAGGGACGGCTCGATGCCCTTGCAGGCCTCGACCAGGCCTTTCACGGCGCCAACCGAGCTGTCGAACATCTCTTGCTCTTCCTTGGACAGCTTGATGTTGACGACCTTCTCGACACCGCCGGCGCCGATGATGGTCGGCACACCAACATAGGTGTCCTTCAGGCCGAGATCGCCATCGCAATAGGCGGCACAGGGCAGAAGGCGCTTTTGGTCCTTGAGGAAGGCTTCGGCCATCTCGATGGCGGAGGTTGCCGGAGCATAGAAAGCGGAGCCGGTCTTCAGCAGGCCAACGATCTCGGCGCCGCCGTCACGGGTGCGCTGCACGATAGCGTCCAGCTTCTCCTGCGTGGTCCAGCCCATTTCGACCAGATCCGGCAGCGGGATGCCACCAACTGTGGAGTAACGCACGGAGGGAACCATCGTGTCGCCGTGGCCGCCCAGAACGAAGGCAGTGACGTCCTTCATCGAGACATTGAACTCGACCGAGAGGAAGTGACGGAAGCGCGCGGAGTCCAGCACGCCAGCCATGCCGCAGACCATGTTGGTCGGCAGACCGGAGAATTTCTGCAGCGCCCAGACCATCGCGTCGAGCGGGTTGGTGATACAGATGACGAATGCGTCCGGGCAGTTGTCGCGGATACCTTCACCGACGGATTTCATCACCTTGAGGTTGATGCCCAGCAGGTCGTCGCGGGACATGCCCGGCTTGCGCGGCACACCGGCGGTCACGATGCAGACATCGGCGCCTGCGATGTCGGCATAGTCCTGGGTGCCTTTGAGCGTGGCGTCAAAGCCTTCGGAGGGGCCGGACTCGGCGAGGTCGAGCGCCTTGCCTTCCGGCGTGCCCTCAGCGATGTCGAAGAGGACAACGTCCCCGAGTTCCTTCATCGCGGCGAGGTGGGCGAGCGTGCCGCCGATCTGACCTGCGCCGATGAGGGCAATCTTGGGTCTGGCCATGGTTTCGTTTCCCTGAATTTGGTTGACTTCGGCGCCGTGCCTAGCCATTTGCCCGCCCCCTTGCAAGCTTGCGCCAGCGCGGCACAAGGATGCAGTTGACACACAAAACCTCAGAACAGACGAAAAATCGGCCGATTCTCGCGAATACCGACTTGACCTAGCAGGACATCGCTGCATCGCAAAACTCGCAACCACGGTTTCGATGGGCTGCGTCAGCCGAAGCGCAGTGTGTCTCGCCGCCCCGATTCTGGTGCAGGGTGCGGCAGTCGCGATGACATTTGGGATCAGGTGGCCACATCCGACGCTGATCATTGTCGCAGCCTTGCCTACGTTCAGGAACAACTGAGACTGCCATCGACCCACGCCTTGATCTGAGTCCCGGCTCGACCCGTTCGGTTCTCGTAGCCCGCAGCGCGCCTGTCCCGAACCCAAACCGATCCGGGCGCGCGCACCGAAATGTCAGGCGTCCTTCTCCGATTTCGTCGGCAAGGTCTCGGCCATCGTCTCGAAGTTCTGGCCGGTGGCCATCAGGCAGGACAAGCCGGACGCATAGGTGACGAGGATCGTCCAGCTCCCGGTGTCCGGCGAGGCATAGACCTCGAGGAGCGAATTGTCCGCGCCGAGCCCGATGGATTGTCGGCTCTCGCCGTATTTTTCCGCCAGACGCTCCACGATAGGATCACGTTGACCGCAGCTTCGCTGTTGTTGAGCTTCGACCGCCGGAGCGGAAAGGACCCATCCGAGAGCCAGGATTGCGGTGAGAGACTTCATCGTCTGCCTTTCCTCTTCTTGTCATTTCCCCTGTCATCGGCCCGCCTGTTATCGCGAAGCTCTGTCGAAAAGTCTGGAGCCAGAGGTCTCAAGAATCGGTGAATGCGGCGTTCACCACGCAGGCGCGATGTCGCTATCGGTTGATTTTCCTGGATAGGTTTTTAGCCGCCCCGTGGACCTGCCTCCCCAGACGGATCCGGGATCGCTCAGATCTCGACCTCGACTGCCGCCGTCCGGACCTTCGGCACCGCTTCCATCCAGTCCCCCCGGCCCGTGGCCACGACACAGGCCCGCCCATCCGGAAGGGTTCTCAAAAGCGTCCAGGTCTTGTTTCGGTGGGACGAGAAGAATTCCATCAACGTATCATCTGCAGCGACAGCGCGAGCGCGGTAGATCTCTCCAAAAAGCTTGTCCAGCCCGGACACCACCCGGTCGCGCGGAGAGCAGGATTCGCTTGTCGCGAATGGGCCAAGCTGCGCGGCGCTGAGGCCAAGGAGGAGCAGTCCGACCGACAGGCTCGCGAAACCGAATACGCCGCGGAACAGTTTCATCTTTTTCGGCATCGTCTCTCTCCGATGCGCCGTCGGACCAGCGCGTAAACCATATATTAAGCAAGCGGTTAACAGGAGGTTTACGGGCCCCTTTCGGCGTTCACCCCGAAAGGTGCGCGCATATTTCTTGCGCGACGCGGCGGTGTGGCATTTCATATCTTGCGCGAACGCTGCAGCTGTGGTTTCTGCTCTGCAGCAAAACGACAGGAGAGAGTCATGGACACCGCTGCCCGCCCCTACCGCTCGGTTCTCTATATTCCCGGCTCGAAAGAACGCGCGCTGGAAAAAGCAAAGGGCCTGACGGTCGACGCGATCATCTTCGACCTCGAGGACGCCGTCGCCATCGACGAGAAGGCCAATGCGCGCGCGCTTCTGGCCGAGACGCTGACCGCGGGCGGCTATGGCCAGCGCGCGCAGATCGTGCGGCTGAACGGCATGGACACGGATTGGGGCACCGATGACCTCGCTGCGATCATGGAGATCGGGCCGCAGGCCGTGCTGCTGCCCAAGGTGGAGAGCGGGTCCCAGGTCGAGGCCGTGGCCGCCAGGCTCGACGCGCATCCGGCCTGTGCCGAAACCGAAATCTGGGCGATGATGGAGACGCCGCGCGGCATCCTCAACGCGCTGGAAATCGCGAGCGCGCCGCGCATGTCCGGATTCGTCATGGGAACGAATGACCTCGCCAAGGAGCTGAACTGCCGCTTCCGCGCCGATCGCCTGCCGATGCAGACCGCACTGCAAACTTGCCTGATGGCAGCCCGCGCCGCCGGGATCGTCTGCATTGACGGTGTCTACAACGCCTTCAAGGATGAGGACGGGCTGCGGGTCGAATGCGAGCAGGGCCGCGATCTCGGCATGGACGGCAAGACCCTGATCCACCCGGCGCAGCTGGCCATCGCCAACAAGGCCTTTGCGCCCTCCGAAGCCGAGGTCGACCTCGCCCGGCGCCAGATCGAGGCCTTCGAGACGGCAGAGGCCGAAGGGCAAGGTGTCGCAGTTGTGGATGGAAAGATCGTGGAAAACCTGCATATCGTGACCGCGAAGGCCACGCTGGCGAAAGCGGAGGCCATTGCAGCACTTTCCTAGGAGATTTCCATGAGCTGGCTGGTTCTTTTTCTCGGCGTTGCCCTGTGGTGGGGTGCCCATTTGTTCAAACGTGTCGCACCGGATCGGCGCGGCCTGATGCCCGACTCACAGGCGAAGGGCATGGTGACCTTCGCGCTGGTGCTTTCCATCGTTCTGATGGTGGTGGGCTTCCGCGCAGCAACCGTGGTCGAGATCTGGAACCCGCCGAGCTTCCTGCGCCATCTCAACAACCTGATCGTGCTGATCGCGATTTACCTGATGTCGCCCGCGCCGAAGAAGGGCAAGCTGGTGAGCGGGTTGCGCCACCCGATGCTGCTGGGCTTCAGCCTCTGGGCCATCGCGCATCTTCTGGTCAACGGAGACCTCGCCGCGATGCTGCTCTTTGGCGGGCTGCTGGGTTGGTCGCTGATCACGCCGGGCATTATCAACCGCGCCGAACCGGACTGGACCGCGCCGGAGCCGGGACCCATCGCCAAGGATGCGATGTTCCTGGGCGCCTCTGTGGTCCTTCTGCTGGTGATCGGCTTCATCCACGGATGGCTCGGCTATCCGGTTTTCGGGAGCTAAGCACATGAAACTCTATCGTTATCTTACCGAAGACGACACATCCGCCTTCTGTCACAAGGTGACCGAGGCGCTCAACAAGGGCTGGCACCTGCAGGGCAACCCGACCTATGCCTTCGACGAGAAACGCGGCGTGATGCGCTGCGGTCAGGCGGTGGTCAAGGACGCGACAGGCACCTACAGCCCGGAGATAAAACTGGGGGAGTTCTGAACCATGGCCGCAAAGACCAATCCGGGCCGTTTCTTCGAAGACTACACGCTGGGCGAGGTGATCCCGCATGCGGTGCCGCGCACCGTCTCTGGCGGCGAGCGCGCACTTTATCATGCGCTCTACCCCTCGCGATTCGCACTGGCGTCTTCGGATGAATTCGCGCGCGCGAGCGGTCTTGCGGCCGCCCCGATGGACGACCTGATCACCTTCCATACCGTCTTCGGAAAGACCGTGCCGGACATCTCGCTCAATGCGGTGGCCAATCTCGGCTATGCAGAGGGGTATTTCCGCAAACCCGTCTATCCGGGCGACACGCTGCGCTCGGAGAGCGAAGTGATCGGGTTGAAGCAGAACTCCAACGGCAAGTCGGGCGTTGTCTATGTCCGCACCACCGGGCGCAACCAGCGCGACGAGGTGGTGATGGACTATGTTCGCTGGGTCATGGTCCGGAAGGGCGACCACGACGCGCCGGCGCCGGAAACCGTGATCCCGGATCTCGCGAAGGTCGTCGCCCCGTCGGATCTCGTGATTCCGGAGGGGCTCGACTTCTCCAACTACGATTTCACTCTCTCCGGCGAGCCGCATCGCTGGGGCGATTACGAAATCGGCGAGCAGATCGACCATGTGGACGGCGTGACCATCGAGGAAGCCGAGCACATGATGGCGACCCGGCTCTGGCAGAACACCGCCAAGGTCCATTTCGACGCCACTTTCCGCCCCGATGGCCAACGGCTGATCTATGGCGGCCACGTCATCTCCATGGCCCGCGCCCTGAGCTTCAACGGGCTGGCCAATGCGCAGATGATCGTCGGGCTCAATGGCGGTGCCCATGCCAATCCCTGCTTCTCCGGCGACACGGTCAAGGCTTGGACCGAAGTGCTCGACAAGGCGGAGAAGGTGGCCCCAGGCGTTGGGGCGCTGCGGCTGCGACTGGTGGCGACCAAGGGCGGCGCGCCGTTCCGACTGAAGGGCGAGGACGGAAAATACCTGGCCGAGGTGCTTCTGGATCTGGACTACTGGGCGCTTGTTCCTATCTGATCGGTCGAAACCAACGGGAGGGTTGGAATGATCCGGAAGATGCTGACGGTGCTGGCAGCCTCGACTCTGCTGGCGGCGGTTGCCGATGCCAGCGAAGAGGCCGACGCCTTTGTCGAGGCCAACCTTCTGGCAATCTTCTACCACGAGCTCGGGCATGCGCTGATCGATATCGAGGCCGTGCCGATCTTCGGTCAGGAAGAAGATGCAGCGGATGTGTTTTCCATTTTCCTGATCGACGCGATCTTCGAGGACGAGTCGGCCGAAGACATCGCCTATGACACCGCGTGGGGCTTTCTCGGCGAGGCCCTCCTGCGCGACGAGATGGCGGACGAGATCGCCTGGTGGGACACGCATGGGCCAGACGAGCAGCGCTACTATAATACTGTCTGCATCTTCTACGGCGCCGACCCCGATGCGCGCGGCGATCTGGCCGAGGAGTTGGGCCTGCCTGAAGATCGGGCGGAGTATTGCCCGGAGGAGTACGATCAGGCCGCCGACGCCTGGGGCGCAGTTCTGGACGAGATCTGGATCGGGGCGGATGACACGTCCCTCACCTTCGAGTTCGACAGATCCGCACAAGACAGCCTTACGCTCGAGGTTGTGCGTGCGGAAGTGGAGGCACTGGCCGAGGAGATATCGCTGTCCGAACCGCTTCTGGTCTCAGTCGAACCCTGCGGCGAAGCGAATGCCTGGTACGATCCTTCCAGCGTGACCATCACCATGTGCACCGAATTCGAGGATCATCTGTACGAGATGGCAGGGCGGCTATGAGGTTTCAGAGCCCCGAAAGGGCACCCCAAGCCCCGGATCAATCGGTAGAGAAGTATGGTTTGCCGCCATTTTGGGCATTTTCCGGTATCCTGTGGAATACACATAGAATTTTCGGAATGGGACGCGCGGATTTGCTCGGGATTGCGCCAATTAACCGCGCCGATTCGCGCTGCATTCGCGTGACACCCTCAAAAGATGTATTAGAGAAGGGGGCAAATGCGGGACCGCCCCCGCGTCAGCAAAAGGAGTCAGTCTTATGACAGCCGATGTGAACCGGGGAAATCGGCCCCGGTCGCCCCACCTCCAGATCTATCGCCCGCATATCCTCATGATCAGCTCGATCCTTATCCGGATCACTGGTAACGGCTCGACCGTCGGTATGCTCCTCGTCCTTTGGTGGATGCTCGCCGCAGCCGCCGGCCCCGAAGTCTACGCGGCCCACAGCGCCTGGCTCTTCGGCTGGTGGCTCTCCTATATCGTCTGGTTCGGCGTCATCTGGGCGCTCTGGTACCACATGCTGGGTGGCATCCGTCACCTCATCTGGGACGAAGCCATCGGGCTCGAACTGGAAACCGCTGAAAAACTCGGTTGGATCATCGTCTTCGGCTCCGTTGTTGGCGCCGTCCTGACCTCGATCATCCTTCTTATCGTCTGAACCGGAGGTTGCACATGTCCTATCAGACCGACCGCAAACGCGCCGCCGGCAAAGGCTCCCTGGCTCATGGAGCCGAGCACCAGCTGGAAGTCACCTACAGCTCCTATGCGATGGCCACCCTGGTCATCCTCTTCCTCGTCCGGATCGCGCCGCTCATGGGCAGCGACTATGACGCTCTCGTCGAAGGCCTGACCAAGCCCTTCAACTTCGTCATCGCCGGACTCTTCGTCGTTTCGACCACCTATCACTGGCGTTTCAACATCAGGAAAGTGTTCGAAGACTATGTCCCCAAGGGCTACGATTTCGGCGGAATGATCATCACCAACATGCTTGGCTGGTTCTTCTGTGGCCTGGGCCTCTTCGCCCTCGTCAAGATCCTGATCGCCTCGATGATCGGCTAAGCTTCGGAGAATAAAGAACAATGACCGCTTACGATATCACCCACCACACATACGACGTTGTCGTCGTCGGGGCCGGCGGCGCGGGCCTGCGCGCCACGCTCGGCATGGCCGAGCAGGGGCTCAAGACCGCCTGTATCACCAAGGTCTTCCCGACCCGTTCGCACACCGTCGCCGCCCAAGGCGGCATCGCCGCCTCCCTCGGCAACATGGGCCCAGACAGCTGGCAGTGGCACATGTATGACACCGTGAAGGGGTCCGACTGGCTCGGCGACACCGACGCGATGGAATACATGGTTCGCGAGGCCCCCAAGGCCGTCTACGAGCTCGAGCATTACGGCGTGCCCTTCTCGCGCACCGAAGAAGGCCGCATCTACCAGCGTCCCTTCGGCGGCCACACCACCGAATACGGTGAAGGCCCCGCCGTGCAGCGGACCTGTGCCGCCGCCGACCGCACCGGCCACGCCATTCTGCACACGCTCTATGGCCAGTCGATCAAGGAAGACGCGCAGTTCTTCATCGAGTATTTCGCCACCGACCTGATCATGTCCGAAGACGGGCAATGTCAGGGCGTTCTGGCCTGGAAACTGGATGACGGCACCCTGCACGCCTTCAACGCCAAGATGGTCGTTCAAGCCACTGGCGGCTATGGCCGTGCTTACTTCTCGGCCACCTCGGCCCATACCTGCACCGGTGATGGCAACGCCATGCTGGCGCGTCAGGCCCTGCCCCTGCAGGACATGGAGTTCGTTCAGTTCCACCCGACCGGCATCTATGGCTCGGGCTGCCTGATCACCGAGGGTGCCCGCGGCGAAGGCGGTTACCTGACCAACTCCGAAGGCGAGCGCTTCATGGAGCGCTATGCACCGACCTACAAGGATCTGGCCAGCCGCGACGTCGTTTCGCGCTGCATGACCATCGAGATCCGCGAAGGCCGCGGCGTGGGCCCGAACAAGGACCACATCTCGCTGCACCTCAACCACATCCCGCCAGAAACGCTCGCCGAGCGCCTGCCGGGCATCACCGAGAGCGCCGAGATCTTCGCCGGTGTGGACCTGACCCGCGAGCCGGTGCCGGTTCTGCCGACGGTGCACTACAACATGGGCGGCATCCCGACGAACTACTGGGGTGAAGTGCTGAACCCGACTGCCGATAATCCCGACGCCGTTGCGCCGGGCCTTATGGCCGTGGGCGAAGCTGGCTGTGCCTCGGTTCACGGTGCCAACCGTCTTGGCTCCAACTCGCTGATCGACCTTGTGGTCTTCGGTCGTGCCGCCGCGATCCGCGCCGGTCAGATCGTGAACCCGAACGAAGCGAACCCGGAGCTGAACAAGGCGTCGCTGGACGCGGCCCTGGAGCGCTTCGACAAGGTGCGCTACGCTGATGGTGGCACCACCACCGCCGAGCTGCGGCTGGACATGCAGAAGACCATGCAGGACAACGCTGCCGTCTTCCGCACCGAAAAGGTCCTCGCCGAAGGCGTCGAGAAGATGAAGGTGGTCGCCGCCAAGATGGACGACCTGAAGGTCACGGACCGCTCGCTGGTCTGGAACTCCGACCTGATGGAAACCCTGGAGCTGACCAACCTTATGCCGAACGCGATGGCCACCATCGTCGCTGCCGACGCCCGCAAGGAATCCCGTGGCGCGCATGCCCACGAGGACTACCCGGACCGCGACGACGAGAATTGGCGCAAGCACTCTCTGGCTTGGGTCGACGGGCCGGATGTCCGCCTCGACTATCGTCCGGTGCATCTTGACCCGCTCACCACCGAAGATGAAGGTGGGATCGCAACAGCCAAGATCGCGCCGAAAGCGAGGGTGTACTGATGATGTCTCAGGTCAAACTGCCGATTTCCGTAATTGCCTTTGCCTTGGCCGCCGCCCTTCCGGGCGTGGCCTCGGCGCTGAGCGCTGCCGAACTGGAGGTGCAGCGCACCGCCATCCTGGAGTGCAAACGGCAACAACTGGTTGGCGGGGCGGCCTATATCGAGCAGCGCTCTTCCGGCACGGCCACCGACAGGATGGCCGTGCAGATCGCCCCCTATGATCAGGTGACCTACCAGTCCGCGGATTCCATCAATCGCTGCGCGGCAGGGAAGCTTGGCCTCGGAGAGGCGGAGATGGAGCAGTTCAATTCGCGGAACAAGACGGTGGTCCGGTCGATCCGGGCCGGCGGCGGCTACCGCAACATGAGCTGCGGCCGGAACCCGTCGATTCTCTACAAGGGCGACCTATATTGCCAATGGTCGAGGCGCTGACGGACATGAAACTGTGCACCCCATTTCACTCGAATCCACGCCACGTGGCGGCCTCGCGCCCCACGCGAGCCAGCTGAGGTGACCAAATGGTTCAATTCACTCTCCCCAAAAACTCCACGGTAAAGGTCGGCAAGACATGGCCCAAGCCGGCCGGAGCCAAGAACGTCCGCAAATTCGTGATCTATCGCTGGAACCCGGATGACGGGAAAAACCCGCAGCTCGACACGTATTTCATTGATCTGGACGATTGCGGCCCGATGATCCTGGACGCGCTGATCAAGATCAAGGACGAGATCGATCCCACACTCACGTTCCGCCGCTCCTGCCGTGAAGGCATCTGCGGCTCCTGCGCGATGAACATCAACGGGATCAACAAGCTTGCCTGTATCTGGGGCATCGACGAGCAGAAAGGCGACGTGAAGATCTACCCGTTGCCGCACATGCCCGTCGTCAAGGACCTTGTGCCGGACCTGACCCATTTCTATGCCCAGCATGCCTCCATCATGCCCTGGCTGGAAACCAAGACCCCGGCCCCCGAGAAAGAGTGGCTTCAATCCCCTGAAGACCGCGCCCTGCTCGATGGTCTGTATGAATGCGTGCTCTGCGCATCCTGCTCGACCTCCTGCCCCGCCTACTGGTGGAATGGCGATCGGTATCTCGGCCCGGCCGCGCTGCTGCACGCCTATCGCTGGATGATCGACAGCCGCGACGAGGCAACCGGCGAGCGTCTTGACGACGTGGAAGATCCCTACAAGCTCTATCGCTGCCACGTGATCATGAACTGCACCCAGACCTGCCCGAAAGGTCTGAATCCGGGCAAGGCGATCGCCGAGATCCGCCTGATGGCGCAGGAACGCCTGCACTAAGCCCCTGTCAATGACAGAAGAGCCCGCCGCGAAGCAAATTGCGGGGCAACGAAATCGGAGCCTGCCAACCCCGCGTTGGCAGGCTTCTTCTTTGGTACATTTTTCTAAGTCGTGTCAGCCCGGCTCTCGCTCGCGCAGACATTGGGACTGCGCAACTGAAAGGCGCGGCTAAAAGTGGCCGTGAACATCTGCTCCGTCAACCGGAGACGACCATAGCGCCCTGAGCTCGAACGGTCAGATCTGAGCCGCTGACGGGACTTGCTCGAGGCCACGCCCAGCCATTCCTCGGCACTGGGTCAAGGCGCGGCCCCTTGACCTCGTTTCAGACGCTCAACTCGACGCGGCACCGTCTCGAGGACGAGATCTCGATTGCTTCGATCAGGCGTTGCACCTGAAGGGCGTCCTCGCCCGTCACACGCGGGCGCTGGTCTCTTTTGACCGCCTCGGCAAAGTCCGCGATCAGATCCCGGTGCCAGTCCATCGGGAACGCCATCGGATCGGCACCGCCCCCCGTGCGCGCCTCGGCTCCGGCGGTTTCGACCCGCCCATCTCGCCAGGAATAGGTCACGGTGCCCGATTGCAGCCGTACCGAGGCGGCGTCGCATTCAAGCCGGATCGATTCCGGTTCTCCCGGATAGGCCGCCGTCGTCGCGAAGAGGGAGCCGACGGCACCATTGGCGAACTCCATTGTGCCTGCGGCAAAATCCTCCGCCTCCATCCGGTGCAACGCCGTGGTTGCGACCATGGCTTGCACCGCGCGCACCGGCCCGGTCAGGTCAAGCATCAGGTCAAGAGTATGAATGGCCTGGCATATCAGCACCCCACCACCATCGCGCGCATAGCTACCGCGGCCCGGCTCGTCGTAATACCCTTGATCGCGCCACCATGGGATGTCGACACGCACCATGCGGATCGCGCCGAGTTCATCCATTGCAAGGCGGCGCGCCAGGTCCTGGCTTGCAGCGCGAAAACGATGCTGAAACACAACACCGAGCGTTACGGCATGGTCGCGGCAGAGTTGCACGATCCGTTCCGCCGCTTCGACCGTCCGTTCCAAGGGCTTTTCGCACAGGACATGCTTTCCGGCGGCGGCAAAAAGCTCGACATATGCCGCGCGCGCGTTCGGCGGCGTCAGTATCAGCACCGCATCGACACCCGGATCTGCGGCCAGCGCCTCGGCCTTTTCGGACACAGGAAACCCGAACTCCGTCGCGAAACGCTCGAGACGTTGGCGGTCGCGCGCATGAACTCCCCGGACATCGATCATGTTGGACAACGCCTGAAGCGCCAAGGCGTGTGGCTTGGCGGCCATGCCGCAGCCAATTACCGCGAGACCAAGCTTTGCGTTCATGTCTGGTCCCCTTCTGGAGTTCCCGAGGCCGGTCGCCCCGCGGCACGTTATGTTGCCACCTGATGATGCGAAATCGTCCGCCCACGGGCAAGATGACCGCCAAAACTCCAGCACGTGAGGCACAAAAGGCAGCCTTATCGACGGAGTGCCATCCTATTTCCCACGACATCCCGATACCGTTCGTACTCTGATCGCGAATTGACCTGTCCGGTCCAGTCCTCGATCCAGGTTCTCAAGGTCTCGAGGGGCATCGGTTCGGCGATCAGGTAACCCTGCACTTGCGAGCAGCCGATGCTCGTAAGGTATCGAAGCTCCTCATCGGTCTCGACACCTTCCGCAAGAACGTCGATGCCCAGCTTCCTGCCAAGATCCACGATGGTCCCGGACAAGGCCTGGAGCGTCCGATCCTGCTGGATATCGGTAATCAGGCTCCTGTCGATCTTTATCCGCGAGATGGGATAGTTTCGCAGGCTTGCGATCGCCGTATGCCCGGTGCCGAAATCGTCGAGCTCCATCTCGAAACCAGCCTTGGACAACTCGAAGATATTCCGCAGGATATTGCCGCATCTTTCGTTCAGTAGCGTCGACTCCAGGATCTCGATCCGGATGCGATCTCGCGCGACACAGACCCTGTCGGTCGCCCGGATCAGCTTTTCGACAAGCCTTGCATCTCCAAGTCTTGCCGTTGAGACATTGACACTGACCGTTGCCATTCCCACCCCAAACGCAGCAAGGATCGGGATGGCCTCACAGGCATGTTCGAAGATCGTGTCATCGATGGCTTCGAGCAAATGCGCGTTTTCGGCGTAAGAGACGAACTCCGATGCACTCAGAAGACCACGGCTCGGGTGATACCAGCGCGCAAGGGCTTCAAAACCGACGATCTTGCCCGTGGAGGCATCCACCTGCGGCTGGAAGAGCGGTTGGAACTCGTCGCGTTCCAGCCCGTAGTGAATATCCGACGACACTTCGATGGCGCGCATGGCTGCCGCACGCATTCCGGATTCGAAGATCAGGCAGTGATTTCGGCCCATCGATTTGGCGGCATAGAGCGCTATGTCGGCATTCGCGGCCGCCTGTTCGATCGTCTCCTCCCGCGTATCCTCGGCGAAGGCGATTCCGATGCTCGCTCCGATGCGGAGGCTCAGGCCGAAATACTGGATAGGCAAGGACACATCCTCGACCACCTGCTGCGCGATCTCCAGAACGCTCGCATCGTCGCCATGGCTTGTCTGAGCCAAAAGGAACTCGTCGCCCCCGACCCTGGCGATCACCGGGAAGGCCGCCCGGTGTGCCGTCAGCCGACTCGCGATTTCCTTGAGGACATGATCGCCAGCTTCATGACCGTTCATGTCGTTGATCGACTTGAAACTGTCGAGATCCAGATGGAAGATCGCCAGCCGCGAACCAACTTTCCTCGAAACGGCCTGTTTTGCGATGAACCCCGCCAATCCACGGCGGTTTCTGATGCCGGTCAGCGGATCCGTCGTCGCCGCGCGTTCCAGTTCCGCCTGCTGTTGTCGCAACTCGCTGATATCGACATGCGTTCCGACCACCCGCGCAAGCTTTCCCGCGCGCCGAACGATATAGGCCCGGGACAGGATCGTTACCCAGCTCCCGTTCTTGTGTCGCATCCGGAATTCCCGTTCCACAACGTCACCGGCCAGATCGTAGATCTGTTCGGGCAGGATCACGACGTGTTCTACATCGTCCGGATGAAGCAGGGAGGCGAATGTTTCGATTTCATTCGGGAGTCCATTCGCCTTGTATCCAAGCATCTGGAACCAGCGCGGGGAAAAGAACACCCGGCCGGTCAGGTAGTCGATGTCGAACAATCCGTCTGACGCGCCCTTCAACGCCAGATCGTAGCGCTCGGTTGCCTCCTTCGCCGTGCGCACGGCATCTTCGAGTTGATTGTTCACGCGCTCCAGCGTCGCATGAACAAGCCTCCGGTCTTCCCGGTCCATGAAAAAGCCGACCATTTCGGCAACCGAGATCACAAAAGCAATCTCGTCCGGTGTCCAATCGCGTTGCACGCCAAGCGTCTCGGCGCAAACCACCCCACGGGGACCGGCGGCAGAACGGATCTGGGCATCCAGCATCGACCGGATTCCGACCGGTTTCAGGTAAACATCGAGGAACTCCGAGGTTCTCGGGTCACTTCCGGCATCGACAGCGTCGACCACCCGATCCCGCAGAACGGCCTTGAAATACTCTGGAAAGCTGGCTTCATTGAGAACGAAGCCCGAACTGTGGTTGTCACTCTCTGCTTCAAAAAGATCTATGCATCGGATTGCGCTCTCGTCGTCATCCAGCGACCAGAGGCTGAACCGGGGCACTTCCATTTCGAGGCAGACAGCCCGGGTGACATGCCGAAAGAACTCCAATTCAGAAAGGATGTCCTCGGAGTAGATCTGCATGAGTTGGTCGAGTACGGCGTTGAACTTGCGCACACGCGCAAGGATATCAACCTGCTGATTGCCTGGAGCACCAACATTTTCCATCCACTTATGCTTTCGTTCCGACTCGTGACAAGGACACTTCCACGCAGGCTACCGCGCCTCCCTCTCCATATTCCTAACAAGACGCTACGCCGATTGCACAAACTCTCCTGCCAGGCAGATATAACACAAACACCGGGATCAGCAGAGCACAGCTTGAACGCGAACATGGCGTCGAACGGGAGGGGCATGTTGAGAAGAAACCTAACTGTCAACCGAGGAGAATGAGGTGCGATCGCGCGACGGCCCAGAAAACCGCGACGCCGAAGAGAAGGAAGGCTGTCAGAGAAAGAACCGTCAGGCGTCGGACCGCCTCCGGCACCACTGCGGCGAGGCTGTCGCCGCACGGGATGGATCGCACCAGCCCGGCTCCCAGGGCCCATACCGTGCCAGCGAAGAGCGGTAGGTACAGCGCATAGCCGAAATAGCCATATTCCCGTTTCAGCAGGCAGAAGGGGCAATGGTGGTTCGGGTGGTCATAGACATACAGTGAGATCACCGAGACGATCGCCGTGAGGGCCGCGAAGAAGAGACCCGCCCCGAAAAACGCCAGCAGCCGCTCCCCGCGCCCCAGCCATAGAACGGAGATACCCGAAAGGAGCACCGCGCCCCCGGCATTGGCCAGCAGCCAGAGCGCGTTCGCCGGCGCAAGGCCTGTCATATCGGCCACCAGCCCTTCATTGGCAGGCGTGTAAAGCTTCGAGCAGCAGGAAGTGATGACATCCGTCTTCAGGTTGGCGAAATACGCCAGTTCGGTCGCGGCACTGGCAAGCACGAGCGGGGCGATGCCGAGAATGGCTGCGTATTTCAACCGGGTCAGCGGGTAGTCATAGCCGGCCCTGTCCAGCCGGTCGAGGATCAGCCAGAGCGCCGCGGCAAAGAAGACGGCGATCTTGAGATAGAGCGCCGGGAAGCCATAGGGGTTCACGTTGAGTGTGCCAACAGCGCACATCGCACCGACGAAGAGCGCCGCCATGCGGTCGGCATTGAAGACGAAGAGAAAGAGCGTCGCGATCTCGATCAGCATGACGAAGCCGAAGAGCGTGGAGACGAGCTGTGTCGAACGCTCCAGCGTCAGTTGCTGGCGGCTGCCACTGGCAACGTCCCAGTGCCGCAGCACCCGAAAAGAGAACCAGCCGGCCCAGAGCGCCACGAGACCGGCCAGCGCGGAGGCGAAGAGCAGGGCCAGGATCGGGGTCTGCAGGATCATGACGTGCCCTCGTCAAGCCGGCCGTCCCGCATGGATACCACCTTGTCCACCAGCTCGGATCCCCAGATCCGCGCATCGTGGCTGGTCATGATCACGGCCCGCCCTTCGGCGCGCAACCCGGCGACGATATCGAGAAAGCGCAGGGCAAGTTCCGTGTCGAGATTGGCCGTGGGCTCGTCGGCGATCAGCACGGGCGGGTCGTTGATGAGCGCGCGGGCAATAGCGGCGCGCTGTGCCTCGCCCCCGGAAAGATGCTCCACCGCGACATTGGCCTTCGGCCCCAGCCCGAGCGTATCGAGCCGGGCCGCAGCCCGGTCGATATCGGCTTGCGGGTTTCCGCCAAGCGGCGCGGTCGGGAGAAGGACATTTTCCATCACCGTCAGGCCCCGGATCAGGTTGAACCGCTGGAAGACGAAGCCGAAAGTCCGGCGACGCTCTTTCGCAAGGAAGCTCTCCGGCAGGCCGGACGTCATGCGCCCGTCGACATAGATCCGCCCGGAGGTTGGCCGCGCCATGCAGGCAATGATGGACAGCAATGTTGTCTTGCCGGAGCCGGAAGGCCCCTTGAAGACGGTAAGCGCGTCGCGGGCGATCTCGAGGTCGATGCCCGAAAGCGCGGTGGTCTCGCTGGGGCGGCCCTCATTGTAGAGCTTGCTGACAGATTGCAGTGAAATCATCGTCGCCCCCTATCGCATGACCTGGTCTGGGTCGGCCGTCGCCGCGCGCCAAATCGGAACGATTGTAGCCGCCGTGTAGGGCAGCACCGTCAGGAAAAAGAGAGCAGAGAGCTGCAATCCGTCGATCATCGGTGTGAGCGCGAAATCGGGGTAGATGACCGACCAGCCCTTGAGCACCGAAGCGAAGAGCGCCGCGTCGAAGGCGAAGACATGGAGATAGGCCAGCACCGTTCCCAGCAGGAAGGCACCGATCGAGATCAGCCCGCCCTCCCAGAGCTTCATGGCGATGACATCTCCTGTGTCCCAGCCGATCGCCTTGAGGATGCCGATTTCGCGGGTCTCTTCGGCAGAGAGCCCGGAGGCCTTTTCGGCGGCGAAGACCGCGAAGGCCAGGACGCAAGCGCCCGCCAACACCACCATGATCCCCTCGCGCCACGAAAACAGCTTCTGATAGGTGCGTGAAATCTCGTCACGGGTGATGAGCCGGGCATGGGGCAGCAACCTGCCGGCCTTCTCGACGATGGTGCCGATCTCCCGGCTATTGCGGATCGAGACGGCGATGTCGGTATAGACGCCCTCTGGCAGTTCGAAGAAGCTGCGGAAATCCTCTTCTCCGATCAGGATCAGGTCGGCGGAGACAAGGGCGCTGTCGCTCTCCAGCCGCCCCGCCGGGTTGAGCCGGAAGAGATCCCCGGGGAAGCGGCTCAGAAAGAGCGGGGCCTTGTCCCAGTTCAGGCCGCGCGTCCGGGGCAACGCCTCGCCGAATATTGCCTCGCCGCGTGCCGGGACCAGTGTCTCGTCGAGCGGCACCATGAGCGTGTAATTGGCCCCGTTCACCCGGTCGTAAAAATACCCCCAGAGCCGGCCCTTGACCCCACTCACACCGCGGATGCCCACCAGTTCCTCGACCAGCTCTCCCGAGATCATCGCGTGTCGCCCCATCACGAGATCCTGGATGATGAGTTCCGGTGCCTCAGCGAGGACGATCTCGGCTTCCTTGCGGATCGCGGAAGAAAAAAGCGTGGCCGAAGCGACGATGAAGACCACCAAAGCGTAGATCAGCAGCAACCCGGCATTCTTGACCCGCCTCCGGGCAAGGGCGGCAAGGGTGTAATCGGCCAGCGCGCGCTGGCGGCGCAACCAGCCGGTCATTGCACGGCCTCTTCGGCGCCGAAATACAGCGCACCTCGCCCGAAGCCGCTTGCCGGGCGCGGGGCGAAGGTGCCGCTTGGGAAATGTTCGAAGGACATCGGATTATCTTGAAACGCTGTGTGCAGATCCGCCATCGCCGGGTGACGGGCAAAGCGGGCTTCGGTGAAAAGTGCGAGATCGGTCAGGCCGGCGCGGCGCACCAACTCGGCCGAGCCGGCCATTCGGGCCTGTTCGGAACGGAGCATGATCCGGGCATGCAGCGCCTCGAGAGCGAGTGCTGCGCAACCGGCTGCGATTAGGCCGAACACTATCGTTGTGCGCTGGATCATTCGAATGTTCCGGCGTCGAGATCGGTGAGCATTTCGCGGGTGACCTGCGCAAAGGTGACGCGCGCCTTTCCCGTGTGATCCTTGAGAAAATCCGTCGCGTCGAGGGCTGTCGCCAGCGGCACCAACTCATGCCCCATTGGACCATAGACATCGGAGCCGATGACATATTCCGCCGCTTGCGCATCGATCAGCGTAAGACCGTAATACTCCGTCACGCCCATGCCCGCGATCTGGCCAACATCGCGACCGGGGGCGTATTTCGTCAGATTGTCGAGATATTTGAAGAAGTCCTTCGCACCATCAAAATGCACCGCTTCACCATCATCCCAAAGGATCGTGGCGACCCATTCGGGGTATTGGGCGACGAACATACCGCAGACAGGGCAAACGTCTCGCGGGCCGGGCGGGGGCAGGTCGATGGTGGGGGCATCGGCACGCACAGGGCGAAAGCCGAGGCCCGCAAACAGGGCGGCAACGGGAAGATATGCCAGCAGGCGCCGGCGGTTGGGGCGGAAAGAATGAGAGCACATGGCGGGTCCGTTTCGCATCGGGGAGGGCCCGTCCGGTGCGAGACCGGACAGGCCGACAGGCATGGCGTCAATTGGCAGCGCGGGCGCGGCGCTCTGCCCGGCGCTTGCGGATCGCGATCGTATCCTCGGCCATGGAGGCGAAGGCAGCGCGCAAAGCGTCATCGAACCCGACGAGTGTCGCCCCTTCCCCCGCCGCTGCCTCGGCAGCCGCTGTCTCCGCATAGGCCCATTTCGAGACTTTCGTCATCGTGCCCATCTTCGCGGGATCAATAACATAGCTCATTCCGGCCGTATCGACGAGCGGCTTGACCTCGCCCTCGGCTCCGGCATCGCCGGCATAAATCACGCGCGGACCGCGATCCATGTTCAGCGACAGGCTGATCGCGGCGCAATGGATGGAGCAAGTGGCGTCGACCGTCTCGTCCTCGAAATGGATGAGGTGACGGGTATGGCTCCACTGCTTGCGCATCATGCCGCAATAGGGGCAGCGCGGATATTTTTCGAACTCGTTTTCCAGCGGGGTCGGATCTTCCTTGAGAAAGCGGGCAAGCCCGTTCTCGTCGGTCCAGTCCCAGGGGGTTTTCATCTTCGGCTGGGCGGTTGCGGAACCAGCGGCAAGCAGTGCCCCGGCAGAAGTGGTGCGGATGAAATCGCGACGTTTCATTGTCTGTCCTGTTGTCCTGAGGATCGCGAACGCCGCGCGGGTCGAAACGGGGGGCACCCCTGTCTCCAAGCAGCGAAGCGGTCGCACATACCGCAGTCTCGACACGGCAAGCCCTGCCGAAGGAACCGGCAGTCCTGCGTCGGTCGTTGCCTGCGGTCCGGCCGATCAGCTCAGGCGAGATGGCGGGGCACGGATCGGCTTGGTGCTCGAGACACCGGGACTGGTGACAGCTTCCCCCACGCTGATCGCACTGGACTGGGCGAGAAGCGCGAAGGCCGGATCAGGCGGCGCGGCTGCGGCGACCTCTCCGAAATCCGCGACCGCGGCGCTGATACAGACCGGGCAGGCATCACCCGTCTTCTCCGCCCCCCCACCGAGTTCGATGACCAGCACACCGTCCCCGGCGCAGATCTCCATCAGCCCGAAGCCGGCGATCTCCGGCTCTGCCCCGAAGGCCCGAACCGCCGAGGCGCCGAGATGATCCGTCGTTAAGAGGATCTGGAACAGCATCGCCACGAGCGCCAGCCCGCGCAGCAAAGCGCGGCCTGTCGGTGGGAAGAGATGGCTCTCGAGGCGCTGCATCGGGCGAGGTCGCTTTCCGGAACGGACGTCCCCGCCATGGGGCGCGTGTCACGCGTGCGGATCAATGAGACACGACGTCCCGCGCCGGGATTTCAGACCGTGGATTTCGCGCGACGGAAGAGCGGCCGGATCAGGCGGCGATAGCTCAGGGCCAAGCCGGTATAGACCATGAAGATGCCCGCCAGCGAGGCCAGCCCGGCAATGGTCTGGCCAATGATGCCGTAGACCTCGCCGGTATGGACGAAGCGCAGCCAGATCCGCGCCCGCATCGCGGCGGAGCGGTCGGCAAGGGACGACACCCCGGTCACCTCGCCGGTCTCCTGCGAAATTGCCAGCGTCTCCTGACGCGCGGCCTGTTTACCGGTTCCCGTATCGAGTTTGGCGCTGACCATCTCGGCCGCGTCTCCGCGCGGCAGGGTCAGGGTGATCCGGTTCCAGGCCGGGTCATGCGCCGCCGCCGTGTCGAGCACGGCCTGCAGCCCCACGCCCTCTTCCGCAATGGCCAGCGATCCGGTGGCATGATCATCGCCCCCGGATCGGCCCCGTCCGCGCCCCATGCCAGCGCCCATGCCCTTGCCGGGCCCATGACCTTGCGCGCCGTCCTCCTCAGTGTGGACAGCTTCGCCAAATGCGGCCTGCACGAGATCGCTTGCCCAGGAATAGGAAATCACCACCCCGGAGAAGATGATGAAGAAGAGCGGGATTGCGGCCCAGCAGGCAAAGACATGGTGCCAGGCGAAATCGCGCGCCTTGGCATTGGGGTAGCTGCGGCGGAACAGGATCCGCATCTTCAACATTCCCCACCTCCAAAGCTTCGGCAGCCAGAGATAGGCCCCGGAGAGCAACAGGAAGCCGAATAGAAGGTTCGCAGCCCCGGTGATGGCGCCGCCCGTCTTGCTCGGACCCGAGAAACTCAGCCAGCGATGAAGATGTGTGACCGAGCCGAAAAAACCCTCGATTGCGGTGGGAGTGTCGGAGAGGACTTCACCGGAATAGGGATCAAGGAAGATCTTCCCGTCCCGCCCGGAGCTCGCCAGAACAGATGCGCTCGGATCGTTCTCGAAAACAAGTTCGGTGACCGCGCCTCCCGTCTCCAGAACAGCGATTTCGGCGAGCGCGTCGGCCGAGAGCGGCCCCGCGCCGGCCCCTTCGACACCAAATCGGTTCTCCGCCCAGTGGATCATCTGGACTTCGTAGGTCAACAACAGGCCGGTGACGGAGAGCAGCAGGATCACCAACCCGGCGGCGATCCCGGTAACAAGGTGGCTCCAGAAGAGGATCTTTCGGAAAGTCATGACAGGCTCGGAATGCGGTGTCCCTTGGACAATTCTGGTAGCGTCGGGCCCTGCCTTCCGCCGTCTTGTCGGGTCACGATGTCAGTTTACTGGGATTCATTGCGAAAACGGGCGGACAGGGTGCCCTGTCCGCCCTGCCGGGATCGTACCCGGCCTGCTATTGGCCGACCTCCACGCAAACAGGAGTGAACCCGGCCGCGGCAGTGCTGTCGGCGACGGACTTGCAGGCGAGGATGTCGCCCGTGCGCGCGTCCACGATCCAAAGGGTGCCATCGGAGGTCGGGACTGCCTCAAACGCAGCCGTCTGCTGGCCGCGCATCTTGCCCTGACCGCCCTGCTGACCGTGACCGCGCCCCTGACCGGCGCGCTGTTCCTGACCTTGCTGCCGGCCTTGCTGAGCATATCCCCGGTCCTTGCCCGGCGCGCGCCCCTGTTGAGGCTGGCCCATGCCTTGCGCTGGTGACTGCACGTCCGATTGACGCCCCTGGCCCTGCCCTTGACCCTGTCCACGGCCCTGTCCTTGGCCCTGGCCACGCCCCTGACCTTTGCCCTGGCCGCGCCCTTGCCCGTTGCCCTGCCCCATGGCGGGGCGTTGGCCCTGACCGTCTTGCCGTGCTCCCTGGCCGAAATCCTCGACCGTCAGCACGCTGTCCCCGTTGCTGTCCATCACCTGCATCCATTGAGCAGAAGCTCCGGCGAATTCCTCCAGCGAGACCGCGCCATCCTTGTCGGCATCTGCTGCGTCGAATGCCCAGACCTGTTCGCCGCGACCAGCTCCGTTGCCGCGGTCGTCGGGGCGTTGCATCGTTCCCATGCGCGCTTCGTCCAACGCGCGATATTCTTCGGCGCTCAGCGCACCATCTTCGTTCTCATCGAATCCCGCGAAGACATCGCCCCGGCGTTCGCTCAACTCGTCGAGGGTGACCTTGCCGTCCTCGTCCGCGTCCCAGTTGGTCAGAAAGCTGGCGCCCGGGACGAAACTGTCCCCGGACTGCTGTGCAATCGACGGGACGGTGCTCAGAGCCAGGACGGCAACGGTGGTGAAGAAGATCGGTTTCATGACGAAGACCCTTCGGTTCCTGTTTGCTATATCAGCAATACGCATAACCGGCTGTGTTCCGTCGCAGGCCCGCAATCTTTTTTGCCTGATCTCCCGAGATCCGAGGTTGCCCCGCAGGCCCTGCCCTCGCCTATTCTTCCGCCGGACCCTTGCGCCATTCTCCCTTGAGCACCCGTCGGTGGAAGAAGGGGAACTTCAGGAGCTCTTCGAACAAGATCAGCGAGAAGACCCAGGTGGCCGAAAGATCCAGCCACAAAACGAAGAGCGCCACCATCGGTACGCGGAACAGCCACTGCGTCATGACGTGCACATTCATCGAGTAGAGCGTATCTCCACCGGCCCGCAGCGTGTGTCCGCACATGATATTCGAGCCACGCAGCAGCGGCATCAGCAGCAGGACCGGGAGGAACGACACCAGCGCCCCCCGCGTCTCTTCGCCGAGATTGGCGTAGATCCGGTCAACGGACAGGCAGAGCGCCAGAAAACACGCGGCCACGATCAGCGCAGCCACAAAAGCCCCGCGCCAGGCACGCAACAGGAAGTCGTTCAGGGTTGAACCACTCTGCCCATTGCCCAGCATCTGCGCGACCGCGATCCCCGTCGCCATACCCCAAGCCGTACTGAAATTGCCTGCAACCATTACCCATGGATTGATCAGAGTCAGCGCCGCGAACTGGTTCACGGTCATCTTGGCATAGATCAGCATGCAGATATTGTTGACGATCACCATAGAGATGAATTGGCCGGCAATCGGCATGGCAAAAACAAGATGGCGACGCACCGAGGCACTGAAAGAGCCATTCCGCCATCCTTCGACGTCCCGGTATGCGCCCGTCAGGCGCAGGAAAAACGCACCAAGAAATAGCGCCCGGGTGAAAGAGGAGACAGCGCTGCCGACGGCCGCCCCAGTTACCCCCATGGCAGGCAAGCCGAAATGTCCGTGGATCAGGGAATAGCTGACCGCCACGTTGATCGGAATGGCGATCATGTAGCTGAAGGCCGGCAACGTCGTGCGCCCGCAGCCGTTGAAGTAGCTGCCGAGGCATTGCGCGACAGCCTCCATCAGCACAACCCACAGAAAGACCGAGAGGTAGCTCCGGGCTTGGGCTGCGATGTCCGGCGAGTGAGCGAAGCTATCGATGATCCAGTCGCCGATAGCCCATACGAGAACGATCCCGAACAGCGCCGAGACGATATTGATCATCATCCCGATATAGACGCCGGTCTTGAGTGACCTTCGATCACCTGAGCCGAAGGCTTGAGCAATACGGATCTGCGCCGCGTTGGAGAAGGCGAAAAGCACACCGAGCAGCAGACCGCCAACCGTGGCCGCCAGTCCCATCGCGGCCACCGAACCTTCGCCAAGCGCCGAGACCAGCCAGACATCGATTACAACGATGCCATGCAACATCATTGCCTTGAGCCCAAGCGGCCAGGCAAGTCTGAAGATGTCTGCATACGACAAGGTGTCCTGGCTCGACGACGAGACAGTCATTCGGGATCCTGCTTACAAAAAGAAACAAATACGTATCGACCGAAGCGAAGGGAAAGGCAACCGCAATTGCGTTCAACCCGACCGTTGCAATACAGCGATTTCAGGTTGCAGGAACCTTCAGACGCATGACGTTGTCTGCTGATGCAGACCATCCGCGAAACCGCCCATCATTCCAAAACCCATGCGCTCGGAATCGACCGCCCTTCGGACGGATCACGTCTGGGTCTGTGTTATCGCCGGTATGCTCCTCCGTCGTTTCACATCGAAACAACCGCGCGCTATCCAGCGACCAAGTCTCCCCACGATCTCTTGAATCACGGCGGCGCGATTGAAACCGAACGCAGCGATGTCAAAAGAGGCATCTGAACCGAAGTCGTTTTTTCCCGTTCTCCACGCCAAAGATTGATCGAAATATCCGGGACCACCTCTTTGGCGCTAACCATGCTGTCCTGAAAACCTGGCTTCAGTGCCGAAACAGAAGACCCACTTGCCCGCGCCAGAACCACGTTTCTGAACCTGATCAAGGTGATATGTCGGCTCTCTGCCTGCAGCAGTATGTCGTTGGAGAACAGAATTGGGAGTTGGAAGAGCCCAGACGAGTCCCGAAGCGAACAATGGGTCGTTGTTTCTCAACAAACCCACTGTCCGCCCGGGACACCGTCTGCCAATGGCTTTTTGCGATCGTTACAAGACCAACGCCGAAAGTATCTATTGCCCGAAGGCAGTTCCGGGCATCAGGGTCAGAAGTCTGCCCATCCGTCATCGAGATCCGTTTCCGGGGTGGCAGATGTTGAAGCCGATACGGTCTCATTCACTGCCTTCGCGACTGCCGGAGCTTTCCGACCGGCGTTGGGAGTCGCCGCAGAAGATTCATGCGAAATCGCCAAGACGTTTTCTCGGCCAAGGCGGAAGCTCGCACTGTTGCGGTCAAGCGCACCAGCTTGCGCCTGAAGCGAACTGACCGCAGCAGTCGTCTCTTCAAACATCGCCGCGTTTTGCTGTGTGACCTGATCGAGCCGGTTGACCGCCGTCGTAATCTCGGAGAGGGTCGTCGATTGCTGCGTGGAAGCATCCGCAACCGCCGCAACAAGCTCGTTCAGCGACATCACCATACCCTGGATTTCCTGAAGTGCTTCACCCGAGTTCTTTACCAGTGTCACCCCAGTCTCAACCTGCTGACCGGATGTATTGATCAGTTCGGCAATCTCCTTCGCTGCTTCGGACGATCTCTGTGCAAGGGCGCGGACCTCCGAAGCGACCACCGAGAAACCGCGTCCTGCTTCCCCAGCCCTGGCCGCCTCGACACCGGCGTTCAACGCCAAGAGGTTGGTCTGGAAGGCAATGTCGTCAATCACATTCGTAATCTTGGAAATCTTGCCGGAGCTTTCGGCGATCTCGGACATGGAGGCAATGGTCTGTTCGACCACCTCTCGCCCGACCTCGGTCTTCTCGCGGGCTTTGACCACAGTGCTAGTTGCTTCGTGCGCCCCCTTGCTCGAGCTATCCACAGAGGCCGAAAGCTCAGTGATCGCCGCTGCGGTTTGCTCTAGGGAGGCCGCCTGGGATTCGGTTCGGCGGCTCATTTCAGTCGCGGCATTGCTCAAGGTGTCGCTTTCGCCGTTGATCGTCTGAGAGCCCTCGACAATCGCGCGGACTAACGAGGAAATCCGTTCGATGGCATCATTGAAGTTCCGGCGCAACTCTTCGTAATCCTCCGGGAACCTGTCTTCGATCCGGGAACTGAGATCGCCCTTTGACATCGCGCTCAGAGAACTCGACAGGGCTGCTACGACCTTGGCTTGCTCGGCACGACGCGCCTCTCGCTCTGCCTCGACCTTTGAACGTTGCTCCTCGCGTTCAATTCTTTGACGCTCTTCATCCGCGCGACGGCGTTCTGCTTCCTCAGCGTCACGTTTCTCCATCGCCAGTTTCTGTTGCAGCGATTCCTCGCGTTCCCGCGCAAGCTCCGTATCTTTCTCCGCCTGCTCCTTTTCCAGTCGCTTGCGCTCGACCAGCTGCTCCCGAAAAACGTCAATGGAACGCGCCATCAGCCCAAGCTCGCTTCTGGCTGCCGTATGCGGCACATCCGATTCCAGATCATCTTCCCGCATCGCCTGCATGCGACCAACCAGACCGGAGAGCGGGCCGGTGATGGAACGGGCAATGCCCCAACTGAACGCGGCCAGCACCATAATACCTGCCCCCAAGGCAATCAGCGCCAGATTGCGCACACTGGCAATCTGAGCCTCGATATCCTCGATATACGAGCCCGTGGCGATCACCCAACCCCATGGCTCGAACGCGCGGGCAAAGCTCAACTTCGGGCGAAGCGCTCCGGAATCATCCCCTTTGCGTTTGGCGCTGTAGGAAACGAAACCGCTGCCCTCGGCTTTCGCGACGGCCCCCAGTTCGACATAGACCTTGACCCCGTTGGGATCGGAAAACCCGGAGACATTTTCCCCGCGCCGGTCGGGATTTCGTCCATGGGCATATAGCGAGAGGTCCTGATCGAAGGCGAAGAGGTAATTCCCGTTGTCATAGCTCGCATCGTTGACGAGTTTTATGCCCTGTTCGATCGCCTCTTCGCGCGGCAACTCGCCTGCCTGGACCTCTGCATCGAGCGCTGCCAACTGACTGACCGTCACATCAACAACATCCCGCAGGTGGAGTTCCCGAAGCGCGTAACTGTTGCGCAACGTGATCGTGTTGATCACAAGACCAATTGCGATGGTGACCAGGATCGCCGCGACTACGATTGCGTAGATGCGGGCGCCAACTCCGAGTTTGATGTTCTTGAGCACGGTGGGCCTCTTCTGGCGATTCGCCGATTTTGGATCAACGAAGTCCTCCCACAGTTCTCCTAACGTAACCTTATTGGGTGCTCATATTTCCAGCACGGAGGTCGTTCTCCAATCGCACAGCGCCCGGTCTCGGGTGTGTTTCCACATCCCTCCGAGGGCAGCGCTCGCCTGTACCGGACAGGGGGAGATAGATGGCGTTGCGAATTCAGCGTTCTCCCGCCGAGCCAGCAACGCTCGGTCTCTCCCCATGACTATGCCTGGAGCAACCATGACCGATTTCCCCGTCTTCGATGGCCATAACGACCTCGTTCTTCGCCTTTTGCTGGGAGACACCACAGCTAAAGATGTATCGGCAAGGCTGGAAGACGGCCACATCGACAAGCCGCGCGCCATTGCAGGCGGGTTCGGCGGTGGATTCTTTGCCATCTACGCCCCGAGCCCGAACGATGGAGGCAACAAGGCGGCCGAGATGTGCAAGCCCTCCTATGACCTGCCACTGCCCGCGCCATTGACGGAAGAGGAAGGGCTCGATTGGACGTTGCGGGGCTTTGAAGCACTGGACGCGCTCGAAGCTGCGGGAGCGGTGCGCCTGTGCCGGACATCGGCGGAGATCGCCGCGGCGCTGCCCGGCGAGGCGATGGCCGCGGTCAGCCATATCGAGGGCGCAGAAGCGATTGATCGAGATTTCGGGCGGTTACACGACTTCCATGCGCGCGGGTTGCGCTCCCTCGGCCCGGTCTGGAGCCGGGACACGGTTTGGGGTCATGGCGTCCCCTTCCGTTTCCCGTCGACGCCAGATATCGGGCCGGGACTGACCGAGGATGGCAAGGCATTGATCCGCGCCTGTAACGCTTTGAAAATCATTGTAGATGTTTCACACCTGAACGAGAAAGGCTTCGACGATGTGGCCCGGATCAGCGACGCGCCGCTGGTCGCGACCCACTCCAATGCCTGGAGCGTGACCCCGCATTCGCGCAACCTGACCGACCGGCAACTGGACATAATCCGCGACAGCGACGGCATGGTCGGGATCAATTTCGCCAGTGCCTTCCTGCGGCCCGACGGCCGGATGGATAACGATCTCGGGTTCGATGTCATGCTCCGGCATTTCGACCATCTCGTCGAGCGGCTGGGCGAGAACCGCATCGGATTCGGTTCGGATTTCGACGGTGCTCTTGTTCCCAAACCGATACAGGATTGTGCCGGCCTGCCCAAACTTCTGGCGGCCATGGGGGCACATGGGGTCGACGAGGCCCTCATGACCAAGGTCACACATGGAAATTGGTTGCGCGTCTTGAGCAACACGTGGGGAGAGTAGCGCGTTCCCACAGTGGAAAACCGAACAGGGAGTTCGAAAGATGAATTTGAGATACGCACTCGCAAGCGCTGCCGTGGCCGCCCTGATGGCCGGCTCCGGGATCGCCCCCGTATTTGCCGAAACGCCGCCCAACATGCTCGTCATCGCCAACCGGATCGACGACATCAAGACCTTCGACCCAGCCGAAACCTTCGAGTTCGCCGGTTCTGACGTAAACCGCAACGTCTATGAAAAGCTCGTCAATTTCGACCCGCTCGACCTTGACGCCGGTTACCAGCCGGCCCTCGCGGAAAGCTGGGAAATCTCGGCGGATGGCCTGACCATCACCTTCACAATGGCCGAAGGACATGTCTTCTCCAGCGGCAACCCGGTGACGGCGAAGGATGCCGAGTTCTCGCTGCGCCGGGCGGTGCTGCTGAACAAGACGCCCGCCTTCATCCTGACCCAGTTCGGTTTCACCGCCGACAATGTCGAGGAAACCATCGTCGCCCCGGATGATGCCACGCTGGTCCTGACGCTGGACAAGCCCTACGCGGTTTCCTTCGTACTCAACTGCCTTACCTCCACGATCGGCGGCATCGTCGACATGAAGGCGGTGATGGAGAACGAGGTCGAGGGTGACATGGGCAACGCCTGGCTGCGCACCAACACGGTCGGCTCGGGGCCCTACAAGGTCATGGACTGGAAGCCGAACGAGAGCGTGCTGATGGACCTGAACCCGAATTATGGCGGTGAAACACCGGCCATGGAGCGGGTCATCGTCCAGCACATCCAGGAGAGCGCAACCCAGCGGCTGCAACTCCAGCGCGGCGATATCGACGTTGCGCGCAACCTCTCGCCCGAGGACGTGGCGGGGCTTTCCGAGGTCGAAGGCGTGAAGATCGTCGACGAACTGCGTGGCCGCCTGATGTACTGGTCGGCCAACCAGAAAGTCGAGATGTTGGCCGACCCCAAGGTGGTCGAGGCGCTGAAATGGGCAACCGATTACACCGGCATGGCGGATTCCTTCCTCAAGGGTCAATACACGGTGCATCAGGCCTTCCTGCCGCTCACCTTCCTCGGTGCGCTGGAAGAGAAGCCCTTCGATTTCGACCTGGAGAAGGCCAAGGCGGCGCTGGCGGAGTCCGGCTATCCGGAATGTGGCCCGATCAAGATCTCGGTTCGCGATGCGCAAGAGCGCCTCGATATCGGCCAGTCGCTTCAGAACACCTGGGGCCAGATCGGCTGCGAGGTCGAGTTGATCGTCGGCACCGGCGCACAGACGCTCGACCGCTACCGCGCCCGCGAGCATGACATCTATCTCGGCGCCTGGGGGCCCGACTATCCGGACCCGAACACCAATGCCGGCACGTTCGCCATCAACCCGGACAATTCCGACGAGGCGGGCGCGACTGGCCTTCTCGCCTGGCGAAATGCCTGGGGTATCCCGGAGATGAGTGAGACCACGCTGGCGGCGGTCGTCGAGAACGACACCGAAAAGCGCAAGGAGATGTATTTGGCGCTGCAGGGCGAACACCAGATGGTCAGCCCCTTCGGTGTCATGTTCCAGAAGATCGAACAGAACGGCATGCGCGCCAACGTCGAGAACTTCGTCGCCGGTGGCGCCACCACGGCGGTCTCCTACTGGGTCATCACGAAATAGATGTCCGACAGCTACGCAAGTGACGGGGGACGGCAGATGCCGTCCCTTCCACCCTGGTTGCGCAAATCGCTGACCACGTTGGCGACGGTCGCGGCGACCATTCTCGGGCTGCTTTTCGTGACCTTCATGATCGGCCGCGTGATGCCGATCGACCCCGTGCTCGCGGTGATCGGCGAACGGGCGACGCAGGCCCAGTATGATGAGACCTTCCTCGCGCTTGGGCTCGACAAACCGCTGCTCGTCCAGTTCGGGATTTACGTGAACTCGGTGCTCCACGGCGATCTGGGCCAGTCGATCCGGACCGGTCAGGAGGTCTCGACCGATATCGCCCGCGTCTTCCCGGCAACACTGGAGCTGGCCACGCTCGGTACGCTGATCGGCATCATCCTCGGCGTCCCGCTCGGGGTTCTTGCCGCCGTCAAACGGGGGAGCTGGATCGACCAGATCGCGCGCTTCGTCGGGTTGATCGGCTACTCGATGCCGATCTTCTGGCTCGGGCTTCTCGGTCTTCTCGTTTTTTACGGCATTCTCGGCTGGGTTGCCGGGCCCGGACGGGTCGGTATCTTCTATCAAGGCGTTGTGGAACCGATCACCGGGATGCTCCTTGTCGACAGCGCGCTGCGCGGCGAATGGGCCGTGTTCCGCGACGCCTTCTCCCATATCATCCTGCCTGCCTCGCTGCTGGGCTACTACAGCCTCGCCTATATCAGCCGCATGACCCGCTCCTTCATGCTCGAACAGCTCGGCTCGGAATATGTAACGACCGCGCGGGTGAAAGGGCTGAGCGAGTGGAACGTGATCTGGGGCCACGCCTTCCGCAACATCCGCATCCAGCTCGTTACGGTGATCGCGCTGGCTTATGCCAACCTGCTGGAGGGTTCCGTGCTGACAGAGATCATCTTCGCCTGGCCCGGCCTCGGGCAATACATCACGACCTCGCTTCTGGCCAATGACATGAACTCGGTGCTGGGCGGAACCATCGTGATCGGGACGATCTTCGTCGGCATCAACATCTTCTCTGACCTGCTGTACCGCTTCTTCGATCCGAGGGCCAAATGACGACAGACACCCACGGAGTGCGCGACTGGTTGCTTTCCGATGCGCCAACCTCCCGCCGACAGGCGAGCCTTGCGGCCTGGTACAAGGGCTGGCTGACTTTCCGGTCCAACACGCTGGCTATGATCGGGCTCGGCGTGCTCGCCATCCTGATCCTCGCCGCGATCTTTGCGCCGCTGCTGGCGAGCCATGACCCCTTCACGCAGGACCTTGGCGCGCGGCTGCTGGAACCGGGCGAGAATAGGCATCTCTTCGGCACGGACAGCCTCGGCCGGGACATTTATTCCCGCATCCTCTTCGGCGCGCGGATCTCGATCTATATCGTGCTGCTCGTCGCCATGGTGGCGCCGCTCGTAGGGCTGATCGTGGGCACGGTGGCGGGCTATGCCGGCGGCTGGGTGGACGTGTTGCTGATGCGGATAACCGACATTTTCCTCGCCTTCCCCCGCCTCATCCTCGCACTGGCCTTTGTCGCCGCCCTCGGCGCCGGCATCGAAAACGCGGTGCTTGCGATCTCGCTGACCGCCTGGCCGCCCTATGCGCGGATCGCGCGGGCGGAGACCCTGACCATCCGCAACTCCGACTTCATCCACGCCATTCGGCTACAAGGCGCGGGGCATACCCAAATCGTCACCCGGCATATCTGGCCGCTCTGCATCTCTTCGCTGGTGATCCGGGTCACGCTCGACATGGCCGGGATCATCCTGACCGCGGCGGGCCTTGGCTTTCTCGGTCTCGGCGCGCAGCCACCCAGCCCGGAATGGGGCGCGATGATCTCCGAGGGGCGCAAATACATCCTCGATTACTGGTGGGTGGCCACGATCCCCGGCCTCGCCATCTTCGCCATTTCGCTCGCTTTCAACCTGCTCGGAGATGGCCTGCGTGACGTGCTCGACCCGAAGGAAGGAAACTCGTGAGCGACGCAACACCCCTTCTCGACATCGAGAATCTCTGGGTCCGCTTCGCGACCCGGTCCGGCACCTTCGACGCCGTGCGCGGGATCTCGGTCTCGCTGGGCCGCGAGCGGCTGGGCATCGTCGGAGAATCCGGCTCCGGAAAGTCGATGACCGGGCGCGCGATCCTGCGCCTCATCCGCTCCCCCGGCGCCGTCACGGCGGACCGGATGGAATTGCGCGGCGAGGAATTGCTGACGGCCTCCGAGACGCGGATGCGCGCACTCCGGGGCGGCAAGGTCTCGATGATCATGCAGGACCCGAAATTCTCGCTCAACCCGGTGATGAGCGTCGGCCAGCAGATGGTCGAGGCGCTGCGGACGCATGAGAAGTTCTCCAGGGTCGCCGCCCGCACCCAGGCGATCGCCATGCTGGAAGAGGTCTCGATCCGCGACCCGGAGCGGGTCTTCGACCTCTACCCGCACGAGGTCTCGGGCGGCATGGGGCAGCGGATCATGATCGCAATGATGCTGCTGCCGAACCCCGAAGTGCTGATCGCGGATGAGCCGACCTCGGCGCTCGATGTCTCAGTCCAGCTCCAGGTGCTCGATATCATGGACCGGCTGGTGCGCGAGCGCGGTATGGGGCTGATCTTCATCAGCCATGACCTGAACCTCGTCGCCAAGTTCTGCGACCGGATCGTGATCATGTATGCAGGGCGGATCGTCGAGGTCGTCGAGGCGTCCGAGCTGCGCAACGCGCGCCATCCCTACACGCTCGGCTTGCTGAACTCGGTCCCCGATCTTGAACACCCGCGCGCGCGGCTGGACGTTCTGAAACGCGACCCGGCCTGGCGTGAGGCCCCATCTGTGAGTGCGCGGACATGAATGCGATCACAATCCGGCATCTCGATGTCTGGTTCGGCAACGGCACGGAACGCTCCGACGCCGTCTCGGATGTCAGCTTCGACGTGGCAGAAGGCGAGAGCTTCGGGCTGGTCGGCGAAAGCGGCTCGGGAAAGTCCACCATCCTGCGCGCCATCGAGGGCATTGCGCCGAACTGGTCGGGCGAGATGTCGGTGGCCGGAGAACTGCTGAGCAAACGGCGCAGCCACCAGTTTTACCGCAACGTCCAGATGGTCTTCCAGGACCCCTACGCCTCGCTGCACCCGCGCCAGACCGTGGACCGGGTGCTGTCGGAGGTGATGCGCCTGCATGGCGTCACCGATATCGACAGCCGGATCGACAAGCTGCTGGACGATGTCGGGCTCGGCACCGGGTTCCGTTTCCGTTTCCCGCATCAGCTCTCGGGAGGACAACGCCAACGCGTCGCCATCGCGCGGGCGCTGGCGCCGGAGCCTCGCATCCTGCTTCTCGATGAGCCGACCTCGGCGCTTGATGTCTCGGTCCAGGCCGAGATTCTGAACCTGCTCGTCGATCTGCGCGAGGAGCACAAGCTGACCTATGTCATGGTCTCGCATGACCTTGGCGTCGTCGGCCATCTCTGCGAGCGGATCGCCGTTATGAAATCCGCCGAGATCGTCGAGTTTCTGGGTGTCGAGGAGATGCGCAAACTTCAGGCGACCGACCCCTATACAAGGCACCTGCTTGAAAGCTCGATCCACTCGCTCAGGTAACGACAAGGATGCGCGGGGCGTAATGCGCGAAAACCGCCTTCCACCCGTTTCCGCCTTCCTCTGGGAGTCATGCCCCGATGGCGCGACCTGCGGGCTATGGGCGCATCCGCCCGGAGCCCGGACGGCCATTGGCGATACGGCGCGCCCCTGACCCTGAGCTGCGCTGCCATTCCAACCGAAAAACGCCACACGCGCCGCCTCGCCCGCGCGGCCGCTCCGATTGGCGCCGCCCGTTTTTTGCCAACCCCTGCTCCGCTATCTGTGATGTGCATCAGCGCACATGAACCCAATATATTCTTCTGTTTTCGTTCAGGGATCACAGACCCATCTGTTTCTCATCGAAGGCGCACACAGCGCTGCAACACAAACCGCATCAACGACCAAACGCATCAAGAAGGACCATCCCCATGAACCGCATCGCCCTGACCACCGCCCTCCTGCTCTCGCTCTCCGCGCCGGCTTTCGCCTCCGACCAGCTCGCCAATCAGCTGAATGTCGAGCCGGGTGTTTACACCACGGCCGAGCTTATCTCCCTGCGCAACGCCCTTGAGAGCGACGATCGCGCTGCGGCCAACGCGATCCTCTCCAATCCCGGCGGGTTCGGCAGCGTCGATGCTGAAACGGTTCGTGAAATCGCCCTGCGCAGCGCCGAGCAGGATCACGAGCAGGCCGCTGCCAACTACCTCCGCAACGGCGGGGAGAACGGCAGCTTCACGGTTTCCACCAAGAGCGGCATCTCCGCCGGACATGCCCAGCTCGCCGAGTCCCTCGGTGTTGATGCGGCCGACTACTCGCTGGCCGAGCTGGTCAAGCTGAAGTCCGAGCTGTCCTCGGAGAACGGTCGCGACAGCTGACCCTCTCCAACAGACAGATGTCGCTCAAAGGCCCGTCCCGAAAGGGGCGGGCCAAATTCGTTGGAGCCGTCGTTTCTGTCCGTCGGCCCCGGCGCGCCGGGGCCGCTGCCTTCAGGTGCCGACCCGCAGGGATGCGGAGCGCTGCCGGAGCAGGGCAATGACGCTTTGCGGGGTGATCCGGCCGGTTGCCGGGTTCTGCGCACTCGGGCGGCCCTGTATCGTCATGGTGAAATCAGAACTGTCCGAAATCACGTGGACGCTGTGCTGGTTCCGCTCAAGCCCAGGGTCGGCCCAGATTTCCAGCCGGGTGAGGTCAGGCCCCAGACCGGCGAGACTGACAGCGGCGGCAACATTGACATTGGCCGGGAAGGCCCGCGCGACCTCGGTCACCGATCCCGACAGGATACAGCGCGGCGCGTCCAGCCCCGTCAGGTCGATGCCCGCTTCGGCGAGATAGGGGGCGCCGAGCAGGCCGGCCACCGGCTTCCGGGTCTCAATCGTCACCGAGGTGATCTCTCCAACCGCCGCCGCCTTGAGCGCATCGAGGCCAAGCATGGCGCCGGAAGGCACGAGGATCCGGCCACCATGTGCCTCGGCCAGGGCGATGAGGTCGTCGCGGCCGAGCAGTTGACTTGCGGACAGCACGACCAGGCTCTTGCCCCGCTCAAGCACCGGTCGGGCTATCGCCTCGAAGAGCTGCGGTGGCAGGCATTCGATCACCAGGTCGCAGCGGTCGGCCAGGTCCTCGAAGCCGAGATGCGCAACCGGCCGCGCGAGCGTGGCGTTGAAGGCGTCCGCGCGCGCCTGCGAACGCGCGGCAAACCCCGCGAGCGTGCAGCCGGGGATCTCGTCGCGATCCAGCGCCCCGGCAACGTTCAGCCCGATGGCCCCCATCCCCGCGATGCCGACTTTCATGCCCGATACCTCTCGACCATCTCCACGATCCGCCGCGCCGCTGCGGCAGCATTCCCATGATCCTGCGAGAAATTCAGACGGATCGACTGGCCCGAGTCCGGTCCGAACTCGCTGCCCGGTGTCACGGTCACACCGGCTTGGTGCCGCAGCAGTCGCACGAAGACCTCCGGTGCGACACAGAGCGGCGGCAGTTCTGGGAAGAGATAGCTGCCCGCCTGAGGTGCGGCGGTCGGCAATCCTGCGGTTCGGAAGATGTCGAGGAGCTCATCCCGGATCGCCTCATGCGCCGCGATCCGTTGGTCCATCCAGCCTGCCGGCTCCTGGAACCAAGTGGTGAGCGCCGCTTGATTATACCCGGCGGCCCGCAGAGAAACGATGGCCTGCAGCTTCTCCATCCTGTCGACAAGCGCGGCAGATCCGAAAGCGACCCCGAGCCGGAAGCCGCTCAGCGATTCCGTCTTGGACGGCCCCATGATGGTGAGAAGGTTCTCCGGCCGCGTCTGGCAGGCCCGCAGATGGGTGTAGGTCTCGCCGCTATAGAGCAGGCGGGAATAGAGCTGGTCGACGATCACCGTCGCGCCATGCTCCGCCGCCAGCGCGGCAATCCTGTTGATCGTTTCCTCGGAGCAGACATGCCCGGTCGGGTTGTTCGGGTTGGAAAAGACCAAGACCTTGGTGCCATCCCGGAACGCCTGTTCCAACCGGTCGAGATCGGGGCCGTTTTCGCCCGCCTTCCCGGAATACCGAAGCGGGATGGGGACAATCTCGCCGCCATAGAAGCGGACAAGCTTGCGATTAGCAAAATAGTCGGGCTCGACGATGGCAACCTTCGTTCCGTCCGCAACAACCGCGCCCATGGCAAGGAAGAGCGCGCCCTGCGTGCCCGGCGTGAGGATCAGTTCCTGCTCCGGATCGATCGGAGCGCCGGAGAACTCCGCGAGCCGGCCGGCCAACCCCTCCCGGATCGCGGCGGCCCCGCGATATTCGGTATAGGCCTGGGCGCCACCGACCGCATATCCCTCTCGCCAAGCCTGTTCCGCTCCCGGCGGCGGCGGAAAGGCATCGACATCGCCATGCGAGAAATCGACGGGCGCTCCGTCCATGCGTTCCCCGCGCTGGAGGGCCGCAACCTGATCCACGCTTTGCCGCACTTCTTGTCCGGGTGCGTTGTCGGCTCCAAGGCCGCTGAACCTGGCTTCCAATGTCGTCATTTTTTTGCCCTTGCCGCAAGACCCGCACTGGACATCCTATTGGCACCCCTGCGGAAAAGTTTCCCATAGCGGCCCTGTCTCCGGAAGGCCGCGCAAGAAACATTTAACATGCTTCAAAACGAAGAAATACTATGTTTAATTGAATTCAGAAGATAGGTTTTGCATGGATTCAAGATTCATTCGAACTCTGGTTGCGGTTGTCGAGACCGGGTCCTTTGCCGCGGCTGCGCGCCTCCAACAGCTCACGCCAGCTGCTGTCACGCAACGGGTCCGGAGCCTTGAGGCAGAACTTGGGGAAAGCCTTGTGGTCCGGGCCGGGCAACGGGTTGCGCCGACACCGGCCTGTCTGGCGAGCTTGCCCCGTCTGCGCCGGATCTGCGCCGAGATGGAACAGCTCGCAACGGATCTGGACCAGACCGGCCTCAGCGGAGAGATCCGCCTCGGCGCCATATCGACCGCGCTCAGCGACCGTATCCCCGCCCTTCTCGCCAGATTGCCTGACGCCGCGCCCGGCGCGTCACTGCATATCGTTCCGGGGACGTCGCGCGAGCTGTTCGAACGGCTCTCGCGCCAGGAAATCGATGCCGCCTTCCTGATCCGTCCGCCTTTCGAGATCCCCAAAGCGCTCGGCCTCGTCCCGATCGAGACCCAGCCCTTCGTGCTCATCATCCGGTCCGGCGACGACCGATCGGCAGAGGAGATCATCGCGACAGATCGTGCCCTCGTCTACGATACCGCCTCCTGGGGTGGCAGGCTCCTGGCGCCGTGGCTCAAGGGACATGTCGCTCCGGAGCGGATCCTCTGCGAACTCGACGCGTTGGAAGCCATCGCCTCGGCGGTCGCCCGGGGCCTCGGCTATGCCGTTGTGCCGGACTGGCGCGGGCTTTCCCGTATGGGGAGCATTCGGCGCGTCTCCATCCCCGAGATCCAAGCAAGACGGGAGATGATCCTGCTGCACCGGAACCTGCGCCCGGACGGCATTGCCATCCTGCGAGACGAGGACGGCTCTCCCGGACACTGAGATTCTGTCGAACCCGAAATGGCCACCGGCACGGGCCCTGTTCCCGGGAATTCCTTCCTTACCCGGTCAGTTGCTCCGATAGACGAAGCTGAACCGTCGCTGGGCCCCTTGCGGCGGAGGCGGGAAAGGCGATGCCTGAAGAACCTGTTGCCGGGCGGCGGTATCGAACTCATACGTTCCCGTACTTCTGGTGATGTTGACCCACGAAACAGTCCCGTCGCGATTGAGCTCGAAGATAACCCGGGCCGAGCCAGGTGTCCGGATGGGGATGGTCGGCGCCCGGTTCAGATGCATCAGCACCCGCCCTGCATAATTGGTGACATCGGCGTTTCCGGGGCCACGACCCGTGCCGCTGCTTCGACTGGACCTCGACCCGCCGCCGCCAAAGATCGAATAGTCGATCTCGCCGCGCATGATCGCGGCCAGCTCGGAGTCGTCGTCGACCTCCAGCACTGTGTTCGGATCGGCCGTTTGCGTCGAGGGCGGCACTGGGGGGCGTCTGGTTGGAAGCTGCGGTCGTGGCGAGGACAGGACGGCCAGCTCGGACTCACCGGTCGTCTCCTCGCCGGTCGCAAGCTCCGAAGTGTCGGGCACCGGTTCAACAGCCGCCTCGGGTGGTGCGGGATCGACCGTTTCCGTTTCCGCCGAGACAACCGGGATCGACGCGACGTCGGGGGATTGCGCAATCGGCAGCGTGGGGACGCTCTGGACCGGCTCCGGGGCGGTCGGGCTTGGCGCCGCGGGCGCGGTCGCGACCGTTGGAGCCGCGACGGGCTCAGCGGCGACAGGATCGACCGGTTGCGCCGCTGATGTGTCATTGACCGGGCTGGCTTCGACCGGCGGCGTGGTCGGTGCGGCGGCCCGTCCGTCCGGTGGGGTGCCCGACGGGTCCCCGACCGAGGGCGTGTCGGCACCGGTGCTATCCGGCTCGACGGGGCTGACCTGCTCCGGTTCCGGGCTTTCCGCCTCGCCCAAGTCGGGCGACAACACATTCTGTGGATTGTCCGATGCCACGAGGGCCATCGTCGTGGGCGGATCGGTCCGCTCCGGTTCCGGCGGAGCGACCGGCTGGGCGGCGACCGGGGCGGTCTCGGCCGGGGCCGGTTCAGAACTCGTTTCGGCGAGATCCTCGAAGGCCGTCCCCATGGAGACCGCGTCTGCCGCGGCAAGGTCTGCAGGCGGCTCGGGCCGCACGCGAACGGTCAGGCCGAGACCGGTGAGATGCACGGCAAGCGACAGCAGAAGGGCCACGGCCGCGATGGCTGCCGACCGGCGGATCATGGGAGCGCCTGTTCGGTTACGATGAAGACAGAGGGGGCTCCAAAGCGGCGAAGCGCGCCCGTCACTTCGATCAAACGCTCCGCCGAGGCCTCGCGGTCCGGGACGATCCGCACCGGCTCGGCCGCCTGATCGGCCATGAACGCCTCCGGATCGACCGGGAGCCCACGGAAGATGAGCTGTCCGTTCTTGCGCAGGACAAGCGCGTCCGGCGGTTCACGCCCCTCCAACCCGGTCGTGTCGACAAGGGTCACCTCGCCATCGAGCGGAGGCGCAACCGTACCGGCGATCAGGAAGAAGATCAGCATGAGGAAGACCACGTTGATCAGCGCGATGGTCGAGTCGCGCCTGCGCCGCGGTGTGGGAGGGCGGATCATGGTTTCACTCCAGCACCGTGACGCTGAGGTCCTCCCGCCCGCGCAGCCGAACAAGCAGATCGACCAGCCGCTGTGACGAGGTGTCGGCGTCGAGGCTGACCAGAACCTGACCGGCTTCGATCCGCGCGGACAGGTCGTCCAGGGAGAGGTCAGCACCGTTGAGGGTCAGCCGGTCCGCGCCAAGCTGCACAAAGACACGGTCTTCGACCGTGCTGGGCGCCGACGCTCCGGGCGCTGCCTGACGCAGTTCGATTTCGCCGAATTTCGAGAAGGTCGAGGACAGCATGAAGAACAGCAAAAGCAGGAAGATTACGTCAATGAGCGGTGTCAGCGCCACCGGGCGGCGAATAAAGGGGGCGACATTACGCATGCGTCGCAACCGGCGCGGCACCGCGCTCGTCTTCCCCCCCCGGGTCGGTGATGCCCGGCACCAGAACGGTCCGCAATGCCTTGTCGGCAAAGACCCGGTCGGCCGCGGTCCGGCTTTCGAGCCAGGCGAGGATCATCGAGGTCGGCATGGCAACCGCAAGCCCGACTGCCGTGGTCAGCAGCGCAACCCAGATCCCCCCGGCCAGCAGCGATGGATCGACCGAAGACCCGGCTTTCTGAAGGCTCTGGAACGCGTCGATCATGCCAAGCACGGTGCCAAAGAGCCCGAGAAGGGGCGCCAGCTGGGCCACGGTGTCGAGAAAGCGAAACCCGCGCTCCAGCCCGGCGAGCGCCAGACCGGCTTCCGCGTCGAGTCGTGCGTCGAGGCCGGGCTGGTCCGGATCTGTCATCGCCGCGCCCACGAGCGGCGCAAGGTAGCTCTGGCTCTCGGCCAGTTTCGCGCGTGCCGCGCGACGGTCGCCGAGATCCCAGGCGACAAGGGCCTCCGACAACACCTTGTGGCGACCGACCCCGGAGGTTGCAAACTGCCAGATCTTGTAAAGCGTCACGCCGAGTGCCAGCACCGACAGCACGAACAGGATCGCGATCACCGGTCCGCCGAGATCGAGAATCCCGCGCAGTGTTTCCAGGGCGCTCATCCGAGCAACTCCACCTCGAGACGGCTGTCGAGCGACAGGGCCGAGTCGCAAATCTCGCTGTCAGCCCCGTCCACGACGCAGGTATTCGCCCCGTTGATCAAGGCCTGACCGATAGTACCGCAGGACATTTCAGGCAGGTCAAACTGCCGAACACGGGGCCGATCTGCTGGCAGGTCCCGGAAATCGAACAGGGTCAGGCTGGCAACCCCACCGGACGGGTCGAAGATCACCGTCTCGAACACGGCCTTGTCGATCGCGGTCCCCGTCTCATTCCGCACGAGGAAGCTCAGACGGCAGGCGCCGCCAACATCGTGGATCGCGTTCAACTCGAGAGAGAGGAGCGCAGGCGGCAGCGCATTGGATTGCGCAGACGCAACGACGGGAACCGCACAGGCAATCACCGTCGCCAAGGCGTGGGAACGAAATGACATGGACAGGCTCCTTTAAGGTCTTGCCTCGAACAATGCAGCCAAGACGGCACCAATGGCAGCTCAAAACGGGATACGGCTGTCGATATCCCAGCCACCGGGCAATCTAAAGAGCCGCCAACGTCAATGTGATCGGGCTCACCATGGATGGGTGGTTCGGCGCGATCACACCGCCAGTTGCACCTGCGCCGGGGCAAAGCCTGACCATTGGCTGCAGAACAACGTAGCGATCCCTACGGCGCCATATTGTATTCCGGCATGTTCCGGAAAAACTTCACATACCTTTGAAATAAGGTTGCTTTACTCCCCACTGTGCTTTCATGTTCCGAGTTGTTCCACTATATTGAGGGGGAACGATTGGGGGAACAAATGCCTTCCGCAACCACAGCCACCCGCAAAGCCCTGACGGCCGCGTTCGTCAGTTCCGCAAAGGAGCCCGGCAAGTATCACGATGGCAAGGGCACCGGCTTGTTCCTTCTCGTGAAGACGAGCGGCGCCAAATCGTGGGTTCAGCGCATCGTTATCCGGGGCAAGCGGAGGGAAATGGGACTCGGAAGCCCTCCGGTCGTGACGCTGGCAGAAGCACGGGAGCAGGCGTTGGAAAACAAGCGCGTTGCCCGTGCTGGCGGCGACCCGCTCGCGCAGAAGCGCAAGGCGCAAGGCGCAAGCCGTCCTGACGTTTGAAGAAGCCGCCCACAAGACACATGCAGAACTCTCCCCGACCTGGAAGAACCCCAAGGATCGGGCCGCGTTCCTCTCCACGCTTGAAACCTACATCTTTCCGCATTTCGGCGCGGTTCCGTTGCCAGAAGTCACGAGCGCCGACATCAGGCAGGCTATATTGGCCGCTCGGGAGAAGGTGCCACATTTGGCGCGCAAGCTGGTCTATCGAATTTCCTACGTGTTCAAGTGGGGCATTGCCGAAGGCATGTGTTCCAGCAATCCATCAACGGCACAGTCTCTTGCCCTACCGCGCGTGGAGCGGAAGGCGAAACACCGCAAGGCGCTGCCTTACTCGGACGTTGCCGGATGTATTGAAACGGTCCATGCTTCGCGCGCATGGAAGGCAACCAAGCTGGCGATGGAGATACTGGCTGAAGCGGCAGACCTGCGCGACGGGTCCGGCCTCGTCTTCCCCAGTTTGCGCGGCAAGGTTCTGTCCGACATGACGCTTTCCAAGCTGGTCAAGGAACTCGGCTTCGATGCCGATATTCACGGCTTCCGCACGTCATTCCGGACTTGGGCGCAGGAGAGGAAGAATTACCCCCGCGAGGTTGCGGAAGCCGCGCTGGCGCACAAGACGGGCGATGCCGTCGAGCAAGCCTATGCCCGCTCGGACGTGTTCGAGAAGCGACGGAAAATGATGGAGAGTTGGGCGGCGTTCCTGAGCGAGACAGACGCCAAAGTTGCGAGGATTGGGTGATGAGCCCCAACAATAGTCTGACCGATTTCAATGAAGGAATAGCCAAAAGGGTCACCCTTCTCTTTCATCGCGTGCTTCGAGCACGCGCCCAATTTCAAGACGTTCGAGAAGGAAACACGTTAGATGCAATCGACAAGTCTTTTGAATTCTATTTGAATGAAATTCTCGCCCTTTCCGACGACACAACAGACATCATCAGCGCCTATGTACCACAGGTAGAAACCGCAACGCATTGGGCAACGGACATCTTCCAGTTGGAAGAAAACTGCCTAGACGAGAATGAGTTGGCCCAGCAAGGCCTAAGGCGGTTGGTTGAAATGAACGACACTTTGCCTCGTACAAGCCTCGGAAGAGATCTACTTGAGAGTGTCAAAGACAGGATAGGGCCTATTAGCGATTACGAAATAACAACGTTTGCTGACATTGCTCTTTAGGAACAGTTCAATACCGAAGGTACACCGTTTCATGGAATGCTCATGCTATCCCCCAAGGATGAACGTTGGCACGCAGCTTGGATTCTCTGGAGCTACAAGGAAATGCTTAGTTCCCTAGC